>NZ_JAVRDU010000003.1:317388-634777 GCF_031846015.1 Novosphingobium sp. MMS21-SN21R | reverse complement strand
CCGAGCAGCACATAGACCGCGTGGCGCTGTCCACCGCGATTTTCATGGTCGACGGCATAGCCCGCGTAATAGCGGCGCAGCAGCCCCGCTTTACCAGTTCTGACACCGCGCGGCTCAAGTTCGTCTTGCCCGAGGCGCGGATACGGTCGCGCAGTTCCTGTTCGACCAGCGCGGCGGATTTCGCCTGATCGGCCGGGAGTGTTCCGGCAGCAACGAGGTCAGCCTCTACGCGGGCCGCCAGCGCTATGCGGCGCGGATCGCGGCCACCCATCGGGGCAAGGCTGTCACATAACCAATCGCGCAAGGTGTGCTGTTCGCGCCCGCGCTTGACGAACGGCCCCGCCTCGCCATCGGCGCTGGCCACTTCAGCAATAAGGCTCAACACCATGAAAGCATAGCGTGGCCGCGTGCTGACATGGGCGAGCAGGTCGAGCAGCCGCGCCATCTCGCCCTGGGGGCCTTGCGCTGATGGAGGCGCGGTTGTGATTGCAGAGTGGAACATTACGGGATTCAAGGAAGCACATAACGGGATTCCCGTGAATCCCCTTTCTGCGCCTTTCGCCCCCTGATCCCACATTTGTCGCGGGTGACACTTTGCCCGAGGGTAAAGTGTCATTGGTGGTCCTTTGGTTTGCAGATGCGGCGGTGAGGGCTGGCGGGGCGCTAAGCCCTCACCGCCCCTGCCGCCCTGCGATCCAGTCGTTCAGCGTTTCGTGGAAAAAGCGGATGCGGGTTTCCTGATCGGACAGGTGTGCGTCAGTATAGCCGCGCGAGTGCATGCCTTCCTGCATCGCCTCGGCCAATTCCATGTCCTGATAGACGATCTGGCGGCAAGCTCGGGCACGCCGCGTCCGCCATCGAACACGCGGTGTTCGCATTCGGCCACTTCCTTGAACGGACGCACGCCCGCCATGATCGATTCCACTTCCTTCTGCCCCTCCACCGGGAAGGCCATGCACCACAAGTCGAAGTAGGATCGCTCAGGGTTGGACGGGTGCGGTTCGCTTCGGAACAGGATCAGGTTGTCGGGCAGGAAGCTGATCGTCACGTTGGGGAACATCACCGTGTGCGGGCTGTCGGTGATCTCCTCGTCGTCCATGTGCTCGTAATGGAGATATCCGCGCTCCCGCCACAGCTTGCGCTTCGCGGCCTTGAGGTCCTTCCACCCCTGCAGCGCGAAGTCTTCATACGTGGCGTAAGCGGCGGGATCGATGTCCCACTGGCGCAGAATATGCGCAAAGACGTGTTCGGTGCCCTCGGCAGGGCGGTCGGTCAGCGATGGACGCATCGGCTGGACGGTGCGGCCATGGCCCTTTGGCCACATTTCATGCCGTGCGGAATCGACGTCCTGATCGATCCATGCGGGCACTTGAGGGTGCGCGGTGCGGGTGTGATAGCTTTCCGAGAAGTTGTCGGTGACGAACTTCCAGTTGGCGTCAATCTCGATACGATACCACGCCACCCGCACCGCCGTGTCCATCGGATAGTTGCGGAACACTTGCGGCATGGGGTCGAGGAATTCGAGCAGGCCGGGGCTGTCGTCCGACATCGAATACCACACGAACCCGCCCCAGGTATCGCAGCGCAATTCCTTGAGCTTGAGCTTGCCGCAAGGGTTGCCCTGTTTGAAATCGACATCGGCGTCCTGCGCATGCTTGAGCACACCGTCGATGCCCCAGCGCCAGCCATGGTAAGGACAGTGAAACGCCTCGACCGAGCTGGAATCGTGGACCATGCGCATGCCCCGGTGCCCGCAGGAATTGTAGAACGCGCGGATGGAGCCATCGTCCTGCCGAACCGCGATCACCGATTCCTTGAGGAAGGTGTGGACGAGGAAATCGCCCGCCTCGGGGATTTCCGCCGTGCGCCCGGCGATGTGCCAGATGCGCGTCCACATATTGTCCCATTCCGCCTTCGCGAATTCGGGCGAGAAGTAGCGGTCCCCTGTGATCGGATCGCCGCGCAAGTGCGAGGGATCGCGTCCGTCCATCGGGGTAGGGATGGCCATCGGGGTAGGGATGGCCATCGGGGTGGCAACTGGGCCGCGAAGGCTCATGGGCTGGTCCTCTCTCGAATCCGTGCAGCGGGTGGCTCCCGCATTCTGTCCGAACAGTGCGCCGGTTCGCGCCAAAATGCGCCCGGCCAAAGTGTCAGGTTTTTACAGGCAGCAGTGCCGGTTTTTTTAACGCCTTGCCCTGGCGCGAGGGTTGATCCATCTCCCCCGCACATATCCTTGGAGAAGCCTTGCCATGCACGCACGCGTCGCCCGCATCACCCGCACTGGCGGCCCCGAGGTGATCGAATGGGTCGACGCCGAGCTCCCCGCCCCTGCCGCGGGCGAAGTGCTGGTCGCGCATACCGCCGTCGGCCTCAACATGATCGACACCTATTACCGCCGCGGCATCTACCCCGCTGCGCTGCCCAGCGGGCTGGGCTCGGAAGCGGCAGGGCGCGTTGTCGCGGTTGGCCCGGGCGTGAGCGGCCTTGCCGAAGGCGACCGCGTCACCACGTTCGGACCCACCCTCGGCGCTTATGCCACGGCGCGGATCTACCGCGCCGAAACGCTGCTGCGCCTACCGGACGCAATCGACGACGTGACCGCCGCTGCTGCAACGCTCAAGGGCTGCACGGCGGAATTCCTCATCGAGCGCTGCGCCTGTGTGGAGGCAGGGATGCCGGTCCTGGTCCACGCGGCGGCGGGCGGGGTCGGGCTGCTGCTGGTGCAGTGGCTCAAGCATATTGGCGCCGAAGTCATCGGAACGGTTTCGACCGAAGCCAAGGCCCGTGCCGCGTTGGCGGCGGGCGCGGACCATGTGATCAATTACGCGACCGATGCGGTTGCGCCAGCGGTGCGCGATCTCACCGGTGGCGCAGGCGTCGACGTGGCCTTCGACGGCGTCGGACAGGATACCTGGGAAGCCAGCCTTGATTCGGTCGCATCGCGCGGCCTAATCGTCAGCTATGGAAATGCCTCGGCCCCTGTCACAGGCGTCGCGCTCGGCACACTCTCGCAAAAGGGCTCGCTCTTCGTCACCCGGCCAACGCTCTATCACTATTACGCCGATCCGGACGAGCGCGAAGCAGGCGCGGCGCGGGTGTGGGAGATGATCGCCAGCGGCGCGCTTTCGGTGACCGTGGGGCAGACCTATCCGCTGGAGGAAGTCGCCCGCGCCCACGCCGAACTTGAAGCGCGGCGCACGACCGGGTCGACCGTGCTCCTGCCATAAATTCGAGGCTCTAGAACGCCGCAGTCCTGGCCAACGCTTCGGACTCAGCAGCGCAAGTGGTGGGCGTGACCGGGCTCTTCGCACGCAATGCGGCCACTTCCGCACGGGCGGCGTCAAGATCGGCGCGGAACGCAGGATCGGCGTTAAGGCGCATGACCGTTGCGGCGGCAACATTGCGCCCTTCCTCGATGTCGCTCATCCAATGGACGTTGCATATACGGCGACTGTCGCCATAGGCCCGCCCCCGCGCGACCAACTGGGCCGCACGATCAGGCACGATTTCCGCAAGGATCAGGCCGAAGCCATAGCCAATCGCGCTGTGACCTGAAGGATAGGACCCATCCTTCCGCAGTCCACTATCCGACGTTGGCGTGCAACTTGGCCGGCCATTGACCATGAACGGCCGAGCACGGCTGTAGCGCTTCTTTACCTCGCTGGTCGACAACCCGAGATCAGCCAATGCACGGTCCAGCAATGCGTTCAAGGCCGGGGCATGATCATGATCAATCGGGAAGCCCGCCGCGCAGGAGAAAGCCGCCGAAGCGCGCCCCGGACGCAAATCGGCATCCGCTGCGGCCAAGTCCCAACGGGGGCCAGATTGCTGCTGGATCGCTGCTTCTGCACCGGCCAAATCGCGCGTTTCGCGAGCCGACCCGGCAACCGGAGGCAGAGGCACAAGTTCCAGGCCGCCCGGCAGTGGCTGACCACCAAGATAGCTGGCCTTGGGCTGAGCCGCCTGTGTTTGCCACATTTGCACCGGCCCGTCGGAGTTGCTGTATGCCGAACCCGCACCAAGCATAACCACGCCCGCCAGCACAATGCGCAACCCCAGTTTCATACCCGTACCTCTCACGACCTTCCGCTGCAGGCTAACACAGCCAGCCTATCAGCCAAAACGGGGCCGCCGCTTTTCCACAAAAGCGGTGGTGCCTTCGTGGAAGTCTGCGCCTTCGAAGGCTGCGGCGAAGAGGCGCAAGGAGGCCTCGTCTTCCGCCCCTTGGCCGTCGAGCACGCGGCGCACGAAGCCTTTCAGCGACCGCGCCGAAAAGGGCGAGGCGGCGCATATTTGCGCGACCAGCGCGGTTTCGTCATCCGCCGCTTCCTCGGCCAGCCCGATGCGGTGCGCTTCGGCAGCATCGATCAGCATGCCGGTATAAAGCAGCCGCCGCGCCTGTCCCGGCCCGACCAGATCGACCAGCAGTTTCACGTCATGCAGCGGATAGACCAGGCCCAGTTTGGCGGGTGTGATCCCGAAGCGCGCCTGCGGGCCGGCGATGCGGATGTCGCAGGCCAGCGCGATGCCGCAGCCCCCGCCGATGCAATCGCCTTCGACCATCGCCACGGTGGGCAGGGGAAAACGGGTGAGTTCGTATTGCGCGCGGTTGATCGCCTGCTGGTTTGCGCAGCGCCACCCGGCGTCGTCCTTGTGGCTGAGCATTTCGGCGATGTCGGCCCCGGCGCAGAACGCGCCGCCCTGAGCCGACTTGACCACGAGCACACGCAAATCCGGGCTGGCTGCGGCCTGGGCCAGCAGTTCGGGCAGCGCCTGCCACATATCGATGGTGAAGGCGTTGCGCTTGTCGGCGCGGTCGATCAGCAATTGCGCGGTCGCACCGTCCTGTTCCAGTCGCAAGCTCATCTGTGGCAGACCTCCCGTTCACCTCCCCTTTGTCGGGCGGCGAACGGGATGGCAAGCGGTTCAGGCGCTCTGCTTAGCCTTGGCCGCAACGGCGGCGTGGAACACCGACGGTTCGAAGTAGAACGGGCGGATCTCGCAGCACTTGCCGTCGCGGAAGCGGAACATCTCGCACAGTTCGGCAGGCGGCACCGATGGATCGGCAAAGCGGAACGACAGGATCGTCACCGCGTGATCCTTGCCCGCGGTCGTTTCCACCCGGTCAAGCGCTACGACATCGACCATCGTCATGACCTTGGCATAGAGTTCGCGCAGCGCGGTCTTGCCGCGATAGGTCCCCGCCATCGGCAGGCAATCGGCCTCGGTGATGAAGAAATCGTCGGTCAGCATCGTCTCGGCCTTGTCGAAATCACCGACCCCGGTGCTTTCGTAAAGGTCGTCGACGAACTTGATCATCTGCTCGGGCGTCATGGCTCTGGAGTCCTCTCGTGTTTGCGACAGGATCACCCAAGCCGGGCGCCCGTGAAACCTAGCGATATAACTAGCGCTTGTGCGCCGCGCCCACGCGCTAAGAGTGCGCCATGGAAACCACACGCCAGATCACGCTCGTCCGCCGCCCGGTCGGCATTCCCGTCCCCGGCGATTTCGCCCTGACCGAAGCCCCGCGCCCGGTGCCCGGCCCCGGCGAAATCCTTGTGCGGATGCGCGTAGGCTCGTGCGATCCGGCCATTCGCGGCTTTCTGGATGACCGGCCAAGCTACCTTCCGCCGGTGGCACTGGGCGCGCCGATCAACGGCATGTCGCTGGGCGAAGTGGTCGAGTCGAACAATCCCGACTGGCCCGTCGGCACCTTGCTGCGCACGTTTGCGGTATGGTCGGAATATTATGTCGTCGGCGGCGATGCGCTGGGGATCGAGAAAGTCGAAGCCGCACCCGGCGTGCCGCTGCAGCATTACATGGGCGCACTCGGCCCGGTCGGCCTCACCGCATGGGTCGGCCTGTTCGAGATCGGCAAGGCCAAGGCGGGCGAGACCGTCCTGGTCAGCGCCGCAGCGGGCGCGACCGGCAGCACCGTGGTGCAGTTGGCGAAGGCGGCGGGCTGCCGCGTGATCGGGCTTGCGGGCGGGCCTGACAAGGCGCAGATCGTGCGCGATCTCGGCGCCGATGTTGCGATCGATTACAAGGCCGTGGGTGATCTCGGCGCAGCCATTGCCGCCGCCGCGCCCGAGGGCATTGACGTCTATTTCGACAATGTCGGCGCCGAAACGCTCGAAGCGGTAATGCCGCTGATGCGCCTGCACGGCCGCATCGCCGTGTGCGGCATGATCGCGCAATACAATGATGCCGATAATCCGCACGGCAACCGCAACCTCTGGCAACTCGTCGTCAACCGCCTGACCATGCGCGGGTTCATCACATATGATCACCCCGAAGTGCTGGGCGAGGCACAGGCGATGCTCGACCGGCTCTTTGCCGAAGGGAAACTGAAGCCACTCGAGAACGTGCGCGAGGGTCTCGAAAAGCTGCCCGAAGCCTTCATCGAGCTGATGGGCGGCAAGACCACCGGCAAGACGCTCGTCCTGATCTGAGAAGGAAAAACAATGGGAGTGCTGGAAGGCAAGGTCGCATTCGTGACCGGTGGCGCGTCGGGACTCGGCGAGGCGATCGTGCGCGCTTATGCGGATGAGGGTGCCAACGTGATCATCGCGGACATCGATGCTGCAGGCGGCGAGGCGCTGGCCGCAGAACTGGGCGCGCGGTTCGTTTCGCTCGACGTGACGCAGGAAGCCTCTTGGGCCAAGGCACTCGCGCCGTTTGCGCGGATCGACGTGCTGGTCAACAATGCCGGGATCACCACGCTGGGATCGATCGAGGAGATCACCCTCGACCAGTTCCGCCACGAACTCGATATCGACGTGCTCGGCGTGTTCATGGGCACGCAGGCCGCTCTGCCCAGGATGAAGGCGCATGGCGGTTCGATCATCAACATGTCGTCGCTTTCAGGCGTGAAAGCGTCGTCCAACCTCGTTGCCTATAATGCGGCCAAGGCGGCTGTGACGCTGATGACCAAGTCCTGCGCGCTGCACTTTGCCGAGAGCGGCTATGGCATTCGCTGCAATTCGATCCACCCCGGCGCGATCCACACGCCGATCATCGACAAGGTGCTGGCGCAGTCCGACAACCCGGATGCGCTCTACCAGAGCTTCGTTGACGTTCACCCGGTGGGCCGCCTCGGCAGGCCCGAGGAAATCGCCGCGATGGCGGTCTTCCTCGCCAGCGACGCCAGCGCCTTTGCCACGGGCGCGGAATTCCGCGTCGATGGCGGCGCCTCGATATGACGGCACAACTCCCGATCCGCCAGATCGCGTTCTTCGTCGAGGATGTGCGCTTGGCCGCCCGCGCGCACCACGCGGCATTCGGGTCGGGGCCGTATTTCGTGGCGGACAATATCCCGCTCGCGCGCGCGGTGCATCGCGGGGTGGAGCGCACCCTCGATCACACCTCGGCGTACGGGCAATGGGGCGAGATCATGGTGGAGTTCGTCGCGCAGAACAATCCCGGCCCCTCGCCCTTCCGCGACGTCTATCCCGAGGGATCGGGCCGCTGGGGCGTGCATCACGCGGCAGTATTCGTGGAGGACGTCGATGCAGAACTGGCGCGGTTGGCAGGCCAAGGCGCGCCTTGCGCCTTGCGCGCCGAAATGACCGATGGCTTCGTCTTTGCCTTTGCCGATACCACCGCCACGCTCGGCCTGATGACCGAACTTTACGCGCCCGCCCCGGTGCTGGTTGATTTCTACGCGATGGTGGCGCAGGCCGCGCAGGACTATCGCGGGACCGACCCGATCCAGACGATACGATTCAATTGAGGACATGACGCACGTGAGCGAGACCTGGCATTCCGTGATCCCCGAGGCCGAATTCCCGGCAGAAGGCAAACTCGCCGCCAAGCTCGGCGGCTGGCACGTGCTTGTGGCCAAGACCGACGAAGGCCTGTTCGCGGTGAACGACCGCTGCACCCATCAGGCCGCGCTTGTCTCGACCGGGCGCATCCGGCGCGGCGCGGTGATGTGCCCCCTCCACGGTGCACGCTTCGAAATGGCCTCGGGCCGCTGCATCGGCGGCGCGTACAAGGACTTGCGCACATTCGCGGTGCGCGTCGAAGGCGGCCAGATCGAGGTTTGCGTGCCCGATGAAAAGCCCGGCATGGACGAACTGCCCGTGGTGATGTGATCGGGATCAGTCTGGCGGCGGCGCGCGTCCTTCGACAGGCTCAGGACGAACGGTATTTTCCCGGGCGTCCACTCCCACAGCCGCTCGTCCTGAGCCTGTCGAAGGACGCGCGCAGACATGTCCATGTTGAGTGCGGACCCCCTCATCTATCCCACAGGTTCGCAAGGGCCGACGTGCGGTTAGTCTCCTCCCAAAGCCAACAAGAACCGGAGAGACCCCCATGCCATTTACCGGCCCCGCCGAAGACCGCCTCGCCATACGCGAACTGCTTGAGACTTATGCCGATGCGGTAACCCGCGTCGACGCTGACGACTGGGCCGCGACATGGGCCGAGGACGCCGAATGGTCGCTGCCCGATTATCCGGAGCTTGGCACGACGCAGGGCCGCCCGGCGATCAAGGCGATGTGGGTCGAGGCAATGAAGCACTATCCCGGCATCATGTTCGAAGCCTGGCCCGGTTCGATCGAAGTCTCGGGCGATACGGCCGTGATGCGCAGCTACACTTCCGAAGTCTACGACCAGAACGGCACGACCATGCGGGATCGCGGCGTCTATGACGATACCTGCGTCAAGGTAGACGGCAAGTGGCTGTTCCAGTCGCGCACATTCCGCAACATTCACCGCCAGCACGCGCCCAAGGGCTGCTGACTAGCGCAGCTGCGGGCGCAACTCGGCCAGATCGTTGCGGATGGCGGTCGCCGCCACCGCTGCCTCGCCCATGGCGTGGCTGATCTGGTCGAGTCCGCGGGTGACGTCGCCCGCAGCATAGAGCCCGGCAATACTCGTGCGCTGGTGCGCGTCGACAGCAAGGCACCCCTCATCATTGGCCTTCGCGCCCAGCCTCAGCGCCAGTTCCGAACGGATGTCCGATCCCAGCGCGGGATAGACCGTCTCGAACTCCAGTTCCGCACCGCCCGCTTGGACGACGATACGATCCCCGCGCAAGCTGAGCGGCAAGACCGGACCAGCTGACAACGCAATGCCCAATTCGCGCGCCTGATCGCGCTGTTCTGCCGTCAGGACGTGTGCGTCAGCCGGTGCGATGAGCGTGACGTCAGCGCTGTAGGCGCGCAGGAACAACGCCTCGCCGAAACCTCTTTCGCCAGTGCCGATCACGCCGATGCGCTTGTCGGTCACCTCATAGCCATCGCAGACCGGGCAATAGCGCAGGAGGCCGCGCTGAAGCGCTTCGTCATGGAGCCCCGGCGGCATCGGTGGCCGGTGATTGACCACGCCGGTAGCGAGCAAAACAGTGCGAGCGGTCCACGTGGCATCACCGGCACTGGCGAGAAACCCCGTGCTGCCAAGGGTCAGAGATTCAATCGCGGCACGTTCAGCCGCAACCCCGAACTTCCCTGCCTGCCGCGCCATCAGCGCGAGCAGTTCGGTGCCCGCAATCCCGCCGGGATATCCCGCATGGTTGTGCGTGCGCGGGATCATCGCAGCGCGGCTCTTCCCTGCATCCACCACCGCCACCGTCAGGTGGAAGCGCGCGAGATAGATCGCCGCCGTCAGCCCTGCAGGCCCGGCGCCAATCACGAGGCAATCGAGCGGTTGTGTTCCCATGCGTGCGCAAACACCGGAGGGGCGAATGGTTCCGCAAATGCAGCAGGAATGGCACGGAACCGAAAAAGGCGGAGCGCAAGCCCCGCCTTTCCGATTTCCAGATCAAGGCAAAGCCCGGATCAGAAGCGCTTGGTCACCGTCACCTGCACGGTGCGCGGCATGCTGCCGAAGCCGAGCTGGTCGGCGCGAACGCCTGCTGCTGTGCCGGTGCCGCCGCCGGTCGAAGGACCATCGACAACGCCGCTGACGAAGAAGCGGTTGGTCAGGTTCTTGCCGATCAGCGCGATCTGCCAGTTGTCGTCCTCGGCGCCGAAGCGGATGCCCGCGTCAAGCACCGCATACTTCTTCTGGACCGAGAACGGATTGCCGAAGCCCGAAGCCAGGTAGCTGCCCGAATAGCGCGCGTCGACGTTGATGCCGAACTTCATCGCATCGCCCACTGGCGCGTCATAGCCAACGCCGAAGGCACCGGTCCACTCGGGCGCAACCGAGAGCGGCTTGCCGTTGAGGTTCTGGCGCGTGACACCGGCCACGGTGTTGCAGCCCTGTGCCGGGGTCTGGCCGGCAAAACACGGTGCCAGGGGGAAGTTGGTGTACTTCGCCTTGGTGTAGTTGACCGAACCGTGAACGTTGAGGCCATCGAGTGCGCGCGGTGCGTATTCGAATTCGGCTTCGACGCCCTTGGTCCGCGCATCGGCGGTCAGGGTCTGGAATGCGAAGATCGGCGAGTTGAAGAAGTCGACCTGCAGATCATCATAGGCATAGCTGAACACGCCCAGATTCAGGCGAAGCTGGTTGTCGAGGATGGTCGACTTGATGCCGCCTTCGAAACCGCGGGCCTTCTCGGGGTTGAAGGTCAGATCCGCCAGCGGGTCTGCCGAGAACTTCGAGTTGATGCCGCCGTTCGAGAATCCGCCCGACTTGTAGGCGGTCTTGTAGGCGCCATAGACGAGAATGCCATCGGCCGGCTTCCACGTCAGCGTCACTTCAGGCGACCAGTCGTCGAACGTCTGCTGGGCGGTGATTTCGCCGAAGCCATCGGGGTCCAGCTTGTCGCGGAAGATGCCCTGCACGCCGACATTGTTGTATGGCTGCGTGAAGTAGCTGCTCTTCGTTTCGTGGGTGTAGCGCACGCCGCCTGCCAGTTCGAGACGGTCGACCAGTTCCCAGGTCACCTGGCCGAACAGCGCGGTGGTTTCGCCATCGGTGAAGCTGGTCTTGGTCGTGGCAAGGTAGCGGTTCTGCGCCGATACCGTGTCGTCACGAAGGCCTGCGAACATGATGTACTGTTCGAAGTCGCGCTTGGTCTTCTGGTACAAGCCGCCGATCATCAGGTTGATCGGACCGTCGAACGACGTCTGCGCGCGCAGTTCCTGCGAGAACGCCTTCCACGACGAATTTTCGGTCGCCCAGGTGCCGGCATTGCTCGACTGGAAATCGCAGGCACAGGCCCAGCGGTTGTTGTTGGTGTTGTAGTTGGTGACCGCGCTCAGCGTCACGTCATCGCTCAGCGAATAGACGAGGTTGCTGTTCACAGCCCATGAACGGTAGCGGTTGTAGAGCTGGCCGTCGGTCTGCGAGAACGGGAAGTTCGCTGCGATGTCGGTCGGGATGTTGTTCTGGTGCGTGACAAAATCGTTGCCACACTTGTAGCCGGTCAGCTGGCTGACGCCGCTGGCAAGGCCGCAATTGTACGCGCCGTAGTTCCACGACGAGTTGTTGACCTTGCTGTAGTCGAACGCGCCCTTGACCGTCCATGTCAGGCGGTCGCTGGGCGTGTACTTGAGAGTCACGCGGCCGATGAATTCGTCTTCACCCGGTGCATCGGTGGCAGCTGGCGTAGCCACGTGGCCCGTCGCATTGCCGGCACCGCCCGCAAGCAGGTTCTGGATGTCGACCGTGGTGTAGGTGCGGTTGACCGAGACGTTCTTGTAGAAGCCCTTGTCCATCTTCGAACCGCGCACGGCGACGCGCACGCCGAAGGTGTCCGACAGCGGAACCGAAGCGATCAGTTCCCCCTGGTACTGGTGCGAGCGGAACTCGTAACCGGCCTTGGCCAGGAATTCACGGTCATTGCCCGGATCATTGGTGGTCAGCGAAATCACGCCGGCAGTGGCGTTCTTGCCGAAGAACAGCGCCTGCGGGCCCTTGAGCACTTCAACCCGCTTGAGGTCGAAGAAGCCTTCCTGGATCACGCGGCCCTGACCGTAGTAGGCGCCATCGACGACCACGGCGACCGACTGTTCGATACCGATCGAGGTCGACGACGAACCGATGCCGCGCATGGTGAGCTGTGCGCCCGAGCCGTTCGAGGCACGGCCGACCGACAGGTTCGGCGTGGCCGCAGCGATCTTTTCGATGCTGGTGATATCGCGCTGCTGGATCGTCTTTTCGGAGATCGCGGTGACGGCGACAGGAACGGTCTGCACCGATTCCTCGCGCTTGCGCGCGGTCACGATGATTTCCTCGAGGCCGCCCGAATTGGCGCCCTCTTGCGCCGCATCCTGAGCGAGAGCCGGTGCGGCTGCGCCGAATGCGCAAGTCGCCAGTAGAATTCCCTTAAGGGCACGCATAACGTATCCTCCCGTTATTGTTGTCCAAGTCGCGCGTTTACTGTTCCGGCCCGCGATTACCGCCTCACGAATGGGTTAGCCTCGCCATTTGGCTAGGTGTGGCGCGCCGGATGCGGCGGCACCCCTGCCCCCGAGAGGATTTTTCATGACCGCAAACCGCTTCTGGCGCCTTGATCGCCACCCCGAAGGCAGCGACTTCGCCTCGGCGCTGTCCTTGCAGAGCGAGGACCTCGCCCCGTTGGCTGAGGGCGAAGTGCGCGTCCACGTCGGCTGGCTTTCGATGGACGCGGGCACGCGCATGTGGATGAGCCCGCGCACCGACGGCTATCAGCCGCCGCTGCCGCTCGGCTCGAAGATGGCCGGGCTGGTGCTGGGCCGCGTGAGCGAGAGCCGCGATCCGGCCTTTCCCGTAGGCACGCTGGTGCGCGGGTTCGGACAGTGGGCAGACTACGCCACGGTCATACCTGCCATGGCGGGTCTTGAGGCGCTGGACGAGAGCGTGCCCGACATTCGCCAGCACTATGGCGCGCTCGGCATGAACGCCTGGACCGCCTATGTCGGCGTCAAGGAAGTGGCGGCGGTGAAGCCCGGCGAATGGCTGGTCGTATCGGCGGCGGCAGGCGCAACGGGTTCGATGGCCTGCCAGGTCGGGCGTAACCTCGGCGCAAAAGTCATCGGTATCGCGGGTGGGCCGGACAAGTGCCGCTACCTCACGCAGCAACTCGGCGTGGACATGGCGATCGACTACAAGAACGAGGATGTTGCCGCGCGGCTCGCCACGGTGGAGGGCGGAGTTCACGCCTATTTCGACAACGTGGGCGGGCCGATGCTCGATGCGGTCCTGCCCAACATGGCGCATTACGGGCGCGTGGCAGTCTGCGGCATGGTCGCTGCCTACGACAACGACGCCCCCCTGCCCGGCCCGGCGCGGTTCGATCAGGTGCTGATGCGGCGGCTGCGGATCGAAGGGTTCTTCATCCCGGATTTCCTCCACCGGGGCGCGGAATTTCTTCCGACCTTGCGCGCATGGGTGGATGCCGAAACACTGACGGTGAACCTCGACGAGACGACAGGCCTGGAAAACACGCTCGTCGCCTATGACCGGATGCTTTCGGGCAAGGCCATCGGCAAGGTCATCGTGAAAGTCGCCGCCTGATGCCGATCATCAAGCACCGCGCGCCGCTGCAAGCCCTCGTCGCGGTGCGCGGCCATCCGTTTGACCGCACCGCCTTCGACGCGATGTTCCAGGCAATGGACGGAATCGCGGCAACCATGGTCGACCAGCCCGCTGCCGCGCGGCTGATGAACCCCGAAGGCATGCGCGGGTTCGATGTGCTGGTGCTCTACGATATGCCGGGGCTGGACTTTGAAGCCCCCGAAAACGCGCCGCTTTACCGCGAACCTGAAGCGGACTTGAGGTCAGGATTCCGCGCGCTGCTAGAGCAAGGCAAGGGTGTGGTCGCGCTGCATCACGCGCTGGCCGGCTGGCCGACCTGGACCGACTATCACGAGTGGCTCGGTGGGCAGTTCTTCTACCATCCGGGCGCATCGCGCGGCGCGCAAGTAGCGGACAGCGGCTATTGCCACGATGTGCGCCACGACATTTCAGTGGTCGCAGATCACCCCGTCACCGCCGGACTGCCCGCGCAATTCACCCTGACCGACGAACTCTATCTCGGGCAAGTGTTCGAAGACAGCGTAACCCCGCTGCTGCGCTCCTCCGCCACCTTCGACCGCGAGCACTTCTGGTCCGCAGACCTTGCGGTGAAAGGCGAGATGTTCAGCCGCGAGGGCTGGCAGCACCCGCCCGGCTCCAATCTCGTCGGCTGGGCCAAACAGGCGCTGAACAGCAGGCTGGTCTACCTGCAACCGGGCGATGGGCCATCGGCCTATGATAGCCCCGACTACCGGCGACTGGTGGAAAACGCGATCCGCTGGGTGGCTTGACCGGGCATGGAAGGGTGTCCCCGCCTGCGCGGGGACACCTCCGTCAAAGCGCGGTCATGCCCCCATCGACGACCAGCTCTGTGCCCGTGACATAGCGCGATTCGTCCGAGGCCAGGAACAGGTTCATGTTCGCGATGTCGAGCGGGTCGCCCATGAAGCCCATCGGCACGAGCGCCAGCGTGGCGTCGTAGTTCGCCGCATTGTCTTCCAGCGCGACGCCCTGGATGTTGGTCATGATCATGCCGGGGTGAACCGAATTGACGCGGATGCCGTCCTTGGCAGTTTCCACCGCGATGGTCTTGGAAAACAGCCGCACGCCGCCCTTGGCCGCAGCATAAGCGCCGCACGCAGGCACGCCGATCAGGCCCGCCACTGACGAGATGTTGATGATCGAGCCCTTGGTGCCGGTCTTGCGCATCAGCACGACCGCGCGCTTGGTGCCGTAAAACACGCTGTCGAGATTGACCGCGTTCTGCAGCCGCCAATCCGCCGCCGACATTTCCTCGATCGGACGCAACACGGCGATTCCGGCGTTGTTGACGATCACATCGAGCTTGCCGTCCTCGGCTTCGATAGCGGCGAAAACCGCGTCCCACTGCGCTTCGTCGGTGACATCATGGAGCAGCGCCTTGGCCTGTCCGCCGCTGGCACGAATACCTTCTGCGACCTTTTCTGCGCCTGCAAGGTCACGGTCGGTCAGCCAGATCTTGGCGCCTTCCTGCGCAAAGCGCTGCGCGGTTGCGCTGCCAAGGCCGGGCACCGATGCGCCGCCGGTGATGAGAACGATCTTGCCGGAAAGACGTGCCATTTGCATCAACTCCAAAAAAGGGCGGGGGGCAAGACAGGTGCATGAAGCGCCTGCCCTGTCCCCCCGACAAGGTGGATCAATTATAGAGTGAGGTCAGCCTCAGTACTTGAAGCCGATCGTCGCGCCATAGGTGCGTGGCTCAAGCGCCATGCCGAACGACCACAGACCTGCAACCGTGAAGGCGTGGGTCGTCGTCTTCTCGTTCAGCAAGTTACGGCCGAACACGCGGACATAGGCCTTGGTATCGTTCAGATCGAAGTTGAAGGTCAGGCTGGCGTCGACCAGATCCTGAGTGGTGGTACGCACGCGCGGATCATTGCCGTTGACGATGACCTTGGTCACGGTGCCGCCGGTCAGGACCGGGGTAAGCGACGCAGCCGAGAGCTGCTCATCATAAGGCGAGATATGGCGCCAGCCGACGTTCGTCGAAATATCGCCGAAGCTGGTGGGCTGCTTGTACTCGGCGCCCAGCGAAGCGGTGAACTTCGGTGCGTAGATCAGGTTGTTCTTCGAATAATCGAAGGGCACGATCGCCGTTCCGAGCACGCCATTGGCGACAAAGTTGCGGAAGTGCGAGTCCATCACCGCAAGCGAACCGGTCAGCTTGAAGTTGTCGGTCACGCGGAAGGTGCCGTCCACTTCAACGCCCTTGATCAGCGCCCCGCCTGCAACATTGCCGGTGATCGTCTGGTTGCCGGTTGGGCCGCCAGGAACGGTCAGGTTCTGCTGCATGTCCTTGTAGTCCGAAACGAACCCGGCAAGGTTAAGCTCGACCTTGCGGTCGAATGCAGCAAGCTTGACGCCCACTTCGTAGGAATCGACCGTTTCGTTCTGGAACGGGGTGCTGGCAGTGGCTGCGGTCGCTGCGCGAGGGCTGAAGCCGCCCGAGCGATAGCCGCGCGACCACGATGCATAGACCATCAGGTCGTTGGTCGGGCGCCAGTCAATGCCAACCTTCGGCGTAAACTTGCTGAAATTCGCATTGCCCGTGCCAACGGGGACGAACTGGGTGCGGTCCACATTGTCGGGATTGATCAGCTTGCCGCCGGCAAAGCCGTTGAACAGCTGCTTGTTGTCGTGGCTCCAGCGGCCACCGAACGACAGGCGGACGGTGTCAGCCAGCTTCCAGTTGAAGTCCCCGAAGAACGCATAGCTTTCGGTGCGGCCTTCGACGTGCTGCGAGTTGAGATCGAACAGGGTCGGAACGACAGCCGGGTTGAAGCCGAACACGCGGCTCCACTGGGTCAGGTCGTAGGTCGACTTGAAGTAGAACCCGCCGACGACGTAGTCGAAGCCGTCAAACAGCTTGCCCGCAGCGCGGATTTCCTGGCTCCACTGTTCGTAGTGCTGGCGGCGATCGACGTAATAGAGGTCGGTCGACGAACCGTCGAAGTCCTGGGTCTGGGCTTCGGTGCTCTTGCGCCAGCCGGTGATCATGGTCAGCTTCACAGCGTCCATGTCGTAGTTCAGCTCGAGCGTGGCGTTGGGAGCGCTGTAGCTGCTGGTCGCAGGTGCGCTGAACACCGTGTACAGATCGGTCGTGTTGTTGCGGTTGCACTCGACGGCAGGCTCGAACAGGCAGAACACTTCGCTGCTGTTGGCAAGGTTGGCCACCACGGGATCGAAGGTCTGCTTGACCTTCTCGACCGTCAGCTGCGCCTCGAAGCCAGTGCCCGATGGCGTGAACAGGATGCTGCCGCCAAAGCTGTCGCCCTTGCTCCAGCCACCGTTCTTCTTCTGGACGACGTTGTTGTAGAAACCGTCGGTTTCGTTGTGGAAATAGAACGCCTTGACGCCCCAGTTCTCGCCGTCACCGTAGTTCGCAATCGCCTTCAGCGACAGCGTGTTGAAACGGCCATAAGTGGCCTCGGCCTTCAGGCCGGGTTCCTTGGTCGGCTTCGAACGGGTGATGTTGATCACGCCGCCGATGGTGTTTGCGCCGAACAGCGTGCCCTGCGGGCCGCGCAGCACTTCGATCTGGGCAACGTCGAACGCATCCTGCAGCTGGCCGGTGTTGGTGCCGATGGTCACGCCATCGACAACCACGCCCACGGTCGGTGTCTGCGACTTTTCGATGTCGGCATAAGTCAGGCCGCGGATCGAGATGTTGGCAGCCTGCGCGCCCGAATTCTGCTGGGTGATGAGCAGGCCCGGTGCCGCGCCCTGAAGATCGCCGATGTTCACGGCAGCTTTGGCTTCGAGCATCGCGGTGTTGACGGCGGTAATGGCGACAGGCGTCGACTGCAGCGTTTCCGAACGGCGGCGGGCGGTCACGATGATCGCGCCGGTATCGCCAGTGTCGGCGGCTTCGGTCGCCTGCGCATCTGCCTGCGCGGCCTGGGGCTCATCAGCGGCGAATGCCGGCATCGAAAGCCCGAGAGCAGTCGTGGTCAGTGCAACGGCGACAAAACGCCGCGTGGCTTGGGCCTTCATGGTTATCCTCCCTCAAGGGTCGCATTGCCTCGACTGGGCAATAGCTCCGCGCCTTAATCGTCGCCTGTGCGGATGGAACCAACTGCGACTTGTAAGAGGTGCCCGGATCGTCCCATGCGGCATCCTTGCGCTCATAACCCGGAGAGTGACCAATGCCCGTGAACCGCCGATTCCTCCTGGCCCACCGTCCCGATGGCACGCCTGTTCCGCAAGACTTTTCCTTTGTGGAACAACCCGTTCCCGCACCACCTGCGGGCGGCTTTGTCGTGCGCAACTGCTATGCCTCGCTCGATCCTGCCCAGCGGGGCTGGATGGACGACGCGCCCAGTTACATGCCGCCGATCCCGCTCGGCGATCCGGTCCGCGCCTCGACGGTGGGCGTCGTCGCCGCTTCGGACTCGCCCGATTTCGCTGTTGGCGACTGGGTCGTCGGCCTGAATGCGCTCGAAGACTATTCGGTCAACGAATCTGGCGGATTCACCATGAAGGTTGATCCATCACTGGTCGATTCACCATCACGGTTTCTGTCAGCCATGGGCGCAGTCGGCCTCACCGCCTATTTCGGTCTGACCGATGTAGCCAAGCCCAAGCCGGGTGAAACCCTGCTCGTTTCGGGCGCAGCAGGCGCGGTGGGTTCCGCCGTGGGCCAGATCGGCAAGATCATGGGCGCGCGCGTGATCGGCATTGCAGGGGGCGCCGAAAAGTGCCGCCGCCTGATCGACGATTACGGCTTCGATGTAGCCATCGACTACAAGGGCAAGTCGGTGGATCAACTCGCCGCCGAGATCAGACATGCCGCGCCGAACGGGGCCGATGTGGTGTTCGAAAACGTCGGCGGTGATGTGTTCGACGCCGAACTGATGAATCTCGCCAAGCGTGCGAGGATCGTGCTGTGCGGCCTCATCAGCGAATACAATTCGCCCACCAAGATCGGCGTACGCAATCTGTGGCAGGTGCTCGCGCAGCAGGCCACGCTCTACGGCTACCTCATCATGGACTATGCACCGCGCTTCGGCGAAGGTGGCGCGGTTATGGCCGAATGGATGGCGCAAGGCCGGTTGCGCATCGACGAGGATGTGCAGGACGGTCTCGAAAACGCCTATCCCGCGTTCATGCGCCTGTTTTCGGGCGCGAACACCGGCAAGCTCGTGCTGAAGATTTCCGATGGCCTCTGATCGTCTCAAGGGCCGCAAGGCTATCGTCACCGGGGCGGGTTCGGGCATTGGCGCTGCCGTGGCAGCGCGACTGCGGGCCGATGGTGCGCAAGTCTTCACCGCCGATCTGTCGGGCGATGTCGATATGCTCGCCGACCTCACCGAACAGGGCATAAATGCGGCTCTGGTCGAGCGTGCGGTGGCAGCGATGGGCGGGCTGGACACGCTGGTTCCCTGCGCCGGGATCAGCGCCTTCCACCCGCTTGAGGGCCATGACGACGCCTATTTCGCGCGCGTGCTGGAAGTCAACGTGATGACCGTGTTCCGCCTTGTCCGCGACGCGGTACCGCACCTGAAGGCGGCGGGCAACGGGCGCGTGGTCACCATCGGATCGACCACATCCAGCCACGGCGACGAGGGCCTGTGCGCCTATTCGGCCTCCAAGCACGCGGTGCTGGGCTTCACCAAATCGGCGGCGGCGGAGCTGGGGCCGTTCGGGGTGACCGTCAACTGCGTGCAGCCCGGCGCCATCGCCACGCCGATGACCGCGCCCGCCTTCACCCAGATGCCCGAATTCAAGACCTTCTGGGAGAACAAGGCCCCCTTGCGCCGCCTCGGCCAGCCTGAGGATATCGCCGACGTCATCGCCTTCCTGTGCAGCGACGACGCCCGCTTCATGTCGGGCCATGGCGTGTGGGTCGATGGCGGAGCAATGGTGCGGCATTGAGCGAAATTCCTCCCCGACCGGGGAGGAATTGTCTTTACCCCTTCATCACCGGCACCGGTGTGCTGCCGCTTTCATCCAGATAGTACGCCACCCATTTGTGGAAGAACTGGTTGCCCGGTTCGTTGCGGCCGAACGTCTGGTGCGTCATCGCGCCCGATTCCAGCCCGTTCTGCACTTTCAGACCGAGGAAATAGTCCTCCTCCTCGACCACATCGAAGAAGAAGTCGCACATCTTGTCCAGTGTTTCGAGCGCCTCGGGCGTCGCCGGCTTCACCGGGAAGATGTAGTTCATCACGGTGGTATTCTGATTGGCGTTCGGTCCGGGGAACAGCTGCGCGAGCTGGCCCATTTCGGGCGCCAGGAAGAAGCTCATGTTGGGGAACAGCATGCGGATGAAGTCGTAGCCTTTGTTCTCCTGCCGCCCCCATTCTTCGCGCGGTAGCTCTTTCAGCCGGGTGATCGAGTTCTGCGGGAAGCCGAGCCGGATATGCGGACCGAAGCCTTCGTAACTGGCCCGGTTAGAAGGACTGCGTGTTGCAACCGTATTGGTGTGCGCAGCCTGGAAGTGATAGCCCTCCAGATAACCGTCATAGGCAACCTTCCAGTTGGCGCCCTTCATCGGCTTGCTCTTGTGGTAATACCATGTCGCCAGCTTCAGCGCGGCGAAGTCCTCGTACATCCCGCCCATCCATTCCACCGCGTTGATCGGCAGGTCCGGCGTCAGAATCACGAAGATCAGTCCCGCCGCCTCGTCGCAGGGCAGTTCGGTGAGGTGCAGCGCCTGCCGGTCCGGATCGCCGAACGTGCTCGCCTCGGCAATCCCGATCAGCTTGCCGTCATTTGCATAAGTCCAGCCGTGGTATTGGCAGGCGAAGCGCGCGCAATTGCCCTTGCCCTCCGGCGCCAGATGCATCGCGCGGTGCTTGCACACATTCAGGAACGCGCGCGCCTTGCCGTCCTTGCCGCGCGTGATCAGCACGGGCCGCCCCATCACGTCCATCGCCTTGTAGTCGTTCGGCTCCGGCAGTTCGATGGTCAGCGCCAGCATCAACGGCAACCGCTTGAAGATCCGCGCGATCTCGTCATCGAAGCGCGACTGATCAAGATAGTCGGCCACCGGCACGCGCATCACGTCCGCCGCCTGATCGGTCGTCTTCGTCTCGACGAAGTGCAGCATCCGCTCGGCGGCATTGGCGTATTTGTCGTAAAGTTCGGTCATGGTATCAGCCCTCAAGCGCCTAGATAACGGTCAAGCGTCTGGTGCAAATGGCGGATGCGCACTTCCTGGTAGTCCGCCAATTCGACCTGCTGGTTCTTCGAGGCCTTCAGCCCCTCGTGGCACAGCTCCATATTCTCGCTGTCCTGATCGAGCACTGCGCCCAGCACGCCGAGTTCGGGCGCATCGGCCCAGATCTGGTCGTCACGCAGCATATGCATCGGCACCCCCGCTGGACGGGGCTGACCCTCTGGTAGCCGCGCGATCACGCGCACTTCCATCAGGCATTTGTCCTGATCGGGCCAGGGCCGCCAGCGATAGACGATGTTGGGCATGAACCCGCCCCACGGCGCGAAATTGGGGAACACATTGTAGACCAGCGCGTCGAGCAGTTCGCTTTCGGAAACGCCCGAATAATCACCGCCATATTGCTTTTCGGACACTGCTCGCATCATCTCGCCCAGCGCCGCGCGCGCGGTGCGGCCTTCAGGCACGGTGATCGCGTAATTGTCCTTGTCAGCGTCGTAATTGTCGGCGCTGCGGCCGTTGTACTTGCGGAACTCGTCGATGATCCGCTGCTGCGGCCAGTGCTCGGCTTCGGCCTGAGCCTCGATATGCGGGCTGATCACGCCGAACGGGGTGTAGTTCACGTTCACATGTTCGCCCAGCACGTGATAGGCGGCGTTGGCATCGCCGGTGAAAGGCATCAGTTGCGGATGCGTGACGAAGGCGTGGTAGCTTTCCACGAAAGCCTCCATCGTGATCTTCCAGTTGGCCGGGATCACTTTGCCCACCCAGGCCACGGTCACGCATTCCTCATGCTTCCAACGCTTGAAGAGCTCGGGCAGCGGCGCAAGAAACTCTTCGATGGTCGGACCGTCCTCAGCCTCGCGCACGAATATATAGCCGCCCCACTGTGCCAGGCTCGCCTCGGGCAATTGCATCTTCCGGTCGGTCAGGTGCGCAAAGTCCCAGCGGCAGGGAATGTTGCGCAAGGAGCCATCGGGATTCCACGAAAAGCCATGGAACGGGCAGAGGAACTGCTCCGCGCTGCCGCTGTCCGTTTTCAGCTTGCGGCCCCGGTGCAGGCAGACATTGTGAAACGCCTTCACGCTGCCATTCTCCTGCCGCACGATCAGATAGGACCGGCCCGCGTTGTCATAAGTGACATAGTCCCCCGCCTCGGGCAGGTCTTCCTCGCGCGCGGCAAACTGCCACACGTTGGGCCACATCTTCTCGCATTCGGCCTTGAAGAATTCCGGGCTGTAATAGCGCGCCGCGTCGATCGGGTCTGAACCCAGATATTCGTAGCGGTCTTCCGCCATGAACGCGGGCGGCTGCACTTCATCGGCGCGCAGTATGTCTTCCCAACTCGTGCCGGGGCAGCGCGCCGCTGCAAAGGCGCCGGGATCACGGTCAGCCATGGTGTTCCTCTCCATCAGATTACGGAGAGGTTTGTCTCACGCGCAGGGCGCGGCGCGTTTGACCAAGGTCAAGAATCGTTGCCCGCACCCCCTCTGCTTTTGGCTAGGAACTGGCGTTTAGGCGGGCCACGGCGGCGATGCGGTGGTCAGGGGAAATGTCTCCAAAGCCACACGCCGGTTACCGTGGCGGCAAGAACCCACAGGGCTGCAAAGATTGCCGCCGCGATGTAGCTCTTCGGCCGTTCGCTCCGCGCGGCTGCCTGAGCCCGAAAGTCCGCGAAAAGAACCGGCGGTATCAGGCGGATAGCCAGAGCGATGCCCAAGGGCACGATCACGATATCGTCGAGATAACCAAGGACGGGAATGAAGTCAGGTATGAGATCGACAGGGCTGAGCGCATAAGCGGCGACTGCCCCCGCCGCCAACCGCGCGCCCAGCGGCGTCGAAGAACTGCGAGCGGCAATCCAAAGAGCGATCACATCTCTCTTCAGAGACCGCGCCCACAATCTGGCTCGTTCAATCCATTCCACATTGCCCGCATTGCACCGGAGGCTGGATGTCCGCAATGGCGCCGTGCCGGGAAAGTGTGCCCCGTCCGGCTAGTTGCGTCTCGCCCCTCAATTCGGCGCGATCACGCCCTCGCCTGCACGCCACACCGGGCGGATCTGGTCGTCGTCGTAGATTTCCATGATCTCGAAGACATTGCCGAAGAAGTCGCGGCAATAAGTTGCGGCGTAGCCGTGCCTGGTGCCGTCTGCATCAACCGTGATGCCAGCCATCGAGGGCGGGGCGTGCACGCGGATGCCTGCGGCGAGCAGGCGTTCGTAACAGGCGAGGATATCCTCCACCTGCACCGCGAAATGGGTGTAGCCGAAGCGGTTGACGCCTTCGTTCGGGTCTTGCGGGCCTGCGCGCGGGGCGAGGTACTCGAACACCTCGATATGGGCATTACCGAGGCGGCACATGAACTGCCGCGCCGCGCTGCCGTCCAGCCCGACCACCGCATCGATGAATGGGTTATCCTGCCATTCGAGCGGCTTGCCCACTTCGGTCGCGCCAAGCAGACCAATGTAGAACTCGCGCGCTTTGCCCAGATCGGGGACGGACACCCCAATGTGCTGGATAGCCCGTGCCCCGATGCTCATGTCGCGTTACCTCAGAACTGGACGCGCTTGGTGTATCCGCCGTCGATGATGACGTTTGTGCCGGTGGTGTACGACGAAGCGGGGCTGGCAAGGAACACGATCGTCCGTGCCACTTCGTCAGCGCCGCCCCAACGGCCCAGCGCGAACTGTGCCTGTGTGGCATCATGAAGTTCCGGTGCTGCGGTTTCGAACACCTGCCAGTTGCCGCCGTCAAACTTGATCGGGCCGGGCGAAACCGCGTTCACGCGGATGCCCTTGGGACCGAGCGCCTGGCTGAGCTGGCCGGCATAGACTGCAACCGCACCCTTGAGCGCGTTGTAGCCCTGCGGCACGATGAACGTTTCGAACCCGGCGGTGGACGACATGAACACGATGGACCCGTTGCCCGAAGCTTCGAGCAACGGCTCAAGCGTTTCGGCACCGATAACTGATCCCATCACATCGTAATCAAAGGACTTCTGCCAATCACCGGTGGCGCCCGCGCCCGAGGTGGAAATCATCGGGACGAAGATGTCGCAACCGCCAAGCTTTTCGGCTGCATCATTGAGCCAGGCACGATAGGCATCTGGGCCTGCTTCCATGTCGAAGGCCGAGCCGACCACCTTGTGCCCATGCTTTTCGAGCGAGGCGACGGTTTCGGCAACCTGTTCCGCATTGCGCGAGCAGAATGCAACGTCTGCGCCCTCTGCAGCGAAGAGTTCCACAGTTGCCCGGCCGATGCCGCGGCTGCCGCCGGTCAGGATGACCTTTTTGCCCTTGAGACCCAGATCCATGCGCTTGCTCCTCAAAATCCCGAAAATTCGTTGCCACCTTCCTTGAAGGCGGCATGCCCGCGCCACTACTCCCCTTTTGAACAGGAAATGCCAGTGCGCGCGGAATGATAGGCCACAGGCAAAGCGAAATCAGGAGCAGGATATGAATCGTCTCGAAGGCAAAACCGCCGTGGTGCTGGGTGCCAGCAGCGAAGGTAACATGGGCCAGGTCATCGCCCAGCGCCTGATCGACGAAGGCGCGACCGTGCTGGTTGCAGGCCGCAAGGAAGCCGTTCTGGCCGATTTCGCTGCAAGCAACGGCTGCCTCTGGGCGCCTTGCGACATCACCGACGAGGCCAGCGTCAATGCGCTCGCCGATAGCGCCGTGCAGAAGATGGGCGCGATCGACATCGCGATCAACGCCACCGGCTGGGGCCTGCTCAAGCCCTTCCTCGAAGTGACCCGCGCCGAACTCGATGCCATGACCGCGCTGCAACTGGTCGGCCCGCACCAGTTCTTCCAGGCGATGGTGCGCAAGATGGCGAAGTCCTTGGGCGGGCGCGGCGGATCGATCGTCACGATCAGCTCGGCCACCGCCACGATCATGCTGAACGATCACGCGATCTACATGGGCACCAAGGCCGGCACCGATCACATCATCCGCTGCATCGCGCACGAATTCGGCCACGAAGGCATCCGCGCCAACTCGATCTCGCCGGGCCTCACCGACACCCCGATGAACGCCGACGCCAAGGAAGTGCCCGGCCTGTTCGAAGCCTTCCGCGCCGGCTATCCGCTCGGCCGCTGGGGCACATCGGAAGACATCGCCGCCGCCGCCGTATTCCTCACCAGCGACGAATGCTTCATGACCGGCGAAAACCTGCAAGTGAACGGCGGCCTGACCCTGCGCCGCAACCCGACGCGCGAGGAAATCAACGCGAGCGTGGCGAAAGCGATGGGGTAGTGTGAGGCTGAAGTGAGAGGCCGCAATGCCAACCCCCGACCCCTCCCCCCTTCGACAGGCTCAGGACCGGGAGGGGCGAAGTAAACGTCATGCCCTCCCGCTTGCGGGAGGGCCGCGAGACTTATTGAACCGAAGGTGAAATTAGTCGCAGCGGGGTGGGCACTCCGCCGTCCGCGATGGCACCGCCGGACTACCCCCCGACCTTCGCCTTCACCAGCGCCCGCAACTGGTCCTTGCGCACTTTGCCGCTTGCCGTGCGCGGGAAGTCGTCCACCAGTTCGAAGCGCTCGGGGATCTTCTGCTTGGCCATGCCCGATGCGCCGACGTGCGCCGCAAGCGCCGCCGCGTCGGCATCACCGCACAGGATGACATAGGCGCAGACCCCCTCGCCCAGCCGTTCGTGCGGCATGGCAACGACAGCGGCTTCCTTCACCGCCGGGTGGCTGTGCAGAACGTCCTCGATCTCCTTGGCCGAGATATTCTCGCCGCCGCGGATGATCAGATCCTTCTTGCGCCCGGTGATGGTGATCGCGCCATCTGCCGACCATATGCCAAGATCGCCGGTGCGGAAAAAGCCGTCGGCGGTGATCGCCTCGGCGGTCTGGGCGGCGTCGGCATAGCCCATCATCATGCCCGGCCCGCGCGCGAGGATTTCGCCCTCCGCCCCGCGCGGCAGATCGTTGTCCTCGTGGTCGACGATACGCACGTCGTAGTCGATCACCTCGCCATCCGTGGTCGCGGCAAGGTGTTCGTCATGCGCCCAGCCGAACGTCACCAGCGGCACTTCGGATGCGCCGAACACGCGGAAGGCGCGTGCGTTGTCGAACGCCGCATTGGCCGCCGGGATCAGGTCTGCCGGAACCGCCGCGCCACCACAGGCGAAGAAGCGGAAACTCGGCAGGCCGGTGCCCGCGCTGCGCGCCGCCGCCGCCAGCTCGACCAGAAACGGCGTGGCTGCAACCGTGCCGACGCACTGATGCTGCGCAATCAGCGCCAGCGCCTCGTCGGCATTCCACGCCTCCATCAGCACCGACTTGATGCCGCAGATGAACGGAGCTTCCAGCCCGTTGGCATAGCCCGAAACGTGGGTGACCGGCGAGGGCATCAGCGTCGCCTCGCCCGCTACCATGCCCCAGTGCTTCCCGCTCGCCGCAACGATGTGCGTCAGCGTGCAGTGGCTGTGCAACACCCCCTTGGGGCGGCCAGTCGTGCCCGATGTGTAAAGCACCATCTTCACGCCGAACGGATCAACTTGTGGCGCGGTAAATGCTGCACCACTTCCTGCAGCAACAAGCGCAGCATAATCGTCCGGCCCATCGCCGCGCACCGTGAACACATGGCTTAGATCGGGCAAGGCATCGCGGCAGCGCCCGGCCATCGCGGCATAGTCCACCCGGCGCCACACGTGCGGCACGAAGATCGCACGAGCGCGGCAATCGCCGAGCATCATCAGCATCTCGGCATCGCGGTAGATCGGCACGATCGGATTGACGATCATCCCGCCGATCACCGCCGCCAGATTGATCACCGCCGCTTCGCGCCAGTTGGGCACCTGAAACGCGATCACATCACCCGCCACCAGCCCGCGCGCCTGAAGCGCTGCCGCCAGGGCCTCGGCCTCGGCCAGCACGGAAGCGAAGGTATATTCGCCCTCGCCGTCGACAAAGCATACGAAATCGGGCGTCGCCGCAGCCCGCTCGCGCGCCAGATCGGCCAGCGTCTTCATCGCCCACACGCCACCTTCGGCAAAGGCGGCCTGATGCGGCGCGGGAATCGGGAGCCAGTCCCACGGCTTTACGGTGCTATCGGTCATGGTTCGCATGTCTCCCGCCGCCGCAATGCGCCGCAATTGGCGAAAAGGCGAGGCGCGGGCAACAAACCTAACCCCTGTCACAGCTTCCCCCGCCCCCCCGCGCAAGGCATGGTCACCTCTTGAACCCGACCCAGCGGGCACGGAGAGGCAAAAGAGTTTATGGACCGCATCGAGCAGATCGGAAATGTCGCCGCCATCATGCGCGACTATGTCGAGCAAAAGCAGACCTTCCTGACGGATACGACCAAGCGCGTGCCTGCACGCAGCTATACCGATCCCGACCAGTGGAAGGCGGAGATGGAGCTGATCTTCAAGCGCGTCCCGCTGATGCTCGCCTTCACCGCCGAACTGCCCAATGCGGGCGATTACAAGGCGATGGACGCGGTCGGCATGCCGGTGCTGATCAACCGCGACAAGGCGGGCAAGGTCCGCGCGTTCCTGAACGTCTGTTCGCACCGTGCCGCGCCGGTGGCCGCTGAAGGCCACGGCAATTGCCCGCGCTTCACCTGCAAGTACCACGGCTGGACTTATGGCCCGGACGGCAAGCTGATCGGCATTTCCGAAGCCTCGAAATTTGGCGAAGTCCACAAGTCGGAACTGGGTCTGCGCGAACTGCCTTGCGAGGAAAAGGCCGGGATGATCTTCGTCGTCCTCACCCCCAACGCCCCGATCGATGTCGATACTTATTTCAGGGGCTTCCTTGATGATTTCGAAGCGCTCGATTTCGGCAACTGGACGTACCTTGGCAGCCGCGAGATCCAGGGCGCGAACTGGAAAGTCGCCTATGACGGCTATCTTGAGGGCTACCACTTCTCCTCGCTCCACCCCGAAACGATCTTCCCGCGCACGCCGTCCAACTGCATGCATTACGAAGGCTACGGCCCGCACCAGCGCATCGGCTTCCCGCACCACAAGATTGCCGAGGCGCTGAAGGACGTGCCGCGCGAGGAGTGGGGCACCCAGGAAAACAACGGCTTCGATTTCGTGCGGATCATGTTCCCCAACGTCTCCGCCTTCATCGCGCCCGAAATCACCCAGGTCGCGCAGCTTTTCCCCGGGCCGACGCCGGGCGAAAACCGCACCGTCCTCAATTACCTGCGCCGCGAACCCATCCGCGACGAGGAAGACCGCGCAGCAGTCGAAGCTTCGATGAACTTCTTCCGCGATGTGACGTATGAGGAAGACTACGTGATCGGCCTCGAAATCCAGAAGGGCCTGGAATCGGGCGCGCATGACGAACTGGTGTTCGGGCGCAACGAACGCGGCAACCAGTTCTTCCACGAATGGCTCGACTGGTACTTGCAGGATGACGCGGACCTCCCCGAACCGCAGATGTAATCAGCCGCATGAACCCGATCTCTCTGGCTTCGGGCGTCGTGCCCGAATTCGGCCCGGTTGATACCATCGAAGCTGCCCGCGCCGGCGGCTTCGACATGGTCGGGCTGTGGGTCGATCCGGCGGAATGGACCGCTGGGCACACCCGCGATGCCCGCGCAGCGCTTGCCGCCACCGGCTTGCCGCTGCTCGATGTCGAGGTGATCTGGATCAAGCCGGACAGCGTGATGGACGATCACAAGAAGGTGATCGACGTCGGCGCGGACCTTGGCGCGGCCAACGTGCTGTGCGTGTCATCGGACCCGGACCACGCGCGCACCGCCGCGCGTCTGGCGCAGCTGTGCGTCCATGCCGAAGGCAGCGGCATCCGTGTCGCACTGGAATTCGGCATCTTCACCGAGGTCAAGGATCTGCGCGCCGCGCTGGCCGTGCTCGATCAGGTCGCCCACCCCTTGCGCGCGCTGCTGATCGATCCGATCCATGTCGACCGCTCGGGTTCGTCGATTGCAGAGATCGCGCATGTCGATCCCGCACTGCTGCCCTATGCGCAGTTCTGCGATGCGCCCGCGCTGCGCCCCGATCCCGCAGACTTTGCAGCCGTGATCCACGATGCGATCAACTTGCGCGAGCAATGCGGCGAAGGCGCCTTGCCGCTGGCCGCGCTCTATCAGGCGCTTCCGGCGAATATCCCGCTGGCCATCGAACTGCGCGCGCAAGCCCTGCGCGATGCCTTCCCCCACCCCGCCCTGCGCGCCCGCGCGGTGGGCGATGCGACGCGGCGCTGGCTTGAGGCCTATACGTGACCGTCACCGTCCTCACCCTGCTCAAGCGCCGCGAAGGCATGAGCAAGGCCGATTTCATCGCCTACTATGAATCCCGCCACCGCCTGATCGGCGAAAAAGTCCTGTCCGGCTGGGCCAGTCGCTATGTCCGCAAACACCTCCACCCGCTGGGCGGCACGGACATGACGCACGATTTCGATGTCGTCCTCGAAATAGACTTCCCCGACCAGCAAACCTGCGACGCCTGCTTCGCCGCCATGGCCGACCCCGCCATCATGGACGAAATCGTCACAGACGAAGAACGCCTGTTCGACCGGGCGCAGATGCGCACGTACCGGGTGGAGGAATGCGCTTCGGTCTTGCCGGAGGTTGGCGGGTAGGCACCGTTCTCAGCTACCCCAAACCCCTCAGCACCCTCGCACCAAACACCCCCACCCCCGTTCGTCCTGAGCCTGTCGAAGGATACGCGCGACCTAAGTGTTTGACGGTCAGCGAGCAGTGCCAAACCTTGGCGCGCGTCCTTCGACAAGCTCAGGACGAACGGAACCGGGCGCCTGAACGGAAGGCAGCTTCCGCCGGGACTATTGGCAAGCCGCTAATGCAGGAATTGGGTGGTTTGCGGACTCAAGGCCCAAGGAGCAGGCACCGCTCCTTAGGGTCGTCGATTAAACGTGAAAGCGCAGACTGCGCCCTCTTGGCAGCGGCGACGACCTCAGCCCATTTGGGGTCTGCAAGAATGGCTTTGTGGTTGTATTCGTCAGAAGGACTATCGTAAGTGTCGGCGGCTTGATGAAACGCAGCCACTGCCTCAACCTCGTCCGCGCTAACCATGCCACGATTCAAAGCCCAGTCGTAGTCACCATCTGACAAACCGAGATCGTCAAAGTAGCAGCTGAAGTATTCGACAAACGAGAAATGCAGGTTGGTGTTCTTGTGGTCCAGCCATGACCGGCGCTGCGTCTCATCATCGGCAAACTCTTGGATACTACTGAGCCAATTTGCTCGCCAGTTGCGGCGTCGTTCCTGATCGTCTTGCATGTGCCAGCATATAGCACAAGTCGGGAGAATTTCGGCAACGGCGTCGTGTCCGGAACGGCAACTTTGCTCCCGAAAAACCGCAAATGCAGCCGACGCTGGCCACACCCAACAAGCGACAGGCAGCCTTATTCAACCTCGAACGCGCGCCTGCGGTCCTCTATCAATTCTTCGGAAAGACAGACACTTGCATCGACATGCGCGCGCAGACGGGCCTGCACCCGGCTCAGCGCGCTTTGGGTGTGAGAGGCGGGGTGTGTACCGCCTCCCTCAGACTTACCGCGCTTTGCGTTCATGTTCCGGTCGTCGCCTTATCCAGATAGGCCCACAACCTAAACCCGCCCCACCCCTCAATCAATCCGCAAACACCGTCCGGTAGGCCCGCCGCGTGAACTTCCACGCCCCGTCGATCCGCCGCAACTCGTCGTTGTAGCGCCCGGTCGTGTGGATGCGTTTGCCGGTGGCGGGGTCGTCGTAGATTTCGATGGTATAGGCGACGGCGGTGGCGGCATCGCCGTCCACCTCGATCGATCCGGGCTGCATGAAGTAGATCATCGGCTTGGTGCAATTGTCGAGGCCATAGACCTTCATCGATTCAATCCAGCCATCGACGATCACCTTCTTGCCGACGAAGGCGCCAAGGTCAGGGTAGTCAGGCAGTTCCCAGTATGCGTCCTCGGCCCAGATCGAGCCCCACAGTTCGGCGTCCTTCATCATCACGCCGTGGGCGTGGGTGTCCATCAGTTCGCGGATTGCGATGCGGTCCTCGACCGGGCCAGTGAACGGCATGAGATTGTGCTCCTTACCAGGCGTGGGTTTCGCCGTTCCACTTGAGGAAATCGCCCGAAGTTTCGAGCGTCCAGTCGGCGGCGACCTTGCGGATGCCGGCGGCGCTTTCGGTCGGGGTGATCTCGGCAGCCTCGCCGCCCATGTCGGTCTGGACCCAGCCCGGATGGACGAGGCCGACGATCACGCCGCGCTCCTTGAGGTCGATGGCGACCGAGCGCATCATGCGGTTGAGCGCGGCCTTGGCCCCGGCATAGGCGTAGAACCCGCCATAGGGCCAGGTCGATGCGGCCAGCTGGCTCGAGATATTGATGACTTTCGAGCCCGCGCCCATGCGCGGCAGAAACGCCTGCAGCACACGCAAGGGGCCCTGCACCATGATGCGGAACGCCTCGTCCCACTCGGCCCAGTCGGACGTTTCGAGTTCCGCCGGGATCGGTCCGGGCACGCCCGCAACATTATAGAGCACGTCTACCGCATCGCTGCCGCTGTCTGCCGCGCCTGCCTTGACCGACGCATCATCGGCCACGTCCATCGCGTGCACGGTCAGCTTGCCGCCCGACGAAGCTGCAAGCTCGGCAAGTGCGGAAGCACCACCCGGATTGCGCACCAGTGCCAGCACGCGGTCGCCCGCCGCAACATGCTGCCGCGTCAGTTCCAGCCCGATTCCGCGCCCTGCGCCGGTAATTGCCACGGTTGCCATATCCGAATCTCCCATACTGCGCCGCGTTGCGGCCTTGTTGCCCCAAGTCTGCCCAGCAAGCCCGCCCCCGCATACTGACCTTTCGGAGAGCGGCCAGCCATAAGGTAACCGCTCGGACTTTGATCAGTTGCGGCTTTAGCGCTGCGGCACCGATACCGCCCGTTGCGGCGCTGAACCACCAACAGCGCCGAAAACAAAATAGGGGGATGCCTGATGTCTATCGCTGCCGGACTTACCGCGCGCGTGATCGTGCTGTTCATTATCGGCGCCTTGGGGCAGGTCGGCGGGAGTCTGCTGCTCGGCCGCACAGAGGCATTCCGCAATCCCGGTTGGAGTGTGGCATGCCTTGCCTGCTACATGGCGTCATTCTGGGCGCTGGCAACGATGATCCGCGAGGGCGGACCGCTCAGCATGATCCTGCCCGCGCTGTCGGCTACGGTGCCGATTGTCGTGATCGGCATTGCGGTGTTCGTGATGGGCGAGCAGGCGTCGTGGGCGCGCCTCGGGCTGCTCTCGCTGTCGTGCCTGATCATCGGATATGCGGGCACCGTGTAACCGCACAAGGCGGCTGGCTGGTCAGAACCCGCCAGCCGCTCAGAAGCTGTAAAGCCCGCGAACGGTCTGTATCGTCATGCGCAGAACTTGCGCCATACGCTCCGGTCCGAACACCGGGCCGTGCAGCAACAGGCCCGAATGCACCGCAATGGCGAAGTCGCTGCCCTGCTTCATCGCTTCCCACTGGTCGCGCCATTGCGGGAAGGACTCGATCATCTCGGCGGTCCATACCTCGTCGTAGCGGCGCGCGGCAGGCTCGAACGCGAGGTTCAGCTCGGTATCGGTGCGGGCCGCCACGGCAAGTTCGAGATAGGCGGCATATTCGCGCGTCTGCACGCTGCGCCAGTGCGCTTCGGTGGCAAGATCGATCAGTTCCTCGCCGCGCCGCTGCGCCATCATCGCCAGATATTCGTCCAGAAACAGGCGCATGCGCTGGTAGAAGATGTGATCGACCACCGCGCCCACCAGATCGATCCGCGTGGCGAAATGATGGTGCATCGCTCCGCGCGAAACGCCCGCGCGCTCGGCCACTTGCGCGGTAGTAAGTCCCGCGTAACCGCCCTCGACCAGCGCATCGACGCCTGCCTCGAGCATCCTGAGCCGCGTCTGCGCCGACTTGCGCTGTTGCCAGCGCACAGGCTCTTCGCCCAGCGCGGCAGGGCGCATCGCGGCAAGCATTCGCTTTTGCATGGTGGAACCGGACATCGTCATCGTCCTGACATGCCTTTTCGCGCCTGCCAAGGCCTCCTGACAAAACGGCCAGTAGGCCTTTGCAACCAATGCCGCGATAAAACAGGCAGTGCCGCCGGTTATAACCGAATCGTGTGCACCGAGAGGGTGACCGCCGCAGAAGTTGCGGCACCCGCCATGGGAGGGAAGAAATGAAGGCGCTTCACGCAATCCATCTGATGACCGGGCTTTCGGCCATCGCACTCGCGGCGGCTCCCGCTGCTGCACAGGCTCAGGCCGCGCAGGCTGAAGACGCTGCCACCGGCGGCATCAGCGAAATCATCGTTACCGCGCAAAAGAAGTCCGAGAGCATCCAGTCGGTGCCGATCTCGATTGCCGCCGTCAGTGGTGAGACGCTTTCCGCGATGAACGTGACCACGCTGCAGGCGCTGCAGGGCTCGGTTCCCAACGTCCAGATCGACAACTTCGCCAACACCCCCAACAATGCGGTGTTCACCATTCGCGGCATCGGCGTGATCGAGCCCGATCCTTATGCGGGCAACACCGTGTCGATCGTGGTCGACGGCGTGCCGCAGTTCTTCTCGATGGGCGCGCTGCTCGATACCTATGACACAGGCCGGGTGGAAATCCTGCGCGGTCCCCAGGGCACGCTGTTCGGCGCGAACACGACAGGCGGCGTCGTCAACGTCGTCACCAACCAGCCCACCGGCGAATTCGGCGGCAACATCAAGGCCACTTACGGCAACTGGAACCGCTTCGACGTCAGCGGCGCAATCGAAGCGCCGCTGGTCAAGGACGTGGTCAGCCTCAAGGTCGCCGGCATCCACACCCAGCGCGATGGCTGGGTAACGAACGTGTGGAACGGCGAGGACATGGGCCGCAAGAACGTCGATGCGGTGCGCGGCCAGCTTTACATCACGCCCAACTCCGATCTCAAGATCACGCTGCAGGGCGAATATGTGGCGGCCCGCAACGGCGCGCCGGTCGTCGTCAACGGCGGCCTTCCGGGCGAGGCGAACTATGTCCCCGAAGGCACCTTCTGGAACGGCGCAAAGCTGCCGATGTACCGCAGCCCTTGCGCCGCAGCGGGCAAGCCCTGCGTGGCGCCGGACAAGTACTTCTCGGGCAACAACGAAGTGCCCGACCAGTCGGACATGACGACCAAGTTCTTCATCGGCACGATCCAGTATGACAACACGCCCATCGGCGACATCACCGCGATCACCGGCTACAAGAACTTCACCCTGTTCGAATATACCGACCAGGACGGCACCGCGAAGACCAACAACTCGACCCGCCGCCGCACCCACGGCTACCAGTTCAGCCAGGAACTGCGCACCTCGTTCTCGGCGGGCGATGCCTTCAGCGCCACGGCAGGCCTGTTCTACCTCAAGACCGATTACCACCACTACCAGATGTACCACCTGGACTTCGCCCTGCCCGGCCTGATCCAGTTCAACGTGCAGGACCAGCAGACCGAGAGCTTCTCGGCCTTCATGCAGACCTACACCCAGCTGACCGACGCGCTGAAGCTTTCGGCGGGCATCCGCTACACGCATGACAGCGTGAACGCGCGCTCGACGCTCGCCACCGGGCTCGGCAGCAAGGCGCTGACCTCGGCCGACTGGGCCAAGTTCGACGTGCTGTTCCCCGGCAGCCTCGATGTTGGCGGCACCAAGAGCTGGAACAATGTCGGCTGGAAGGTCGGCCTTGACTATGAAGTGGGTCAGAACCAGCTCGTCTACGCAAGCTGGGCGCGCGGCTTCAAGTCGGGCGGCTTCACCGGCCGTATCGGCGTGGCGGCAGACGGCAATGCGCCGTACAATCCGGAAAAGGTAGATACGTTCGAAGCTGGCCTCAAGGCCGATTTCCTCGACCGTCACCTGCGCACGAACCTCTCGGTGTTCTACACCAACTACCGCGACATGCAGGTTGCGCAGATCTACTTCGATGCTGCCACCAACGTTCAGGGCAACCGCATCCTCAATGCCGCCAAGTCCGAGATCAAGGGCTTCGAACTTGAAGTGCAGGCCGTGCCGACCGAAGGCCTGACCCTGCGCGGCTCGCTCGCCTTCCTCGATACCAAGTACAAGAACTTCCTCTACTTCGATCCGGTAGCCGCCAAGACGCTCGACCTGCAGGGCTTCGCGCTGCAGAACGCGCCGCGCTGGGCCTCGACCCTCGGCGCGAACTTCACCACCAAGCTGCCGGGAGACGCCAGCATCGTGGCTGATGTGAGCTGGATGTACACCGCCTCCAAGTTCTACACCGCCGTGGTCAACACCCCGCGTTCGACGATCCAGCCGACGTACTACGTCGATGCGCTGCTGACCTACTACGGTCCAGACAAGCGCTATTCGGTCGGTCTGTGGGGCAAGAACCTGCTCGACAACCGCTACATCTCCACCGTCTACGACAGCCCCGGCTACATGGGCCTCGTCGGCTACGCCCCGCCGCGCCAGTTCGGTGTCTCGGTCGGTTACAACTTCTGATCTGACGAAATCCTCCCTGGCCCCGGTTACTTCACCGTAACCGGGGCACTTTTTTCAGAGGACTGCGCCATGATCACCGCCGAAGACTTCATCGCACGCGCGGCCATTGCCAATGCGCTTGCCGTGCACAGCAGGGGCGTTGACCGCGCCGATTTCAACCTGCTGGGCGACGCCTATCACGCCGATGCCACGGTCGATTACGGCTTCTTTGCGGGCGACGCCGCCACGCTCGTCGCCATCCTCGCCGATGCGCAGAAGGGCACGCTGCCCACGCTGCACCGCACGTCGAATTGCTGGATCAGAGTGGACGGCGATATCGCCACATCCGAATCCTACGTCATCGCCTATGTCGAAGAGGCCGCGCTGCAACGCTGGGTGTTCGGGCGCTATCTTGACCGGCACGAATGCCGCGATGGCGAGTGGCGGCTCTCGCACCGCACCTATGTGCTGGACGCCAACGTCAACCGCCCCTCCACCGCCGCGCGCACCGATCCACCGGTCGGCTTCGAACACTATGTGCCCGCAGGCGCCAAAGGGGCAGCCGATCCGGGCCGCGCCCTGCTCGCCTTCCATGCCGCCTCTGCACGAGGGAACACCATGACCGCCACACCAAACCGTGAAGCCGCGCTCGATGCCGCGCTGGCCAAGGCTGAAATCCACGACTTGTGCATGGCCTATGCGCGCGGTGTCGACCGTGCCGACGAAGTCCTCCTTGCGTCGATCTTCTCCGACGATTCCACCGTCATTTCGGGCGTCGTCAACGGCTCGGGCAAGGACTTTGCCCGCGACATTACCGCGTTCGTGCGCGACAATCTGGAAATGTGCTTTCACTCGGTCGCCAACGAATGGGTCGATGTGCGCGGGGACGAGGCGGTGGGCGAGCACTACGCCATCGCCCAGATGGTGCAGGCCGGAACCGAAGTGCTCACCGGCGGCCGCTACATCGACCGCTACGTGAAGCGCGACGGCAAATGGCTGATTCTCAGCCGCACTTTCGTTGCCGACTGGAGCCATTCGCACCCCTCGACGATGGAGCGCGACGGCTTTTACGAAGCGCTGACCAACCGTGGCTGTTTCGGCACCACCGATCCCGTTTACGCCCACTGGGCTGCATAAGGAATTTCGCATGGGCAAGATGAGCGGGAAAGTCGCACTGATCACCGGCGGCGCTTCGGGGCTTGGCGCGGAAGACGCACGGCTGCTGGCAGCTGAAGGCGCAAAGGTCGTCATCACCGATATGCAGGAAGAGCTGGGCGAGAAAGTTGCCGCCGAAATTCCCGGCAGCATCTACCTGTTCCATGACGTGCGGGACGAAGCGGGCTGGGCAAGTGTCGTTGCCGAAACGATCAGCCGCTTCGGCAGGCTCGATACGCTGGTCAACAACGCTGGCCTCGTTCGTTTCGGCACGGTCGAAGACTTGTCCTACGACGATTTCCGCCTGCAGATCGACGTGATGGTGAATGGCACCTTCCTCGGCTGCAAGGCCGCCATCCCGCACATGAGCAAGGACGGGTCCGGCTCGATCATCAACATGGCCTCGGTCGGCGGGATCAAGGGCATCAGCGTCATCCCCGCCTATTCAGCCGCCAAGGCCGGGATCATCGGCATGACCCGCTCCATCGCGGTCCACTGCCGCGAACAGGGCTACCGCATCCGCGTCAACTCCATCGCGCCCGGCGGCATCGTCACCCCGATGACCGCGCAGGCGCTGGCCGAACTGCCGCAGGATGCCGCTGGCCTCGATCAGGTCCATAACCACGGCATGGGCCAGCCCATCGATATCGCGAACATGGTCCTCTACCTCGCCTGTGAAGATGGCCGCCACCTCACCGGCACCAATATCGTCATCGATAATGGCGAAACGATGGGGTGACCCCCATCTGACGGGGCGAAACGATGGGGTGACGACGATCAGGGCAGCGCACGATAGCGGAAGTTCCGGAACCTGACCGCGCCCGGCCCTGCTGCAAACAGGGCGGGGCGCAGGCTCAGCAGATCGTCGATGGTGTTGGCGTTGTAACCGGACACTTCACTGCGCACGCCGTGGCGCGTCCAGTTCTTGCCGTCGAGGCTGTAGTAAAAGGTCACGATCTGGGCTTGGTTGACCACGCGCATGTGCATCTTTCGCGCAGGCGGTGCAGGCTCCGGCCAATAGCTGGCCTTGCCGCCGCGATATGATGTCATCCGCGTGCCATCGATCCCCATACCGAGGAACAGGCGGTCGTTGAAGAACAGCAGCAATCCGCCAGTCACCTCGCCCACCAATTCCAGTTCCACGCTGAACTCATAGGACCGGTCGCCGACATTCTGCGTCAGGGGCGAGCAGTTTGCAGGCCCGCTGCCCTTGCCCGCCAGGACCAGCGCCCCGCTGTCATAGCGCACCCGCCCCGCCTCGTCGGGCGCGCTACCGTATAGCGACCAGCGCGTGCCGAGGCTGGCTGCGGCAAAGTTGTCCGAGCGGGCAAAGCCGTGCGCCACCGCTGCACCCGGCGGCATGGGCAGGGGCCGGGACAGATCGCCACCCATGGCCCTGAACCACCCATCCACGGTCCATTCAATCGGTTCAAGCAAGGTCTGCCGCCCCAGTGTGCTGTAGCCGTTCTCATAGCCGTGATAGACCATGTACCACTGCCCGCCCGGCCCTTCGACGCAAGTCGCGTGCCCGCGCGACCACCACATTTCCGACTTGTCCTTCGTGCGCTGGATCGGATTGTGCGGGCAATGCTCCCACGGCCCGTTCACCGACCGCGCGCGCGATGCCACAACCATGTGGCCGGTCGGCGGTCCGCCCGTTCCACCAACCGCGCTCACCAGATAGAACCAGCCCCCCCGCCGGAACAGCTTTGGCCCTTCGAGCGCGTAGTTCTCGGTCACCCAGTCATCGGGGTAGCGCCAGCCTTCGTAGACCGTCTCGACCGGCCCGGCGGTGGCAAGACCATCCGCGCGCAGCCGCACCCGCTTGCCCTGGTTGAAGAACAGATACCGCTGCCCGTCCTCGCCAACGACATGGCCCGGATCGATCAGCCCGCCGATACCGAGATCGACCGGATCGCTCCACGGACCTTCGATGCTGTCGGCATGGATGACGTAGATATTGGCGAAGTCTTTCAGCCCCTTGGACCACGGGGCCTTCATGAACGGAATGTAGATGAAATAGCGCCCGCCATGCTTGACCAGATCCACCGCAAAGCCCGTTCCCAGCGGCTCGTTCAGCGCAGGGCCGAGTGGCCGCCAGTTCACCAGATCGCGCGAATGCCAGATCAGCAGCCCCGGCGCCGCATCGAACGACGAATGGGTCATGTAGTAGTCGTCGCCGTCCTTCAGCACGGTCGGATCGGGATAGTCGCCCGAGATGATCGGATTGAGGTAGCGCCCGTCGCCAAGATCGGCCTTGCGCTGGCCTTCGTTGCCTTGCGCCCACTGCGGCGCGGCGCTTTGTGGCTGCGCGCAAACGCCCGAAGGTGCCGCACCGGCCCCCGCCCGCGCCGCAATAGGCAAGCCCAACATGCCTGCCGCCGCGACCTTCATCGCATCACGCCGCGTTCCCATTGCCTCACCCTTTTCTTAACCAGAACGATAATTCTAATTAAAGCCATGCAGGGGTCAAGGCGAAACGGCGGTGCGAACTGCACTTGTCCTATCCTAAACGCCAAGCGCCAGCGCGCGCAGCCTGCCGCATGTTCGCCTGCAAAATCACAAGAGAGGATCTCCGGCATGACCACCCCGCGCCCGGCACACGTGCCTGAATCCCGCGTCGTCGATATCGACATCTACATGCCGCCCGGCCTTGCCGAGCACGGCTTCCACAAGGCGTGGAGCGACCTCACCGCCAGCCATCCCGCCGTGGTGTGGACCCCGCGCAACGAGGGCCACTGGATCGCGCTGGGCGGCGAGGCGCTGCAGGATGTGCAGTCCGATCCCGATGCCTTTTCCTCGCGCGTGATCGTGCTTCCCAAATCCATCGGCGAGCAGCACGGCCTGATCCCCACCACCATCGACCCGCCCGAGCACCGCCCCTATCGCCTCCTGCTCAACGCCAGCCTCAACCCCGCCGCGATCCGGGGGCTGTCCGAGACGATCCGCGCCACCGCGACCGAACTGATCGACGGCTTTGCCGCGCGCGGCCACTGCAATTTCACCGCAGAATTTGCCGAGCAGTTCCCGATCCGCGTGTTCATGTCGCTGGTCGGTATCGACGCTTCCGAAGCGCCGAAGATCCGCCATTGGGCCGAATGCATGACTCGCCCCGGGATGGACATGAGCTTCGAGGACGCCAAGCAGGAGTTCTTCCGCTACCTCGCCCCGCTGGTCGATGCGCGCACCACCCATCCGGGCGAGGACATGCTCAGCAAGATGATCACCGCCGACCTCGGCGGCCGCCGCCTGACCCGCGACGAGGCGCTCTCCCTCTCGACCCAGGTGCTGATCGCGGGGCTGGATACCGTGGTCAACGTGCTGGCCTTCATCATCCGCGAAGTGGCCGACAACGCGGCTTTGCGCGCCGATCTGCGTGCGCGGGGTTCCGATGTTCTGCCGGTGGTCAACGAACTGTTCCGGCGCTTCGGCCTCGTCTCGATTGCGCGCGAGGTCCGCCGCGATATCGAGTTTCAAGGCGTTTCCCTGAAGGCTGGCGACATGATCGCGATCCCGACGCAGGTCCATGGCCTCGACCCGGCGGTCAATCCCGATCCGCTCGCCATCGATGCCATGCGCAAGCGCGCGCGCCACTCCACCTTCGGCAGCGGCCCGCATATGTGCCCGGGGCAGGAACTCGCGCGCAAGGAAGTGGCGATCACGCTGGAGGAATGGCTCAAACGCATCCCCGATTTCGCGGTGGCAGACACCAGCGACCTCTCGCCCGTGCCCGGAATCGTGGGCGCGCTGCGGCGTGTGGAGCTGGTCTGGCCGACCTAGCGGAACAAACAGCTTGAGGCGAATCGGGGCAAGGTTCATAAAACAGGCACTGTTGCCGGTTTTAATGCGCAACGCCCCGGAGAGTCCCATGCTTGAAGCGATCGTTCCGCACGGATTGCCCGATTACGTCGAAGGCGAGGATCTCTCCGCCGTTCGATGCCCCGGCGCGCCGTCGATGCAGCAGATCGTGGCGAACGATGTGATGCCGCCGCCACCGGTCCTCGCCATGGAAGAACCCGCCTTCCTCGGCAGCGCGCCGGTCAGCGTGAACCGCTATTTCGATCAGGCGATTTTCGAGGCAGAGATCGAGAAGATCTGGAAGAAGACCTGGCAGTGGGTCTGCCGCGAAGATCACATCCCCGAACCAGGCGATTTCTACACCTATGAAGTCGCACACTTGTCCTACGTGGTTGTCCGGCAGGGCGACATGTCTGTGCGCGCTTTCGTCAATTCGTGTCTGCACCGCTCGACCAAGTTCAAACGCGGTGAAGGCACCGGCTCGGGCGATAACTTGCGCTGCCCCTACCACGGTTGGACCTGGAACAACGACGGCAGCCTCGCCTCGGTCCCCTGCGCCTGGGACTTCGCCTATATCGATCCCGACAAGACCGGATTGCCGCAACTCCGCGTCGGCCAGTGGGGCGGTTTCATCTTCATCAATCCGAGCGCCCAAGGCCCAAGCCTCGAGGAATTCCTCAGCCCCCTGCCCGAGCACTTCAAGGACTGGAACATCGCGAACCGCCATGTCGCAGTGCACGTCGCCAAGGAACTGCCGTGCAACTGGAAGACCGCGCAGGAAGCCTTCCTTGAATCCTACCACGTGCTCGAAACCCACCCGCAACTGCTGAAGGGCGTGGGCGATGCCAACGTCCAGTACGATTGCCATTCCGACACGGTGACCCGGTTCTATGCCGCAAGCGGCGTCAACTCGCCGCATCTGGCAAGGCCGCTGTCGGAAAAGGAACTGCTCGCCACGATGATCCTTGGCGACAAGGATTCGCGCGATGACAGCCTCGACGTGAAGGACGGCGAAACCGCCCGCTCCGTGATGGCCCGCCACCTGCGCAAGATCATGGGCGAGGCCTACAAATGCGATCTTTCCGCCGTTTCGGACAGCGAGATGATCGACACCATCGAATATCACGTGTTCCCCAACATGGTGCTGTTCCCCGGCCTGTCCTTGCCGATGGTCTATCGCTTCCGCCCGATCGGCAGCGATCCGAACCGCACCCTGTTCGAAATCCTGTTCCTCCGCCCCAATCCAGAACAGGGACAGCCGCCCGAGCCGCCCGAACCTTACCGCGTGGCCGAACACGAAAGCTATGCCACAGCGCCCGGCTTTGATGCCGCGATGGGCTTCGTCTACGATCAGGACACTGACAACTTGCGCGCCCAGCAGGCCGGTTTCCGCGCCAGTGCCACCGGCGTCCAGAACCTTGGCAACTATCAGGAATCGCGCATCCGCCATTTCCAGATGGTCGTCGACAAATACCTTGGCGCGGAGAATTGAGCATGGCGTTCGACATGGAAGCCGAAGTTCGCGATCTCTGCGCCCGCCGCGACATTCACACCGCCTTGTGCAACTACATGCGCGGACAGGACCGGCTCGACCCCGAATTGCACCGCAGCGCCTTCCACGACGACGCATGGGTCGATTGCGGCTTGATGCAGGGCACGGCGGACGAATTCGTCGCCTTTGCGCAAGGCTTCCTCGCCGATACCGGTGGCAGCCAGCACATCATCGGGCAGGCCCAGATCGAGGTGAACGGCGATGCGGCTTCGGGGGAAGTCTATTTCTACGCCTGGCACCGCGCGTTCGAAGACGGCGAACCGAAAGACCTGATCGTCGCCGGGCGCTATGTCGACGAATACACCTGCAAGAATGGGCAGTGGCGCATCAGCCGCCGCCGCGAAATAGTGGACTGGGCGCGTACCGACCCTGCCGCAGATGGTTTCCTTGAAGGCAATCCTCTGGTCAGGCCGGGAAGACGCGGAACCGACTTCAGCCAGACCCGCGATTGGCCGGTCTGAGCAAGCGCTTCAAGAGGATGCCGAGATGACCGTTCAGGACAAGATTTCCCGCTATTCCCCGGACTTCGACATCGCCGTGCGCGGCGATACGATCACCGCCGATCGCTATATCACGCGCGAATGGATGGATCTGGAGAACAAGCACCTCTGGCCCAAGGTCTGGCACCTTGGCGGGGTGACCGCCGACCTTGAGGAAGAGGGCGATTTCATCCGCCACAACTTCGGCAAGGAATCGGTGGTGATGATGAAGCAGGCCGATGGGAGCGTGAAGGCGTTCTACAACACCTGCCCGCACCGGGGTAACCGTCTTGTGCTCGGCGAAGTGGGATCGGCCCCGCGCCTGACCTGCGGCTATCATGGCTGGCAGTTCGATCCGGACGGCACGCTGGTCCACGTGCAGGACCCTGATGATTTCGCCGGCGGCAGCCCGTGCGGCAAGGTCAAGCTGGCGGAACTGCGCTGCGAAACCTGGGGCCCGTTCGTGTTCTGGTGCATGGACGACGATGTCGCCCCCTTGCAGGAATGGCTCGCCCCGCTGACCGACCGTCTGGCCGGCTACAAGCTCGACAACTGGGTGCGCGTGTTCAACGTCTCGGCCGATTGCGAATTCAACTGGAAGATCATCCGCGACAACTTCAACGAGAGCTACCACCTCCCCACGATCCACCCCGAACTCGCCACCTTCATCAACGACGGTCTGCCGACCACGCTGTTCGAGATGTACGAGAGCGGGCACAATTCGATGTGGATGATCGGCCACCAGGCCACCAGCCGCAAGGACTACGTCAGCGGCGACGTGCCTCCGGGCCTGTATGAGGCCGCCGAGGCTTGGGGCATCGATCCCAAGGAATATCGCGGGCGCACCGCCGACATCCGCGAGGCCGTGATCAAGGCCAAGCGCGAGCGCGGCGCCGACGCGGGATACGATTACAGCAGCATGACCGACCAGCAGCTGGTCGATTATTTCCACTGCACGCTGTTCCCCAACCTGACGATCACGATGTCGCCCGAACAGTGCCAGATCCTGCGCACCGAACCGCACCCGACCGATCCTGAAAAGTGCGTGTTCCAGCACTGGTGCCTCTATCCGCAGAACGCGAAGATGACCGAGATCGCCACCCCGGTCGGCCCCGCGCCGCTGAAGCACGACGCGATTCACCGCCACTCGGTTTACGGCGACGGCGTCTCGGTCGGCTACGTGGCCGATCAGGATCTTTCCATCGGCACCACCCAGCAGCAGGGCCTCAATTCGCGCGGCTTCAAGGGCTGCATCCTGCCGGGACAGGAAAAGCGCGTGCAGCGCTTCCACGAACGGCTGAACGATTTCGTGTTGAACAAGGGCTGATGGCATGAGCGGGATCGAAGTAACGCCGGGCCAGACCAGTCCTCACCTGATGCAGGTGGCTTTCATCGTCGATGACGTGGAGGCCGCCGCCAAGGCGTGGATCAAGACCACCGGCATCGGGCCGTTCTACATGGTCCCGCACATCCAGTTGACCGAGATGACATATCGCGGCCAACCCGGCGAAGGCCTCGATTTCTCGGTCGCGCTGGCACAATCGGGCGGGATGCAGGTGGAATTGATCCAGCAGCACTGCGACCGCCCGAGCGCCTACCGCGACACCATCGCCAAGGGCACCCAGGGCTTCCACCACTTCTGCATCTATACCGACGACTACGACGCCACCCGCCAGCGCTATGTCGATCAGGGCTTCGTCGTCGCGGTCGACAGCAAGTTCGGCGAGATGCGCTTCTGCTATGTCGACACTGCGCCCGCGCTCGGCTGCATGATCGAGATCGTCGAGAAGAACGGGGTGCAGACCGACGCCTTCACGATGATCGCACAAGGCGCTGCCGATTGGGACGGCGTGACCGACCCGATCCGGCCGCTGTTTGGCTGAGCGGATCAAGCCGCACGAAAAATGTTTCCCCGGGGAAACATTCCAACAATCGAGGAAAATCAAAGCCATGAAGTGCCCGATCGACGACCGTCTCGAAATTCAGGACCTGATGATCGCCTATGCCCATGCGGTCGACACCGTCAGCGATATCGACGCGGTGCTGGATGTTTTCACCGAGGACGCTGTGTTCGATCTTTCGGGCATCGGCCTCACCCCGCAGGTCGGGCACAAGGGCATCCGCGAATTCTTCACCAACGTCTTCGCCAACATGGCCAATCACGCCCACTACCTGACCAATTTCGCGGTCACCGCATACGACGGCGATACCGCGTCGATGCGCGCTTATGTGATCGGCATGGGCGTGGGCAAGGATGGCCGCGCGGTGACCGTCAATGGCCGCTACTACTTCGATGTGCGCCGCACCGATGCGGGCTGGAAGGCCACGCGCTACACCATGGATTTCCTGATGCCGCTCTCGGGCACGCTCGAAAACGCGAAGTAAGTTCTTCAAAAAAATAACAATCAATCGAAACCCGACCCGGCCGGATGGGGAGATGGCCCGGTTCATTGGAGAGAACCAATGGCGGCCTACATCGAAATTCCCAATCCGGGGGCCACTTACCCGACCGACGAACAGGCGCAGTTTCCCAAGGCGCGCGGCGATGCGATCACCGGCGACCGCTACTGGTCGAAAGACTTTGCCGCGCTCGAATGGGAGCACATGTGGAAGCGCATCTGGCATGTCGGCGGGCGCACCTCGCAGCTTGAAGAGCCGGGCGATTTCATCACGCACAACTTCATGCGCCAGTCGGTCATCATGGTGCGCCAGAAGGACGGCGGCATCCGCGCGTTCCACAATGTCTGCCGCCATCGCGGCAACCGCCTTGTCGGCGTGGAAGAAGGCGGCGTGGGCGACCACTTTACCTGCCCCTACCACGGCTGGAAGTGGAACATCGACGGCGCACTCGACCACGTGCAGGACGAAGAAGACTTCCCCCAAGGCTCCCCTTGCGCCACGCTGCGGATGAAGGAAGTGCCCTGCGAAACCTGGGGCGGCTTCGTGTTCTACAGCTTCGATCCCAATGCGGTGCCGCTGGAGGAATACCTCTCGCCGATTCCGTCGCTGCTCAAGAACCGCGATCTGGCGGGTTGGAAGCGCGTCGTGTGGCGCACGTTGCGGGTCAACACCAACTGGAAGTTCGCGTCCGACAACTTCAACGAGAGCTACCACATCCCGTCTGTTCACCCGCAGTTCGAAGGGATGATCGACGATCACTATTCGGCCACGGTGTTCGAGATGTACCCCAGCGGGCACAACCGCATGATCGAGAAGCTGCAGCCATCGAGCCGCTATGCCGATGCGCAGCAGATCAAGCCGCTCTGGGCCGAAGTGCTGACGGAATGGGAGCTTGACCCGGCCGACTTCGAAGGCCGCGCGCAGGAAGGCCGCATCGCGCTGCAACAGGCGCGGCGCAAGCTGGGGGCGGAGCGCGGGTTCACGCACTTTGCCGCGCTGAGCGATGACGAACTGACCGACCAGTTCCACCACACCTGCTTTCCCAACTTCACCATCACCGGCACGCCCGAAGGCCTGCACGTGTTCCGCACCGAACCCGACATGGAAGACCCCAACTGGTCGACCTTCGATTACTGGTATCTCTCGCCCGAGATCAAAGGCCAGCAGATCCCGACGCTTTACGGCCTGCGCCCGTGGAAGGATGCCGAGCACCAGACCGGCGATTTCGACGCCTATACCGCCGAGATCAAGCAGGGCGATTTCCTGATTCAGGATCTGGAAGTGGCGGTCACCCAGCAACAGGGCCTGCACTCGCTCGGCCATGACGATGCCTACCTGTCGGAACAGGAAACCCGCGTCCGCCGCTTCCACGAAGTGATCAACGATTACATCGCGGGCCGGCGCTGACGCCACAGTTTGCCCCGGCCCCTCGCGCTTGCGCGCGGGATCGGGGCCAAGCTTGGCATAACGATAAAAAACGGGAGAACACCAGCATGACACAGCCCACCAAGGGTATTCATCGCCGCCAGGTTCTGGCTGGCGCAGGCGTTGCTGCAGCCGTTGCGGCAACCGGCGGAATCGCCACGGCGGCGCAGGCGGCAGACTCGCCCGCTTCTGGCTGGGACCATGAATGCGACGTGCTGTGCATAGGCAGCGGCGCGGCTGCTGGCACTGCCGCTGTCACCGCGCTTGCCGCCGGTGCCAGGGTGATGATGATCGAGAAGATGCCGATCCTTGGCGGCACCACGGCCAAATCGGGCGGCGTCACCTGGATTTTCAACCACTTCATCTTCCGCGAACAGGGCATCGACGACAAGAAGGACGACGCCCTGCGCTACACCGTGCGCTACGGCTATCCGCGCCAGTACAATCCTGAAAGCCCCACCCTCGGCCTCGACGAAAACCGCTACCGCGTGGTCGAGGCGTTCTACGATCACGGCTCTGCCGCGGTCGATCATTTGCGCGAACTCGATGCCGTGCAGTTCAAGCAGTTCCGCCTGTTCCAGGTGGACAAGCCCGCGCCTGATTATGCCGACCATTTGCCCGAGAACAAGGTGCCCACCGGCCGCGCGCTGGAACCCGCCACCGGCTCCGGCTCGACCCAGGGCGGCGGCAGCCTTGCCAGCCAGATGCACGCCTATCTGAAGGCCAAGGCCGTGCCGATCCTGACGCGCACCCGCGTAACCCGTGTGATCAAGGACGCATCGGGCCGCGTGATCGGCGCAGAAGCGGTCCAGGGCGACAAGGTCATCCGTATCAAGGCGAGCAAGGGCGTGGTGTTCGGCACCGGTGGCTACAGCCACAACGCGGCGCTGTGCGACGTGCACCAACCCGCCGTCTACGGGTCATGCTCAACCCCCGGATCGACCGGCGACTTCATCCCGATTGCGCAGGAAGCGGGCGCGATGATGGGCAACATGGGCCTTGGCTGGCGCACGCAGGTCGTGCTCGGCGAGGCGCTCAAGACGCGCGGCATAGGGCTTGGCGCCTTCGTCCTGCCCGGCGATTCGATGATCCTCGTCAACAAGTACGGCAAGCGCGTGGTCAACGAAAAGCGCGACTACAACGACCGCACGCAGGCGCACTTCACCTATGACCCGGCCCATGAGGAATACCCCAACCACCTGATGTTCATGCTGTTCGACGAACGCAGCATCGACGCTTTTGGCGGGGCGTTCCCGTTCCCCGCGAACAAGGGGGAACAGCCCCACCTGATCGAAGGCCAGACCTGGGACGAGGTCTTCGGCAAGATCGACGCGCAACTGGCGGGGTGGACCGGACGCACCGGCGGTGCGCGGCTTGCGCCCGAATTTGCGGCCAATGCCAAGCAGTCCGTCGCCAGCTTCAACGCCTATGCCAAAAAGGGCGTCGATCCCGAATTCGGGCGCGGCAAATATCTCTATGACCGCGAATGGCACTTGTTGTTCTCGGCCCGCCGCGCTGGCACCGCGCAGCCTGCCAATCCCTACCCCAACAACACCATGCACCCGTTTGCCGCCAAAGGCCCCTACTACGCATTGATCCTCGGTCCCGGCACGCTCGACACCGCAGGCGGCCCGCAGATCAACGCCAATGCGCAAGTGCTGGCGGCGGGCGGACAGCCGATCCCCGGACTTTATGCCGCAGGCAATTGCATTGCGGCGCCGACCGGACAGGCCTATCTCGGCGCGGGCGGCACCATCGGCCCGGCCGTGACGTTCGGCTATATCGCGGCGAAACACGCGGTGAAGGCATGAGAGTCATCGCGCTGGCCGCAGCTGCCCTGATCGCCGCCGCCTGCTCGGCCAAGGCCGAAGTCACGCCTGCTCCGTCCTATCAGGCAGACATCGTGCCGTTGCTCGAAAGCCAGTGCGCCACTTGCCACCTCACCGGTGAAGAGGCAGGCAACATGTCACTGGTCGGCGATGCGGCCATCGGCTTCCTCGTCAGCCAGCCATCGCAGGAAGCGCCCGCAATCATGCGCGTCGCGCCCGGCGAGCCGGACAAGAGCTACCTCGTGATGAAACTCGAGGGCACGCACATCGCGCAGGGCGGTTCGGGCGCGCAGATGCCGTTCGGCGGTGCGCCTCTTTCCGCAACCCAGATCACCATGATCCGCCAGTGGATCGCCGCAGGAGCAGCCCAATGAACCCCAATCTCGTCAGCCTTGAAGGCAAGGTCGCCATCGTAACCGGCGCAGGGGTCGGCATGGGCGCCGCCACCGCGCAGCTTCTCGCCGCGCGCGGGGCGAAGGTCATCGTCTCGGACATCAACCCCGCCACCGCCGCCGAGACGGTCGCTGCGATCCGCGACGCGGGCGGCACTGCCCACGCGGTCGTCACCAACGTGGCGGACGAGCGCGAGGTCGAGGCGCTACTGGCCGAGACGGTTGCCACTTATGGCCGCCTCGATTGCGCAGTGAACAACGCCGCGATCACGCCCGATACCCTGCCGATCCACGAAGCCGACATGGCGGTGTTCGACAAGGTGCTGAATGTCGATCTGCGCTCGGTCATGCTCTGCATGAAATACGAGATCCGGCAGCTTCTGGCACAAGGCAGTCACGGCTCGATCGTCAACATCGGCTCGGTCAGTTCGGTGCGCCCGCAACCAAACAACGCCGCATACGTTGCCGCAAAGCACGGCGTGATCGGCTTGACCAAGACCGGCAGCCTCGAATATGCCGGGCGCGGCATCCGCGTGAACGCGGTCCTGCCCGGCGCGATCGACACCCCGATGTTCCGCGCCGCGCTCGACGCCAATGGCTTCACCGTCGAACAGTACGCGCCCGCGCTCAGCCTGTTCAATCGTATCGGCAAGCCCGAGGAAGTCGCCGAAGCCAGCGCCTGGCTGTGTTCGGACGCCTCGAGCTATGTCACCGGCCACAGCCTCGCGGTCGAGGGCGGTTACCTGACGCGGTAGCCTATGCTGAGCCATGCCCCTGCGGCGTGCGCGTTGCTTCGACAGGCTCAGCACGAACGGGTTTGGGGAATGTCATGCGAACCGGGCGAGGCCGGGGATAAACCCTGCCCAACCCCCGTTCGTCCTGAGCCTGTCGAAGGACGCGCGCGCATCAGGCCGCAATATCGGCCACCACCGCCCCAAGCACGCGCGCCGCATCCTCGCCGCTCACCAGAACCTGCAGCCCGCGCTGCCCGCCGTTGACGAAGATCGCGTCCCACAGCAGCGCGGTTTCATCGAGCACAGCGGGCACGTGGCGCATTTGCCCGAACGGGCTGATCCCGCCCACCTTGTAGCCAGTGATCCGCTCGGCGTCGGCGGGGCGCATCATCTCTGCGGCTTTTGCGCCCAGCGCAGCGGCCACGCGCTTGAGCGAGACTTCACCGTCGCTTGGTGCAATAGCGCAGGCAGGCTTGCCGTCTGCCAGAACCATCAGCGTCTTGAACACCTGCGCAGGTGGGGCGCCGAGCGCGAGCGCGGCGGCAAGGCCGATGCTGTCTGCCGAGGGATCATAGGCATAACTGCGCAGCGCGAAGGCTACCCCCGCCTCGTCCAGTGCCTTCGTCGCGCGGGTGATCTGTGCCATGCGCGCGGTTTTGCAAAAGCCGCGTGCCAGCGCCAGTGGAGAAATACCCCTCCGGCGCTGGCACGCAATCAGATCTGGCTGAAGCCGCCATCCATCAGAAACTCGGCGCAAGTCACGAAACTGGCCGATTCCGAACAAAGATAGACCACGCCGCCCGCCATTTCATCGGGGCGGCCCATGCGGCCGATGGGGTGATTGGCGACGATACCCTGCATCGCCACTTCGCGCGATGCCACTGCGCCCAGTTCGACATATCGGTCCATGATCGAGCCGAGCATGGCAGTATCGATGCCGCCGGGATGCACCGAGTTGACGCGGATGTTGTAGCCCAGCGCCGCAAATTCGGCGCCGAGGCACTTCGACAGCATCTTCACCGCCGCCTTGCTGGTGCAATAGGCCGCGTTGAATGCCGCGCCGCGAAGGCCGCCCACGCTGGAGAAGTTGACGATGGACGCCCCTCCGGACCGGGCCTTGCCGCCTTCGCGCAGCAGCGGCAGCAGAACCTGCGTGCCGATGATGATCGAATCGACGTTCACCGCATTCACGCGGTGGAAATCGGCCAGTGGCGTCTCGTCGAACTTGGTGACGATGGAATAGCCGGCGTTGTTGACCAGTGCATCGAGACGGCCATACTTTTCCTGCACCAGCGCGGCGACGGCTTTCCAGTCGGCCTCGCTGGTCACATCGTGTTGCAGATAATGGTCCGCGCCTTCGATTGTCGCCTCGGGCGCGAGATCGGTGGCGATCACGACAGCATTCGCCGCCTTCATCGCCTTGACCAGTTCGCGGCCAATCCCGCCTGCCGCACCGGTGACGACGGCGACAACGTTATCAAGTCCGATCATTGTGCGGTGTATCCCCCGTCGATCACCAGTTCGGTGCCGGTCATGTAGCTGGAATCCTCGCTGGCGAGGAAGTAGGCGGCGCTGGCGAGTTCGCTTGGCTGCGCAAGGCGTCCGATCGGCGTCATGCCAACCACGCCCGCCACCAGATCGTCGGGCTTTTCGGCAAAGCCCTGATCGACCCAGCGCTGGAAGCCAGCCTTGAGCAATGGCGTCTCGACAAAGCCCGGATGCAGCGAATTGGCGCGGATCGGCATCTTTTTCTGCGCGAACTCGATGGCGATGCCCTTGGTGAACAGGCGCACCGCGCCCTTGCTCGCGTTATAAGCCGAAACCTCGTTCATGCCGACAAGGCCCATGATCGAGCTGACATTGATGATCGATGCCCCGCCGCGGAATTCCTTGCCGCTTTCCGCCATGAGCGGCACGAAATGCTTGGTGCCGAGGAACACGCCATCAACGTTGACCGACATGATCCGCCGCCAGCCTTCCATCGAAAGCTCCTCGACCGGCCCGGTCAGATCGATCCCGGCGTTGTTTACCAGGATGTGGCATTTGCCGTGGCGTTCCTTGACCAGTGCGACCGCGCGCTCCCAGTCCTCTTCCTTGGCCACGTTGGCCGAAACATAGCTGGCGGCCTGGCCCAGCTTGGCCATGACGTCGCGCGCAGTATCGCTATCGGCGGCATCGAGGTCCGAAAGCACGACTTCGGCACCCTCGGCCAGAAAGCGCTCGGCGCAGGCAAGGCCGATGCCGCGAAGGCCGCCCGATACGAAAGCGACGCGGCCCTTGAGGCGCTGTGCAGAAAGCTCCATGATATTCAAACCCCCATCATTCCGGCGGTCGTCGCACCGTCGATTGCGTATTCTGCGCCGGAAATGAACCCGGCTTCGTCGCTGGCAAGATAGGCCACCAGTCCGGCCACTTCGTTCAGCTGCGCCATGCGCTTCATCGGCGCCATCCCTTCATACATCGCGCGCGCAGCTGCCGGATCGGGCTGCGCGTTCATGATGTTCTGGATCAGCGGGGTTTCGACCACGCCGGGCAGGATCGCGTTGACGCGGATCGCATAGCCCTGCTGGCCGCAGTGCACCGCCGCCGATTTGGCGAGCGCGCAGACAGACGACTTGGATACCGAATAGGCGACGTAATTGCCCAAGGGCCGCGTCGCGTTCATCGAGGAATTGATGATGATCGAGCCCTTGGCCCCGTCCGGGTTGCGCTTCATGCCCAGAATCGCATTCTGCACGGTCAGCATCACGCCGGTCTGGTTGACCGCAATGATGTTGCTCCAGCCTTCGAGGCTGACGTCTTCGATGGAACCGTCGCCCGCTTCGATCCCGGCATTGGCAAAGGTGATGTCGAGGCGGCCTTCCGCCGCGATGATCTCGTCGATCAGAACCGGCCATGCCGCTGCGTCCTGCACGCGGTGCTTGCGGAACACCGCGCCGGTTTCCGCGACCAGCGCGGCGGCGGCCTCTTCCTTCGATCCGGTGAACCACACCTTCGCGCCCTCGGCGCTCAACCGCGCGACCGCAGCCGCGCCGATGCCGGTGGTGCCGCCCGTAACGAGCGCGACCTTGCCTTCAAGCCTCTTTGACAAAAGTTCTCTCCCGCGAGAATCCGCATGAATTTATGAAGACAGTGGTTACGCGCCCCCGCGAACGTGACAACCTATGCTTTCAGCAAGGTGACTCACGTCCGCGCGCGGGTCAAAACCGGCAGCAATGCCGAAATGGCAGCTTTGCAAGCATCGTGGGGCGAGGAATCGATAATGGCTGACAGTGATCCCAACATGGGCGGCGGCAAGGGACGATGCGAGGCGATCAGCTGGCTGGAACTGCTGGAGCAGGATTCGCGCCCCGCGCCCGCCATGCTCACCACGGAAAGCTACGAGTATCGCGGCTCGGAACCGCTGGCGGCAAGTCGCTACACCAGCGAGGACTTCGCCCGGCTTGAGCGCGAAAAGATGTGGCCCCACGTCTGGCAGTTCGCCGCGCGCGAAGAGGATATTCCCGAAGCGGGCGATTACACCGTGTTCGAGATCGCGGGCCGGTCATGGCTGATCAGCCGTCAGGAAGACGGCAGCGTCAAGGCGATGCACAATGTCTGCCTGCACCGCGGGCGCAAGCTGCGCACCGAAGATGGCACTGCCGACAAGTTCACCTGCCCGTTCCACGGCTTTGCCTGGAACAAGGACGGCAGCTTCGATGGCATGCCCTGTTCGTGGGATTTCAAGCACCTGCAGGCAGACAAGATGGCCCTGCCCGAGGCCGAAGTGGGCCGCTGGGGCGGCTACATCTTCCTGCGCGAGGAAAAGGGCGGCCCAAGCCTTGAGGAATACCTCGCCCCACTGCCCGAATTCTTCAAGCGCTGGCGGCACGAGGAATGCACCACGGTGATCTGGGTGGCCAAAGAGGTCAAGGCCAACTGGAAAGTCACCGCCGAGGCGTTCATGGAAGCGTGGCACACGGTGGTGACCCACCCACAACTGCTGCCGTTCACCGGCGATGCCAACGCCGCCTACTGGATCTACGGCGACAACGTGAACGTCAATCACACCCCGTTCGGCGTGATGAGCCCGCATGTCGATCCCGAGGGCAAGACCCAGCAGTGGATCGTCGACGAGTTCGTGAAATACAATGGCCGCTCGGGCGACAACTATGAGGGTGCCGATCCGTTTGCCGTGACCGTGCCCGACGGCATGACCGCGCGCGCCGCGCTGGGCGCCGCCATGCGCGCGGGCTATACCGCGCAAACCGGCTACGATCACGATCACGCGACCGATGCCGAACTGCTCGACGGGCTGGTGTACAACGTGTTCCCCAACTTCGCGCCGTGGGGCGGGTTCATGCCGAACATCGTCTATCGCTGGCGCCCCGGAAAGACGCCCGACACCTGCCTGATGGAAGTGCGCATCCTCGCCCGCGTCAAGAAGGGCGATCCGATGCCGCACGGCGCGGCGATGAAGCTGCTGACCCCTGAGCAGAAGTGGACCGACGCGCCCGAACTCGGCGTGCTGGGCCACGTGTTCGAACAGGACATGGACAACCTGCCCTATGTGCAGGACGGCCTCCACGCCTCCAAGACCGGCGAGGTCAACTTGGGCGACTATCAGGAAATCCGCATCCGCCAGTTCCACCAGACGCTCGACAAGTATCTGAACGCATGACCGAAGAAGCGAACCCACCACGCATCAATTGCGTGCTGATCTGCGGCGGCGTGTGGCACGATATGGACTTCGCGCGGCTCGAACTGCTGAAGTTGCTGGCCGAAGACCCATCGGTGCGCACCCGCGTGTTCGAGGATTACGAGAACACAGCCGCGATTGCCGAGGCTGACATCCTCATCACCTACACCTGCGATGTCACGCCTTCGCTTGGCGCGCAGGAAGCCTTGCGCGACTGGCTGCAAGCGGGCGGGCGCTGGTACGCGCTCCACGGCACCAATTCGGTGCTGCGCCTGCTGTCCGAAGGCCCCAACGCAGGCCTGTGGGACGCGCCGCGCTGGGCGCCGCTGATGATGGACCTGCTCGGCACGCAGTTCCTCAGCCACCCCCCGATCGCGCCCTATACGGTGACCGTGGCAGACCCGGACCATCCGCTAACGCAGGGCATCGAGCCGTTCGAAACGACCGACGAACTCTACCACATGGAATGCCACGGGCACCTGCACGTCCTGCTCGAAACCGAATGCACGGTGGAGGGCACCGGCTTCGTCGAGGCGGCGGACGCGCTCGGCACCCAGCCGGTGATGTATCTCAAGGACCACGGCGCAGGCGCGGTGCTTTACAACACGCTCGGCCACTGCCGCGGCCACTACGATCTGCAACCCATGCTCGACTGGTGGCCCACGGTTGACCGCTGCGCCTGGGACCTGCCGGTGTTCTACGACCTCCTGCGGCGCGGCATCGGCTGGCTGAAGGAGCGCCCGGCGAAGGGGTGAACGCTCAGGGCACCCCTTACCACCAAGCCCCCGCAACCAACCCCAGACCCCGTTCGTCCTGAGCCTGTCGAAGGACGCGCGCAACCGTCAGGTCCACGCGCTTTCGCCCTTGCCTCAACACGCAAGGGCAAGCGCTGAATCGCAAAGCCCGAACCTTGGCGCGCGTCCTTCGACAGGCTCAGGACGAACGGAATCTCGCGCCTGAATAACGGGCGGCTTTCGCCGCGAAAGCCGAGTAGCCGCTACGGCAAGAATATTTTGGCAAGCGGACGCTTATTCTACGTCGCTGTACTCGGCCACGAGCTTCGTCGCCTCTTCCGATTCAAAGAAGCCAGCTTGATAACAATATACCGGTGAGCCTCCCAAGTTTCCCGGCTGAAGTTGAAGTTGAATGCACAGCATTCCCTGCCCCTGATTGCGTGTTGGTATGAACATCGCTCGGGGTGACCAATTTCGCCGCACGTCTCCTTCAGACATCGCCGCCTTTGACGACCACCGCCGTATGGCATCTTCAACTTGCCGTTCGGCGCCGTCCAGATCTTCGGCGAGGTTGGAATTAAGCGCGCTACTTTCGGTTAGCTGAGGCACGTTTCCCATGCCGATCCAATAGCCGGCGAAGAACAAAGCGCCACCAGCGAGGCTTAGCAGAGCTGTCTTCCCAATGCGCATAGCGTTGTGTCGCACCTAGGCGGCACGTCCGCAATGGCGTCGCATCCGGAACGGCAGCTTTAAAACGACACACCCCCACTACCAGCCGCCCCCCGCAATTCTCCCGCTCCCCCCTCAATGCCCCAAAATCCGCCGTTTCTGCCAGCGGATCGCGCTCCACACGCCTAGCACGACGACCGGCGCGGCGAGGCCGGTCCACAGGTGGACATGCAGCCCCGGCACCACTTCGCCGACGCCTTCCAGCACTTTGCCGACAAGTCCCAGCGCGTAGTAGCTGACCGCGACCACCGACAGACCCTCGACCAGCTGTTGCAGGCGGAGCTGGCGCGAGGCGCTGCTTTCCATCGAGGCGAGCAGCCGGCCATTCTGATTCTCGATCCGCGTCTCGATCCGCGTGCGCAGCAGCGCGACGACTTGCCCCGTGCGCTGCACCAGCGCATCGGCGCGGCGTGCATAGGCGGCGCAAGTGCGCACGGCGGGCAGGAAGCGGCGCTGCGTGAAATCAGCCAGCGACAGGTGCCCGGCGCAGGCGCGGATGTTCAGTTCCGCCAGCCGTTCCTCGACAATGGCGGCATAGGCCTGCGTCGCGTCCATGCGGTAGGTCGAGGCCGAGACTTGCGCGATCAATCCTCCCCACAAGTCGAATACCTGCTTCATCAGCGCGTCGTCGGTCATCTCGGGCCGGGTCAGCGCAAGGTTGATCGCATCGAGTTCGCGCTCGGTCCGGTCTAGCTCGCCCCAGCCCTCGCGCGCCACCGGCAGGCCGAGCAGCGCGAGGTTGCGGTAATTGCCCAGTTCCTGCAGCCGCTGCAGCGTGCGCGACAGCGTCGGCGCGGGGCTGGTGCCAGCCGCCACCACGATCAGCCCGAAGCCATCGTCGCGCAAGCGGAAGTCCGACCAGATCCGCACGGCGCTGTCTTCGCCATCGGGGCACAGGCGGCACGTTACCAGTTCGCCCGCCGCAAAGCCGCAATCGGGCAAGGCCGCCTCCGCCTCGGCCTCGGTGGCCAGCACGATCAGCCGCGTGGCGCGCAGGACCTTGCCCGGCATGTCCAGCGCCCACGCGGTCGCCGCTGCCAGCGTTTCGGGTGCGGCGTCCTCCGCCACGAACAGCGTCAGCGTGCTCGCCTCGCTGTGCCGCTCCCATGTGGCGGAAACGCCCGTGCCGAGCGCGCCTGCCAGATGGCGCGGGCGGGCTGCCTCGTCCGCCCCCAGGCCCTCGCGCACCTGCCCAAGTTCACGCGCCCGGTCGCCCGGCTCCACCACGCGCACGAACTGGACGATACTGCACGGCGCGATGACCGTGGGCCAGCGCCGCAAATGCATTTCGGCGACGACCTCGCGCCTCTGTTCGTGTTCGCCCAGCACCGCGCTTTCCCCCCATACGGCCAAGGCCTGATGCGATAGCCAGTCTCACAGGTCTGGCCCAGACGAAAAATTGGCCCATGGTCGGGGGTCATAAGTCCAATTCCCGCGTTGCCCCCTGTGGTGCCAATACCTTGGCATAACGAACGAATCCGCTGGAGAGACCGCCGTGATCAACCAGACCTTGCGCCGCCGCATGTTGACAGGCGCTGCCACCGCGCTGCTCGCCGCCTGTTCGGGCGGCACCGAGCCTGCGCCGGAAGCCTCGGCCAGCGCGAGCGCGGCGGCAACGCCCAGTGAAACCGCCAGCGCGGCCGCGATGCCATCGGAAGCGGCCCCTTCGCCGAGCGCCAGCGCCAGCCCTTCGGCAACGCCCAGCCCCACTGCGAGCGCTTCGGCCAAGGCCCCGGCGCCCACGCCATCGCCCACGCCCGAGAAAATCGCCGTCGCTGCCGCCCCACCGCCCGCAAGCTGGGCGCGCTGCGCGGTGTGCCACGCCGCCGAAAAGGGCGCGCCCGACAAGATCGGCCCGAACCTCTATGGCGTCTACGGCCACAAGATGGGCCAGGGTTCCTACGCCTTTTCCGACGCCCTCAAGTCGTCAGGCCTGACGCTCGACGAGGCCACGCTCGACAAGTGGCTGGAGAACCCGCGCGCACTGGTGCCGGGCAACCGCATGAGCTTCCCCGGCCTGAAAGACGCCGCCAAGCGCGCCGAGATCATCGCCTATCTCAAACAGCAGCGCTGACCCGAACTCCCGGCACCGGCAGCGTCCTCTCACCTGCCCGGTCCGACTGACGCCTCCTCCCGTTCTACGGGCGGGGGCGTCCTTGTTTTTGGCGCGTCACTCCGCAATCGCAACCGGCGCGGCGTCCACCAGCGCGCGGCCAGCACCATTCCAGCCGTCGATCCCTTCGGCGAGCCAATAGACCCGGCCAACACCTCCGCGTCCCAGACGCCGCGCCGCGTTCCAGCCCATCCAGCAGTCGCTGCGGCAGAACAGCACCACGGGCAGACGCGGATCGTCCTTGCGCGCCGCCGCGACTGCTCTTGCCAGCCCAGTCCACAGCAACGGGTCGGGCGCGGTGCGGCCCGTTTCGGGATGCCACTGCGCGCCCGGAATCGTGGCATGGGGCTGGCTCAGCCGCCACACGCCGCTCGCCCGATCGCGGTAGCCGCCCTCGACCGGCAGGACATCGATGAACAGCGCGCGGCCTGTCGCGTGCAGCCGCAGCGCCTTGCCCAGCACAATCCGGCGGGCAGGATGCGGCGCGCGGTCAACCGGTGCGCGATAGCGTGCGGCGCGATAGCCATCCGAATCGAAATCGGCGGCAACCGCACCGGCTGACCCCCGCCCCGGCTTTTCTGCCAAGGCAGGCGCGCCTGTCAGCGCGGTGAGCGCCAGCAATCCCGCCAATATCCGCACCATGCGGGCCGTCCTCATCCAATTGGTCCTTGGTCCAATATGCGCTGCCTTCCGCGCCCGCTACATAGGCCTTTGGGAGAATGCGTGAATGAACCGCCTGATGGCTCTGATCGCGGCGCTCGCAGCGCCTTCGTTGGCACTGGCCGCGCCGCTGCCCGCCGATCCGCTCGGCTCGCCGATGTGGGAATTCCACGCGCAGCGCCTGTTCGGCAGCGCGCCTGTGGTGTTCGACAGCCGCGTCGCCGTGCACATGCCCGAGATTGCCGAAAACCAGCGCGTGTTCCCGGTGACGGTCGATGCCCGCACGCTTCCGGGCGTCAAGCGCATCGTCCTGTTTGCCGATCTCAACCCGATCCCCGTCGCGGTGGACTATGCGCCCACGGCGGCCGCTGCCTATGTCTCCACGCGCATCAAGCTTGACCAGCGCACCCCGGTCCGCGCCGCCGTGCTCACCGCCGATGGCACATGGCACGTGGGCGGCGGGTGGATCGATGCGGCGGGCGGTGGCTGCTCGGCCCCGCCGGTCAGCCGGGTCAAGGGCGACTGGGCCGATCATCTGGGCGAAGCGCGCGCAGCGGCTTGGCATGAGCGTGCCACTGGCGAGACCCGCCTGCGCATGACCTTCCGCCACCCGATGGACACCGGCCTTGTCGAAAACATCGCCGCTTACAACATCGAGCGGCTGACGATCCGCGACGAGAGCGGCAAGGCACTCGGGGAGATGCAGGTGGGCGGCTCGGTATCCGAAGACCCTGCGTTCACCGTGCTGGTGGCCGCCAGTGGCCCGATCCGCTTCGCTGCCACCGACAGCGCGGGCCTGACTTTCGCCGGCATCGCCCAGCCGTGACGCTTTCCCGGCGCGGTCTTCTTGGTGCGGGTCTCGCCCTGCCCGCCTTGCTCTGCCCATGTCAGGCCTTTGCCGAACAGTTCGCCGGAACCTACCGCCCCCGCGCCGAGCCGGTCGCCGAGGGCATCTGGCTGGTGCGCGGGGTGGACGAACCCATCGCCTTTGCCAACGGCGGCGCGATTGCCAACACCGCGATCCTCGCCACCGCCGAAGGCCCGGTGCTGTTCGATGCCGGCGTCAGCCTCGCCCACGGACAGGCGCTGGCGGCGCTGGCGAAGAGCCTCACCGGAAAGCCCGTCGCGCGCGTATTCATCAGCCACTTGCACCCCGATCACGCCATGGGTGCGGCGGCGTTCGATCCTGCCATGATCCACGCCCTGCCCGCCACCCGCGCCGATCTCGAACGCGATGGCGAAGGCTTTTCCGATGCGATGTACCGGCTTCTCGCCGATTGGATGAAGAACACCCACGTCGCGCTGCCACAGGGCGATCTGGCGCAAGGCGCATTGACCGTCGGCGGCAGGCCGCTGCGCCTGCTCGCGCTGAAAGGCCATTCAGGCGGCGACCTTGCGGTGCTCGACGAGACGACGGGCACGCTGATTGCAGGCGACCTCGTGTTCCACAACCGCGCGCCCTCCACCCCGCACGCCGATCTGCCCGCATGGCGCGCCTCTCTCGATACGCTCACGGCAATCCCGCACCGCGCGCTGATCCCCGGCCACGGCCCGCTGGACACGTCTGGCCAGGGCATCGCGCAGACCCGCGACTGGCTCGGCTGGGTCGAAGACACCCTGCGCCGCGCGGTCAACACCGGCCTCGACATGACCGAGGCCGGTGAAATGCCGATCCCCGACCGTTTCGCCGCGCTGAAATCCGCGCGCTACGAACTGCAACGCAGCGTATCGCACTTCTACCCGGCGCTTGAGGCCGAACTGCTGCCTAGAACTTCGCCCTGAGCGATACCGTCAACCGCCTTGGCGCCCCCGGCGCAAGCGCGCGGGGGTCTTCCGCACCGGGTGCCTCAACCAGCGCAATATCGTCCACTTCGGCGAACGTGCCGAACGTGCCATAGCGCCGATCCAGCAGGTTGCGCAGTTGCGCCACCAGTTCGAACCGCTCGGACAGCCGCACGCGCCCGTCGAGGTCGAACACCGCATAGGACGCGGTGCGAGGGGTATCGTTGCCCTCGTCGCCAAACAGGAACTGGCCAGAGCGGGCGCGCATGGCGACTCCCACCGACCAGTCCGCCGCCTCGCGCGCCAGCCGCAGGTTCACCGCGTGGCGCGGCACGCCCGGCAATTGGTCGCCTGCCGCCACGGCAATCACGCCGTCATCTTCCGCTGCCGGGTTTTGCGGACTGGACATGGCAAACCCGTCGCGGAACCGCGCATCGGTGAAGGCATAGCTGGCCGCGACATGGAACGCGCCGCGCCGCCAGTCGGCAGAGGCTTCCACGCCCTGCCGCCGGGTGTGCCCGAGATTGGCGAAGTAGGCACGCCCGCGCACTTGCGAGGCGATCATGCGGATGTCGTCGCGCGTATCGGCGCGCCACGCGTTCAGGCGCCAGTCAAAGCGGCTGCCCTCGCCCGAAATCCCGGCGGTCCAGTTGCGCGACTTGACCTGTTTCAGCGGCGGATCGGCGATAAAGAAGTTGGCGAGCGTGCACGGCGCTTCAGGGTCGGCGCAGCTCAGTTCAGCAGGCGTCGGGTTGCGGCTGGTGAGCGAAAATCCGCCGGTGGCGTGCACCCCGCCGCCCAGCGCATAATCCAGTTCCACCGAGGGATTGAACGCATCGAAGCGATGCCGCCCGTCAAGCGCGGTGCCGATGCGGTCATCGAGTTCCACGCGGTTGTGCGAATAACGCGCGCCTGCCTCGATCGCGAGGGCCTGCGTCAGCGGCATTTCGGCGCTGGCAAACAGCGCCACGTCGGTCAGCGTCGTGGCCACGTCCACCGGCGTGATCGCGCCGCCTGCCGACACCAGCGGCAGATGCAGTGCGGTGACCGAGCGGTCAGCCTCCAGCCTGCCAAGTTCGCTCATCGCGCCAAAGCTTGTGGCGGCATGTTCCCACGAAGCGCCCAGCGCGATGCGGCGCGTGCCCGTGGCGGTCTTGCGCTCGTCCAGCCATTGCAGCGTCGCGCCCCAGGCGCGGGTCTGTTCCTCGCCGCGATTGAACACCGCCGGATTGTCGCTGCCATCGTCCGCAACGCGCAAGGCCCCCGAAAGCAGTGCGTCGGCATAGCCTTCGTCCTCGTCACCCACGCAAAGCAGGGCGGCGTCGTCATCGCAAACGCCGAAATCGGCCAGATCGCCATTGGCGCTGCGCCGGGTCATGTCCTGCAGATATCCGCGCAGTTCCACCCGCCCGCTCTCGCCCGTCTCGATATAGGGCGCGGCGATGAGCCGAATGAACCGTGTCGAGGTGGTATCGGGCCGGGTGAAAACCGCCCGCCAGTCAGCGTCCAGCAGTTCAACCGGGGCAACGCCATTGCCGGTCAGATGCGTCGACGCGCCGAGCACGGAGAACTCCAGACCCCAGCCATCGCCCTTGTGCCGCCCCTTGGCCAGCCCGCGATAGAGCCGCGAAGGACTGGCCACGCGCCAGCCCGGCTCGTCGCGGAAATCGCCCAGCAGCAACAGATCGCCGTTGTCGTCCGCCAGCCCCAGCGAAACCGTGCCGCCCTTGCTGCCTTCGGTATCGATATCGAAACTGGCGCGCAGGCCCGGAAGGCTGGTGCCATCGCCCGTGTTCAGCAGCAACGACCCCGCCAGCGCATTGCGCCCCAGCACCGGGTTCGCCTCGTTGACATGCGCCGAAACCAGCGCGGCGTCGGGCAGCAGATCGAGCAGCACCACGTCACCGAAGGGCTGGTTGAAGCGCACCCCGTCAAGGTAGACGGCCATGCCTTGCTCGGCCCCTTGCAGCGCGGAAACCGAAAAGCCGCGCCAGGTGATCGCCGCCTGCCAGGCATTCCCGCTCGCCTCGGCCAGCGTCAGCCCCGGAACGCTGCGTTCGAGAGCGCGGGCAAGGTCGGGTCTGCCCGAGGCATCCAGCGCGGCGGCATTCAGATCGCGCGCCTCGTCCATGTCGATCGCGCCGCCCGGCGCGGTGACGACAATCTCGCCCACCTCCTGCGCGGTGGCCGGGCTGGCAGATGCCAGCAGCGCCAGTGAAAGGACCCGCAAGCCGCTCATCCGGTCAGATCGCGAAACGCAGGCCCGCCCAGAGCGTGCGCGGTGATCCAAGATCGATCGACCCGCCCGAATTGCGCGTGACGATGTCCTTGTCGAACAGGTTCTCGCCGCGCAGGACAAGGCTCGCCCCACCTGCCAGCGGCACCATCACGAAGGCATCGAGCGTGGTCGCGGCGGGCAGGCTGTCCTGCTCGAGGTCGTCCTCGAACTGCTGGCCGACATGGCGCAGTGTTGCCGCCACTTGCCAGCCCGCAGCAGGCGCTATGCCCACGGTGGCCGATGCGGCAAAGCGCGGAGTCTGTGCCGGGCGCTTGCCGGTCAGCGCCGAAGCCGCGCCATTGCGGAGCTCGGCATCGGTCCAGGCCAGCGACCCATCGAAGCGGAACATGCCGCTTTCCAGATGCGCCGCCGCCTCGATCCCGCGCGCGCGGATCTGGTCAACGTTCTGGCGCTGGCGCAAATTCGCGCCGATGGTCACGTTGGCAATCGCGTCCTCGATACGGTTGTCGAAGCCGGTCACCGAAAGGCGCACGCCCCTGGCCGGCGTCAGGTCGATCCCCGCCTCATAGCCCTTCTGCGTTTCGTTGCGCAAAGTGGCATTGGCCTGCGTCGTCACCGGGAACACCGTGAACGGGCGGTAGAGTTCGTTGAGCGTCGGCTGGCGCAAGCCCGAATAGGTCGCCGCGCGCAGCGCTACCACGTCGCCTGCATGAACCACCGCGCCGCCGCGCCAGGTCACCGTCCAGTCGGACTGGTCGGCGTAAGTCGTGCGGCTGGTCAAAGCGCCCGCATTGTTGCGCACTTCGAAATAGCCGTCCGCTATCGTCGTGCGGTCGGCGCGCAGGCCTCCGGTCAGAACCACCGCGCCCAGCGTCACATCGTTTTCCGCGTAGAAGCCAAGGTCGGTGTTCACACCGCCCGCCTTGCGCCGCGCGGTAACTGCGCCGGTCACGCCGCTGATCGCGTTTTCCTTCATCGTGCCCGACGCGCGTCGCCAGTCGGTGCCGAGGCGCAGCACCATCTTTTCGCCTAGGGGCGGCCGCAGTTCGAACTTGCCGCCCAGCCCTTGTGCAGGCGTATCGTACTGGTCAAGAGTCGGCTTGAAGCTGGCGGCCGAGACGACGATGTTGGTGAAATTGCGCGCCTGGACATAGCCGATGGCATCGAACTGCCAATCGCCGCGCCCGACCAGCCGCACGCTCGCGTCCTGGCCCTCGCTCGACGTATCCGCGCCCTTGAAGCGCAGCACGCGGTCATCGCGGAACACTTGCGTGCGCACCTGCAGTTCGGTCGTGTCCGAAAGCGGCGCAACCACGCGCAGCGACGTCGACCACGATTCATACTTTGCCCGCACGCTGGCGGCGCTGCGCTGCGCCTCGGGCGTGGTGAAGAAGCCCTTGCCCCGGTCCCAGCGGCCCGACAGCACGGCAAAGCCGTCGCCCAGCTTCGGCGCAATCGAGGCGCTGGCTTCGGTCTCGCCGCGCTGGCTGACGAGAGCTTGCGCGTTAAACAGCCCCAGCGTCTCCGGCCCGGCGCTTTCCAGCGCGATCGTGCCGGAAAGCGCGCCTGCGCCGAATGGACCCGAACCGCCGCCGCGCATCACCCGCACGCTGGCAAGGCTTTCAGGCGCGATGGCCGAGAGCGGGATGTAGCCGAAGAACGGATCGGCCATCGGCACGCCGTCGAGCAGCACCAGCGCGCGGCTCGTGGCATTGCCGCCCAGGGCGCGCAGGGTCACGCCCTGGGCCGAAGGATTGGAAGCGCGGCTGTCCGAGCGGCGGAACTGCTGGAAGCCCGCGACCGACGAAAGCACGTCCTCGATACGGCCCGAAGCCGACGAGGTGATCGCCTCACGATCAATCTGGGTGGCCGAATAGGCGGGCGTGCCGGGCGTCTGTTCAAGCCCGCTGCCGATCACCACGATCGGCGCGTCGTCGGCCATGGCTGGCGAAGCGCTGGCGATCAGCGCCAGCACCGCGAGGGAGAAATTGCGGTCAACCATGATCTGCGACTTTCAGGATGACGAATGAGGTTCCGGCGGCCCAAAAGCATGCGGGCCGCCGGTGAATGCGAGGTCGGCTCATTCCGACTTTCGCGGGTCGTGGCAAGGGGGCAATTGTCCCGCCACGGTTAAAGTCTTGTCAGAAGAACAGGATCCCGCCCACGGCCACGGCGTCGCTTTCCGCCTTGTTGCCCGAATGGGCACGTGACTTCGAGTGGATGTACTCGCCGATCAGCGTGACCCAGCTGGTCAGGCCATAGCGGACCTGGCCGACATAGCTCGAATTGACGTCGAGCAGATCGGGATTGGCCACCGCGTCTGCGGCATTGGCATAGTCCAGATGGCTCTCGCCATAGCTGCCGCCGATCGAAACCTTGCCGAAGGTGGCCAGTGCCTGCGCATAGAAGCCGTGGCTGTCCCGCGTGTTGCCGCTGCCATCGGTATCGAACAGGCCCAGCACGGTCGTGCCGAGGCCGCTGGCGGTATAGTAATAGCCCGTCGCGGTGACCGGGCCGACGGTGACTTTCGCGCCCGCATCCACGCCCTTGCCGGTGAAGCTGCCGCCGCCGACTTCGTCGTGCTTCTGCGTCACGCCCGAGACCCACAGGCGGGCCGATACGTCATCACCGAACTTGCCGTCATACGTGACCTTGCCCTGGAAGCCGGGCGCGGAATTGGCCTGGACCGGGCCGGTGAGCGAGGACAGCGGCTGGAACACGCCGACCGAGGCCTGAAGGCCCGAGAACGACGGCGTGGTGTAGGTGATCTGCGGCTGGAAGTCGGTGTAGATATAGCCAACGCCGATGCGGCCAAGCGTGGTGTTGCCGGGCGCCACGTTGCCGCCGGGGGTGCCCGATGACAGCAGCGTGATGTCGTTGAGGATGGCTTCCGAAGCAAACAGACCGATGTCGCGGCCGATCTTGAACGTGCCGATCCCGGCCTTGCCGAAGGTCATATAGGTCTGGCGGAAGTCGATCCCGGCAGTGCCCAGCGCGGTCGGCTGTCCGCCATTGTTCGCGCCCAGAGCGCCATATGCGGTCGAGTTGATGCCCGGATACATGCCGAAAGTGGCGCCCACGTCCCAGCCGGCCTGCTGCGTGGTCACGCCAACCTTGAGGAAGCCCGGCAACAAGCCATTGCGGATCGCGCTGGCATTGTTGCTGCCCACGCTGGCGACGCCGCCGACGACTGCGGTCGTGGCCGAAGGTGTCTGCGGATTGTCGTGGACATAGAACCCGTTGACCGAACCCGAGAACGTGATCGTGGCAGGCCCGACCTCAAGCCCGATGCCGCTGGCGGCCATGCGCACCATGCGGCTCGAATCGACCGATTCAGACGCCTTGGTCATCGTGTCGCCCGAAGCGGCGGCGGGCGAAGGCCGTGCTTCCTCGGCCATCAGCTCGGCATATTCGTCGTCGGTGAGAATGCCTTTCTCGTGCAGCCGCTTGAGCAATTCGGGTGTGCCGGCCTGCGCGGGCGTTGCGGCCATGGCGAGAAAACCCATGGCGACCGAGGCGCAAAGCGCCTTCCTCGTGTTCATATCCATCCCCCTTCGTGAAGGTTAAGCGTCGACTATCTCTGCGACTGCGTGGGAGAATGGGGCGCGCACCGGCGCCGCGATATTGGACTTAGGACCTTGGACTTTGGGATGAGACGGGGGTGGTGGCGTATGCCGCGTGCGTCCTTCGACAGGCTGTGGACGAACGCGTGCTCGGCGTTGTCGGGCGCGGGTGCTTCGACAGGCTCAGCACGAACGGAAGTTGTATGGATAGTTGCCCAGAATCCGTTCGTCCTGAGCCTGTCGAAGGACGCACGCCATGGCCAATCCTACCGCCCCAGCGCGACCCCCCAGGGCCCGCCGCCAGCAGGGATCGTCGCAGTCACCGCCATAGCGGCAATATCGACCACCGAAACCGAATCGCTTGCCCCGTTGGCAACAATCGCCCGCGCGCCATCGGGGGTGATCGCCAGATGCCAGGGCCGCTCTCCCACGGTGACGTAGCCGCGCACTGTTGCGGTCCCCACGTCCACCACCGCAACGGCATTCGCCCGCCCCAGCGCGACCACCGCCGTCTTGCCGTCAGGCGTAAAGCGGATGCCGCAGGGCATGACCTTGTAGGCCTGCACGCCGGGCGGGGCAAACGTCAGCGTCTTCTCGATCTTGCGCGAAGCGACGTCGGCAATGTGCACCGTTCCGCCCATTTCCGCCGCGATCCACACTTTGGCACCGCCCGGCGCGAACTCGATATGGCGGGGCCGCGCGTCCGTTTCCATTTCTTGCGTGACCGTGCGCGTGGCGATGTCGATCCAGCTCACCGCATTGTCTTCCTCGCTGGTCACCAGCAGCCATTTGCCGTCGGGGCTTTGCGCCACGCCTTCCGGCTCGTCGCCCACCACCACCTGCCACGCCACCTTGCGGCCCACGAGATCGACCGCGGTCACCGCCGCATTGTCCTCGTTCGCCACGAACAGCAGATCGCCCGCATAGCTGGCGAAGAACTGCTCGGGGTCCGCGCCCGATGGCAATGTCGCCAGCAGCGCGCCACTTGCGGGATCGCGCAACTCCACCGCGTTGTCGGCGCTGGCGGCGACCAGCAGGTGCTGCCCGTCGCGCGTAAAGGTGATGCCGCGCGGGCGCTTGCCCACCGGCCATTCGCCCACGACCTTGCCCTGCGCCACATCGATCACCGAAACGGTCGAGGACCGCTCGTTGCTGACATAGACCGTCTGCGCCGCCGCAGGGCCTGCGACAATCGGGGCTGACGCGGCCAGCAATGCCGCAGCGAAGGCTTGTCGGTTTCTCTCCATAGCCATAGCCTAAGCGTAACCAGTGCTGAACGAAATGGCACCTTGGTCTTGTACCATGGTCCTATTTGGCAGCGCGCCACGGCCTTGTTACACCAAGCCAATTCTTGGGGCGGACACTCATTCGCACCCAAGTCGCAGAGGATACCTGACCGATGAAGATCCAACCGGCCCGCGTGGCCCTGCTGGCAGCGGCTGCCCTGGCATCTGCCGCCATCGCATCGAGCCTTTCGGCGCACGGCAATGTCACCCCGCAAGCGGTCGACACCACCGCCCTGCCCGATCTTGCCGGCGGCAACGACACCTGGGTCAGCGTCAATCCCTATCGCGGAAACGCCAAGGCGCTCGAAATCGGGCAATCGGCCTATGGCCAGAACTGTGCGCGCTGCCACGGGCTTGAAGCCATCTCGGGCGGCATCGCGCCCGATCTGCGCTATCTCGAAACCGGCGATGCGGGCGATGAATGGTTCGTCGAGCGCTATCGCCACGGCTCCAGCCATGACGGCAAGGTCTATATGCCGCCCTTCGGCGAAGTGATCGGCCAGAAGGCGGGCTGGGCGATCCGCACCTGGATCGAATCCAAGCACACGGAAGAGTGAGCGGGCGAATGAGCGCCCCGCGCTCCAACCGCCGAGCATTTCTGGCAGGGCTGGGCGCAACAGCGCTCGCCCTGCCTTCCACGATCAGGGCCGCCCCGCTCGAGAAGGTCAAAGACCTCGGAGTCCTTCGGGTCGGACTTTATACGGACAACCGGCCCTGGTCGTGGGACGATAGTGGCAAGGTGGCAGGCATCGATGCCGACATTGCCCGCGCGCTTGCCGCCAGCCTCGGCCTGCGCGCCGATCTCCAGCTGTTCCCCGCGGACGAGGACCTATCGGGCGACTTGCGCAATGTCGTCTGGCGCGGCGGGCTGCTCGGCTTCCAGCCCTGCGACGTTATGCTGCACGTGCCGTTCGACCGGCAGATCATGCAGGCCGAGGACAACTGCGTCTTCCTCGCCCCCTATTACCGCGAGACGTTCGGCGCGGCCTGCTCCGCAGACGGCGGAAATTGCGAGGCGAACCCGGTCAGCTTCAAGGGCAGGCCGGTCGCCGCCGAACTCGCCTCGATCCCCGATTTCTACCTGCTCGGCCACGCAGGCGGCGCACTCGCCAAGGACCTCGTCCACCTGCCCAACGGCTATGCCGCCGCTGCGACTTTGGTCGATGGCAGCGCCGAGTTTTCGGTCGCCACCACCGCCCAGATTCAGGCGGTCGTCGCCGATCATCCCGCCGCCGGGATCAAGGTTCGCAAGGGGCCGCTGCCGCTGATGATGTCGGCGGGCTGGGACATCGGCATCGCGGTCAAGGAAAACTCCCGCAACCTCGGCTTCGCCCTGGATGAGCTGATCGAAAAGATGATCGCAGGCGGCCAGATGAAAGACATCTTCGCGGGCCACGGCGTCGCCTGGCGACCCGCGCTGGCATCACAGGCCTGACCCCAGGATTTCACGCCGCAAGGCGCGAGGGGGGAGCGGGGATGCCGTCTGCGACCGGCGTCCCCCGAACCTGCGGAAATGCTGCGCAGCATTTTTTGGGATCCACACTCAGCCCACCGCAACCCCCTCATCCCAAGGTGCAATTGTGCGCACTACCCCAGCCGATAGGTTGCTGTTTGACGACGGGAAGTCTGCGGCGCATCTGGGGAGAGTCCCGCAAGGCGCAAACACCCGATCGCACAAGAACCCCATAACAGGAGGGACAGGATGAAGCGGCGTTTTTCACATCTCATCGCAGGGCTCGCATGTGCGACCAGCCTTATGGCGATGCCGGTAGCAGCAGCTGGCCCGACCAGCGCAGACATCGTCAACGATGCCGCCACCCCCGGCGACGTCCTCAGCTATGGCATGGGCCCATGGCAGCAGCGCTTCAGCACGCTCGACAAGGTCAACACCCAGACCGTTTCAAAGCTGATCCCGGTCTTCGCATCCTCGCTCGGCGGCGAGAAGCAGCGCGGGCAGGAATCGCAGCCGCTCGTCTATGACGGCACGATCTACGTCACCGGCTCCTATTCGCGCCTCTTCGCGTTCGATGCGCGCACCGGTGAAAAGAAGTGGGAATACAACGCCCGCCTTCCCGATGGGATCATGCCCTGCTGCGACGTGGTCAATCGCGGCGCGGCCATCCACGGCGACAAGATCCTGTTCGCCACGCTAGATGCGCACCTCGTCGCGCTCGACCGCCACACCGGCAAGGTGCTGTGGAACAAGAAGACCGGCGATTATCAGGCAGGCTATTCGGCCACTGCCGCTCCGCTGATCGTCAAGGACATGGTCATCACCGGCAATTCCGGCGGTGAATTCGGCGTGGTCGGCGCGGTGCAGGCACGCAGCGTCGATACGGGCGAACTGGTCTGGGAACGTCCGGTCATCGAAGGCCACACCGGCACGCTCAAGGGCCAGCCCAACGGCATGACCGGCAAGCTGAATGCCACCTGGACCGGCGATCTGTGGAAGACCGGCGGCGGCGCGACCTGGCTTGGCGGCACTTATGATCCGGGCACCAACCTCGTCTACTTCGGCACCGGCAATCCGGGTCCGTGGAACAGCAACCTGCGCCCCGGCGACAACCTCTACACCGCCTCCACGCTCGCCATCGATGTCGATACCGGAGTGATCAAGTGGCACTACCAGACCACCCCCCACGATGGCTGGGACTTTGACGGCGTCAACGAATTCGTGCCGTTCGATGCCACGATCAAGGGCAAGCCGATGAAGCTCGGCGCGAAGGCCGATCGCAACGGTTACTTCTACGTCCTGGACCGGACCAACGGCAAGCTGGTCGGCGCCAGCAAGTTCGTGATGCAGACGACCTGGGCCAACGGCATCGACATGAAGACCGGTCGCCCGAACTTCGTCCCCGAGAACCGCCCCGGCGCTCCCAACGGCGCGGAAAAGGGCAAGTCGGTCTTCGCCAGCCCGTCGTTCCTCGGCGGCAAGAACTGGATGCCGATGGCCTTCTCGCAAGATACCGGCCTGTTCTACGTGCCAAGCAACGATTGGGGCATGGACATCTGGAACGAACCGATCGCCTACAAGAAGGGCGCGGCCTATCTCGGTGCGGGCTTCACCATTCGCCCGATCGCCGAAGACCATATCGGCGCGCTGCGCGCGATGGACCCGGCCACCGGCAAGATCGTGTGGGAATACAAGAACAAGGCCCCGCTGTGGGGCGGCGTTCTGGCCACGCGCGGCAATCTGGTGTTTACCGGCACGCCCGAAGGCTACCTCAAGGCGTTCGACGCCAAGACCGGCACCGAACTGTGGAAGTTCCAGACCGGCTCGGGCGTCGTCGGCTCGCCGGTAACCTGGGAGCAGGACGGCGAACAGTACGTCGCGGTCATGTCGGGCTGGGGCGGCGCGGTTCCGCTGTGGGGCGGCGAAGTGGCCAAGACCTTCAAGGAAATCAGCCAGGGCGGCATGCTCTGGGTGTTCAAACTTCCCAAGTAACCTCTAGCGCACATACAATCGGGCGCCAGAGCTTCACACCTCTGGCGCTCCATTCCCTCCCCGGGTAGAAAGCATGACGAACGTGGCCGCACTGCCGCAATCCGCAGCACCGAAAGTATCCTTTGGGGACAGCATGATGGGAGATACCTCCGCCCCCGACCGCGTCCTGATCGTCGACGATCACTCGTTGGTGCGCGATGGTTTGCGCTCGATCTTCGACGATGCCTTCCCCGCCTGCACGATCCTCGAAGCAGACAGCCTCGAAGGCGCGCTGCGCATTCTGGCAAGCGAAGGCGATATCGACCTCGTCCTGCTCGATCTCAACATCCCCGACGTTTCGCACCTCTCGGGCCTCGAAGCCCTGCGCGACCGTTTCCCGGCAACGCCGGTGGTGATGGTCTCGGGCGTGACCGACCGCAACACCGTGCGCGATGCGCTGGCGGCAGGCGCGGCAGGCTTCGTGCCCAAATCGCTGAAGCGCGCCGCCATCGTCGACGCACTGTGCCAGGTCCTGTCAGGCGAAATCTACATGCCCGAGCTGGAAGGCGATGAATCCGCCGCCGCCGAGGAAGACCTGATCCGCGCCCGCATCGACAGCCTGACACCGCAGCAACGCGTCGTCCTCGGCCACCTCGTCGCCGGCCGTCTCAACAAGCAGATCGCCTACGAACTCGACGTCTCGATGACCACGGTCAAAGCCCACGTCTCGGCCATCCTGCAAAAAATGAACGTCTTCTCGCGCACCCAGGCAGTGATCATGGCGGGCAAGGTGGGATTGAAGAGTTAGGGCAAGGGTCTGTGCGCAACATCCCCCCCCTCACAACACCTCAAGTTGCCGCAGCAACGCCCGCAGCTGCGCGGGCTTCACCGGCTTGTTCAGCACCGGCAGCGCAAGGTCTGAAAAGAGTGCCTTGGTTTCCTCGGCGCGGTCGGCGGTGATCACCATCGCCGGAATGTCGCGCCCGGCCCGCGCGCGCAAAGCCGCGATAGCCACATCGCCGGTCAGTCCGTCGTCAAGCTGGTAATCGACGATCAGCATCGCCGGGCCTTGCGCCAGCGCGGCATGGGCCGCAGGCTCGCCGGGACCCTGCGCCGTCACCACTTCCAGCCCCCAGTTCTCCAGCAGCGCTTCCATGCCCGACAGGATGGCCGGATCGTTGTCGATCACCAGCACAAGGCCGCCTGCCCCCGGCGCCGCGCTGCCCACCGGCTCCTCCTCGCGCACCTGGACCGGCACGGGCGCGACTTGCGGCAGGGTGATCGAGAAGGCAGACCCCCGGCCCGGCTCGGATTCAAGGTCGATCGCGTGGCCCAGCATGGTCGAGACGCGGCGCACGATGGCAAGGCCCAGCCCCTTGCCCGGAATCTTCTGCGTGCGCCCCACCCGGCGGAATTCCTCGAAGATTTCCTCGCGGTCTTCGGGCGCAATGCCCGGCCCGGTGTCGCGCACCGTCACCACCACGGCATCGCCGCGCAGGCTCACGTCCACGCCCACCTCGCCCGCCTCGGTATAGCGGATCGCGTTGGACACGAAGTTCTGCAACACGCGGCGCAGCAGCCTTGCGTCCGAGCGCACCCATAGCGCCGTGTCGGGCACATCGAAACGGAGCGCCCCTGCCGCCGCCAGCGGGGCGAACTCCACCCGCAGCGCATTGAATATCCCGCCGAGCGAAAGCTCGACGAATTCAGGCTGGATCGCACCCGCATCCAGCCGCGAAATCTCGAACAAGGCCTCGAGCAAATCCTCGACCGAATCGAGCGCGGTCGAGGTCTGCTGCACCAGCGCGCGCGGGCGTTCGGGCAGCGCGTGCCCGTCCATCGCCGAGACGAACAGCCGCGCCGCATTCAGCGGCTGCAACAGATCGTGGCTCGCCGCCGCCAGGAAACTCGTCTTCGACCGGTTGGCGCTTTCCGCCTCGTTCTTGGCCTCGACCAGCTGGCGATTGACCTCGATCAGCTCCGCCGTGCGCTCGCTCACCCGGCGCTCCAGCGTCTCGGCCGTCTCGGTCAGCGAGCGTTGCAGACGCACGTGGTCGGTCACGTCGTCGAACGTGAACACCATGCCGCCATTGCTCAGCGGCACCGAACGGATCACGAAATTGCGCCCGCCCACCATGCAATCAGCCGCCAGCCGCTGGGTCGTGCCGTGCCGCCAGTCGAGCGCCTGCGGCAGGTCCAGCCCGAGCCGATCGGTGCACCACGCCAGCAGCGCGGCATGGTCACCGACCTGCTCGGCCCCCTCGCCCAGCGCCAGAACGCGCACCAGCCCCTCGTTCGAAGCCTGCATCCGGCGCTGCGCATCGAACAGGCAGACGCCCTCCGAAAGCGTGTCGAGCGTCGCCTGCAATGCAAGGTTGCGCTCGGCCAGTTCCAGCGCGCGCTGCCGGGCGTCCTCTGCCTTGACCTGGGTGATGTCGGTATAGATCCCGACGATGCCGCCGTCGCTGGTGCGGATCTCGTTGATCTGGATCCAGCGCCCGTCGCTCAGTGCCTGAACATGCGCACCCTCGGCACGGCGATGAAGCTCCACCCGGTCGCGCAGCCAGCGCTCGGGCGCGATCTTCGACCCCACCGTCGCGCCGGTATTGGCCAGCCGGATCGCCAGTTCGGAGAACTCGGGCGAAGCGTCGGAAATCTCCTCGAACGAGGGGAAAATGCGGATATAGGCGCGGTTGCACAGGATCATGCGGTCATCCGCATCGAACAGCGCGAACCCGTCGTTCAGCGATTCGATGGCGTCGCGCAGCAGCACCCTGGCCGCCGTGGCGTCCTCATTGGCAGCTGCCAGCGCCGCGATCACGCGATTCAGCTCGCTCATCGCGTTTTCAAGGGCGCTGGTGCGGTCGCGCACCACCGACTCCAGCGCAATCGCCGTCTCGAACATCGAGAACGCGCCGCCCTCCATGTCGATCGAGCGTTCGACCCGGTCCATCAGCGCCGCGTTGATCTTCTCAAGCTGGCGCACGCGCGCCTGCAGCCGGGCAACCTCGCCCTCGCCTTCGGCCACGGCAGGAAGCGCGATTCCGCTCATCGCCCGACCGCTAGCCCGGTGAAAGTCTGGTTCATGTGCGCCGCGCGGAACTGCTCGCCATAAGTGTTGAACCCGAAGACGCGGTTGGCGACATACATCTGCGAGACTGCGCGCGCCTGCTGGCGGTCTTCGGCATCGAGGCGGTTGAGCACGCAGTCGAAGCCGATCACATGGTCGATCGTGCCGACCTTGCGCTCGATCTCGGCAAACAGTTCCTCCATCGCGGCGATCCGGTCCACCGGCTCGCCCAAAGACAGCACCACCCCGGTATCGATGGCGCAATAGAATGTCAGCGACCCGTCATCGTTGGCTGACTGGATCGAGCGCATGTGGAACTGCCCGCCAGTGCGCACGATCGGCGGGTGCGCGGCAAAGAAGTGCGCGTCCAGCACCGACGCCGGACTGCCCGACAGCCGCAGGTATTCCTCTGCGGCGGGCGCGGCGTTGATCTCGTGGACCACGCGCGATTCCGGGTCCGCCTCGGTGATCACCATCTTGGACGGGCCGGGGCGGTAGAAATTGGTGCAGAACACGTGGAGCGGGCGGCGGCTTGTCAGCAGCACGATAACCGCCGCATCGGCATGAAACGCGCCGTCGTGCAGCACGGCGGTGTCCTTGAACGAAAGCCCGTCGCCGCCCGATCCACCGATCAGCTGGATATCGCCCAGCGCGTGCTGCGCGGTCATCGTCAGCAATTCCTCGCGGTGCGAAAGCCCGTCGACGAAGAACAGCGCGACCTGGTGCAGGCTTTCATCACTGCTACGCCCGTGGCGCTCGGTCGCCACCAGCTGACGGATCGCACCTTGCGCGGCTTGCGCATCGAAATGGTCGAGATCGTCGAACCGCAGCGATTCGATCGAGAATATCTCTGCCGGAAAGCCGATCAGCACGATGGAATTGGTGTCATAGCCGCGATCGGCCAGTTCGCCCGCGCTGGTGCAGCCAAACAGCGGCACGTTTGGCAATTGCACCGCAAGTTCGCGTGCCAGTGCATCGCGCGAATAGCTGTTCGAACAGAACAGCAGCGCGCCCGCCAGCGCTCTATCGCCGACCTCGGCTGCAAGTTCGGCGACGGCGCGCGCAGGATCAGGGCTGCGTGAAGTGCACGCCACCAGCCTCCTGTCGTCTGCATCCACCTGCAAGGTCATCATTTTCTCCCGAAGGACCGCACCTCTTTTCGGGCGTCTGGTCCTGTACCATAAACTCTATGCGGCGCCGTCGCTCCCGCCAAGCGGATAAGTATCGCCGCGCGGCGGCTCGCCCGCGCGCACCAGCGCATCGGCCTCGTCATCGCTGAACACGCGGCTGCGCACCACGAAGCGCACCCCTTCGGGCGCCTCGAGGCTCATCCCCGCGCCGCGTCCCGGCACCACGTCGATAGTGATCTGGGTGTGACGCCAATATTCGAACTGCGCCGCGCCGATCCACACCGGCACATCACCGGTTACATGCCCGAGCAGCACATCCTGCCCGCCGACGCGGAACTCGCCCGCAACGAAGCACATCGGCGCAGAGCCATCGCAGCATCCCCCCGACTGGTGGAACATCAGCGGCCCGTTCACGCCTTTGAGCCGCGCGATCCATTCATCGGCAGCGGACGTGGAAAGAACGCGCGGCGGCGCGGTCAAACGACCTCGCCCACCAGCACGCTGACCCCGCCGGTTGCAAAGTTGGCAAGGTCGGCCACGGCGGCTTGCCCTTCAGCCGAGCCCATCGCTTCGCCCATCGTGGCAGCATCGGCGAAAAACAGCTGCGCCACGCGGTAGTAAGGCGGCGCGCTACCGTCCGGCCCGGCCATGCCCTTGAGCAGCACGATCTGCTCGACCGAGGGAATCCTGCCCGCAATCGGCAGGTGCGTTTCGGCATAATAGTGCTCGAACGCCTGCGGATCGGCGGGCGCATTGTACATCACGTTGACGACGACTTGTGCCATTGCATCTCTCCTTGTTCGCGCTCTTCCGGCGCCTTGGGTAAACGGCTTGCGGCGCGCCCGACCATAAGGCCAGAGCGCGCCGCGTAATTCCGATGATACAACCTCAGAAGAAGCCGAGCTTCTTCGGACTGTAGCTGACCAGCAGGTTCTTGGTCTGCTGGTAGTGGTCCAGCATCATCTTGTGGTTCTCGCGCCCGATGCCCGATTGCTTGTAGCCGCCGAACGCCGCGTGCGCGGGATAGGCGTGGTAGCAGTTGGTCCACACGCGCCCGGCCTGAATGCCGCGCCCGATGCGATAGGCGCGCGTTCCATCGCGCGTCCACACGCCGGCACCAAGGCCGTAAAGCGTGTCGTTGGCAATCTCCAGCGCCTCTTCGTCGGTCGAGAACTTGGTCACCGCCAACACCGGCCCAAAGATTTCCTCCTGAAACACGCGCATCTTGTTGTGGCCTTCCAGAACGGTCGGCTGCACGTAGTACCCGCTCGAAAGCTCGCCCTCGTGCATCGCCCGTTCGCCACCGGTCAGAACCTTGGCGCCTTCGTCACGGCCGATCTGGATGTAGCTGAGGATCTTCTCCATCTGGTCGTTCGATGCCTGCGCCCCGATCATCGTCGAGGCATCGAGCGGGCTGCCCAGCTTGATCGCCTCGACGCGGGCAATCGCCTTTTCGATAAAGCGGTCATAGATCGATTCGTGCACCAGCGCGCGGCTCGGGCAGGTGCAGACCTCACCCTGATTGAGCGCGAACATGGTGAAGCCTTCCAATGCCTTGTCGAGGAAGTCGTCATCGGCATCCATCACGTCGGCAAAGAAGATGTTCGGGCTCTTGCCGCCCAGTTCCAGCGTGCACGGGATCAGGTTCTCGGACGCATACTGCATGATCAGGCGGCCGGTCGTCGTCTCGCCGGTAAACGCGATCTTGGCGATGCGCTTGTTGCTGGCCAGCGGCTTGCCCGCCTCGATGCCGAAGCCGTTCACCACATTGAGCACGCCCGGCGGCAGCAGGTCGCCGATCACTTCCATAAGCACGAGGATCGACATCGGGGTCTGCTCGGCAGGCTTGAGCACCACGCAGTTGCCCGCCGCAATCGCAGGCGCCAGCTTCCACGCTGCCATCAGGATCGGGAAGTTCCACGGGATGATCTGGCCGACCACGCCCAGCGGTTCGTGGAAGTGATAGGCAATCGTGTCATGGTCGATTTCGGAAATCGAGCCTTCCTGCGCGCGCAGGCACGAGGCGAAATAGCGGAAATGGTCGATCGCCAGCGGAATGTCGGCGGCGGTCGTCTCGCGGATCGGCTTGCCGTTGTCGATCGTCTCGACCATCGCGATCAGGTCGAGGTTTTCCTCCATGCGGTCGGCCACTTTCAGCAGCACGTTCGCGCGCTCGGTGGTGGACGCCTTCGCCCAGTCGTCCTTGGCGCCATGCGCCGCGTCGAGCGCCAGTTCGATGTCGCCCGCCGTCCCGCGCGCCACCTGGCACACCACCTGGCCGGTCACCGGCGAGACGTTGTCGAAATACTGCCCCTGCACCGGCGCGACCCACTTGCCGCCGATGTAGTTTTCATAACGGTCACGAATGAGCGAGCTGCCGGCAAATTTGCCCATGGCCTGTTCCAACATCCCCGGTCCTCCAAATTCATTATTGATGAGATCAGGAAGCACTGTGGGCCGCGCGCAGGCCGTCGCCAATTGTACCTTGGGACGATGACGGCGGAAGACTTCCGCCCTGTCCCAAAGATCATGCGGCGTTTTGCGTATGGTCTGCAGGGGGTTCCGTTCACCCGCTGCGCCGTAAAATCCCGGCCACACCCCATCCGCCAGGGCCGGACCCAAGGCATTCCCGGCGCTTGCACACCGGATGGTGGCAATGAGGGAACCATGTTCGACCGGTTTGTCACCCAAGCGCCGATCCGCGAAAAGTTTCGCGTCCTGTCCGTCGCGCTCACCGCTGCCGCCGCGATCAATCTGCTCGATGTGCCGGCACTCCTGCTCGCCCCGCAATTTGCGCTGATGGAAGTCTGCGTCATCGCCGGGCTTTCGATTGCCGCCGTCATGGGCATCATGGCGCTCACCAGCGAGCGGATCTGCAAGCCCTACGTGGATACCGTGCTGCGCATGGAAGCGCTCGCCGCTGGCGACACGAAAAGCCCTGTCGCCTACACCCACCACACCGATTGCGTTGGCCGGCTGACCAAGGCGATGGAGACGTTCCGCGATACCATCGAGAAAACCACCGACCTTGAAACGCAGCAGCGCATCATCGACCAGATGAACCACGCGCTGTCGCGGCTTGCCCAGAACGATCTGACGGCAACCCTGCACGAGCCGTTCCCCGGCCCTTACGAGGCTATGCGGGTCAACTACAATCAGGGCATCGCCAGCATTTCGGCGACGATGGACACGATCCGCTCGATGTCGGCCCATGTCCTGCGCGGCGGTGACGAGATCAACGAAGCCTCGGCCGACCTTGCCCAGCGCAACGAACGCCAGGCCGCCAACCTGCAGCGCGCCTCCAACGCGATGAACGAAGTCACGGCCGCACTTTCGGCCACTGCAACGAATGCGCGCGAGGCCAACCGCTCGGTCACCAGCGTCGTCAGCCGCACACACGAAGGCCAGACCATCGCGGCATCGGCGACCACCTCGATGCAGGACATCGAACGTTCGTCCGAGGAGATATCGCGGATCGTCGGGCTGATCGATGGCATCGCCTTCCAGACCAACCTGCTCGCGCTGAACGCCGGGGTCGAGGCGGCGCGTGCAGGTGAAGCCGGGCGCGGGTTCGCGGTCGTAGCCACTGAAGTGCGTGCACTCGCCCAGCGCTGCGCAGATGCCGCGCGAGACATCAAGACACTTGTCCAGACCAGTTCCACCGCAGTTGCCCAAGGCGTGACCACGGTCGAGAACACCCGCGAAGTGCTGGTTGAACTGTCGGCGCGCATGACCGAGATCAACACCTTCATCACCGACGTGGCCGACAAGACCGGCGATCAGGTTTCCAGCCTGCGCGATGTCAACGCCAATGTCGCCGAGATGGACCAGATGACCCAGCAGAATGCCGCCATGGTCGAGGAAACCGCCGCCGCCGCGCGCAGCCTTGCCGAGCAGGCCAATACGCTGTCCGCCAGCGTCGGCGCATTCCGCACGCAAAATGCCGAGTTTCCAGCACCGGCCCGCAGCGCCCCCACTCCGAAGGCTCCGCCTCGTGCCGTCCCCGCGCGGACTTATGCCAGCGAGGGCAACCTTGCCGTCGCGCAGGACTGGGCGGAATTCTGATCAGTAACAGGCGTTTCAGTAACGCCCGCCCGAAACGCCAGCCTCAAACCTTGAGGCCCGACCCCTCAGGCTACCCCGGCAAACCGGTCGAGCGCCACTTGCGGTTCGTCCGGCCAGCGTGACAGCACCAGCAGACGCTTGTGGCCGTGGCCGATGAACAGTTCGTCGGTCACGCCCATGCCGCCGTGGAACTGGATCATCTCGTGCCCCAGTTCGACGCTGGCAGGCGCAAGGAAAGCGCGCAGGCCGTGGACCGCGCTGGCAAAGCCGTCAGACCCCTGCCGCACGATTGCCAGATTGAGCAGCGCGCGGGCCTGTTCGATCACGGCATACTGCGCCGACATGCGGTGCTGAATTGCCTGGAAGCTTCCCAGCGTCGTGCCGAACTGCTGCCGCGTGCGCAGATAATCGAGCGTCGCATCGAACAGGCGCTGCATGATCCCCAGCGCCTCGGCCGATCGTGCCAGCGATGCCAGCAAGTCGTTCTGCGCCAGATCGTCCAGCGATCCGCCCAGCCGCATCGCGGGAACCGCGTCCAGCGTCAAGGACACTGCAACGCTGCCATCGGCCATGCGCCACGGATTGATGGCAAGGCCCGGCGCTGCGGCATCGACGAGATAAAATGCCACGCCCGCGGCATCGGTCGGCGCGCCGCTCTCACGCGCGCTGACGATATAGGCGGCAACGCCTGCGCCCGCAGGCACGCATGTCTTGGCGCCAGTCAGCGCGCCAATCCCGTCCGCCGTGGTCGCCACGAAAGTGCGTCCACCGCGTGCTCCATGTTCGGCATGGGCCAGCGCGATGCGGCGGCTGCCCATCGCCAGCGCTTCCATCCAGCTTTCCTGCACGTCCTCGGGCGCGATGCGCTCCAGCAGGCGCGCGGCGACCATCACGTTCTCGGTCAGAGGCTCGACCACCAACCCGCGCCCAAGCGCTTCGAACACGGTGGCAATGGCCGTTGCGTCAAGCGCCATCCCGCCGCTCTCGAAACCGAGCGGTGCGGCGACAAGCCCCAGTTCCGCCAGCAGCGCCCACATTTCCGGAGAATAGCCGTCCGCCCCCGCCAGGTAGCCCCGGCGATGGTCGAGATCGCTGTAATGATCGTCGACGAAGCGCTCGGCCAGCGCCTTCAGCATCTCTTCGTCTTCGTTCAGGTCGAAATTCACGTCCCTCTCCTTGGAGGTGACCTCTAGCATCGTCGAAGGTGCCGCCACGCTGGGCAAAAGACTAGGCGTTTTTGCCAATACCGTCGTTGTTTAGATGCCGCGCGACCGGTAAGGATGTGCCCATAAGTGCGGGGTCGGCCCGTTTCAGTGTGTTAGGCGTCACAGGCGCGCAGACAGACAATGGCCGGAACCACACCGATAACAGGAGAGAACAGTGCAGCTTTCGGTCGAATCCATCGACGCTGTCCGGATCAGCGGTCCGCAGGACGTGCGCCGCGCGGCTGAGGAATTGCACAAGATCGCCATGGCAGCAGGCGTTCGCCCCGCCCCTGCCCACGATATTGCCGACAAGCGCACACCGGTTGACGCCGACGGCAACATCCTCGCCCGCGACGTGTTCGGGTGGAACGATGAGAAGGTGTGGTGGCGCAATTCGCGCATCGCGCTCGATTCGCCGCTGACCTCGGCCTGCCGATTCGAAAGCGAGCCGTTCTGGGCCAACGCCAGCGGCTTCCACACCCGCCAGCCCAACCACTATCTCACTGCGATCGACCTCACCAACTTCGAGACTCGCGCGATGACCCGCGCCGCCATCGTCGTGCCGGTGCATCTGCCGTTCGGGCAGATCGGCGCGGTAAGCTTCAACCCGCTCGATCAGGACCTGACCGAGCTGGACGACCTGTTCCTCGAAATCGGCGACGCGCTCGGCATCTATTCGCGCACCTTCATCGCCAGCTACGTCCACGCGATGGGCTCGGCACAGGCGCTGCCCTCGGGCTCGCGCCTGTCCAAGCGCGAGGTCGAGTGCCTGCGCTGGGCGGCCATCGGCAAGACCGACCTCGAAATCTCGATGATCATGAGCCGCAGCCGCGCCACCGTGCGCTTCCACATTCACAACGCCTCGATGAAGCTGAACGCGGTCAACCGCAGCCAGACCGTCTTCAAAGCCGCGCAACTCGGCTACATTTCGCTCGCCACCTGAACTTCTACGGAAAGGCACCACAAGCATGAGCCAGACACCGTTTGATCCCGTCGCCCAGTGGCAGCAGATGGTCAGCAAGTGGGAACAGGAAATCAATTCCTGGTCGGGCAAGCTGACCGAGAGCGAGCAATTCAGTGCGATGATGGGTCAGGCGACCAAGGTTCAGGTCGTGGCCCAGCGTGCCTTTGCCGAACAGATGGAAACGCTGCTCAAGAACCTCAACCTGCCAAGCAAGGCCCAGGTCGAAGCCCTGGCCGAGCGGCTTGACGGGCTGGAGGATTCGATCGACCGGGTGCGCCTCGCCATCGAGGCGCTTGCAGGCAAGGCCGCAGCCGCGCCCGCGCCTGCCGAACCGCGCCGCACCAAACAGCCGCCCAAGCCAAAGGCATGAGCGAAACCGACCAGCTCACCACAGAAGCCATCGCCGAGCGCGTCCGCCGCGATGTCGACCGGGCGCTCAAGCGCAACATCAAGGGCCTGGACTTCCTCACCGCGCCCCGCGCCGAAGTGGGCGCAATGGCCAAGGACCTGATCCACCGCGAAGGCACCGCGCTGCTCTATCGCTACCGCCCCGTGGTCGATGAAATCTACCGCCTGCCGCTGCTGATCGTCTCGCCCCCATCGAACAAGGGATACATCTTCGATCTCGCGCCGGGCCAGTCGATGGTCGAATACCTGCTCGGGCGCGGGTATGACGTGTTCAATCTCGATTGGGCGCCGCCCCGCCGCGATGAAGCGCACCTTGCGATCACCGATTATGTCGACCGCTTCATCCCCGATGCCCTGGCCAAGATCGCCGAGATCACCGGCGAAAATGACGTGTCGCTTGCAGGCTACTGCATGGGCGGCACGCTCGCCACGATCCACGCGAGCCTTTATCCCGGAACCGGTGTGAAGAACCTGCTGCTCTTCGCCACGCCGGTTGATTTCACCCACATGCACTTGTTCCAGAAATGGGCGGACAAGCGCCATTTCGATATCGATGAGGTCGTCGACCGGCTCGGCATCATCCCGCCCGAACTGATGCTCGGCGCGTTCGATCTTGCCCGCCCCGCCAACCGCGCAGCCGGCAAGATGACGCTGTGGACCAACATGTGGAACGATGAATTCGTCCGCTCCTACCGCATGTTCGATCGCTGGGCGGCTGAAACCCTGCCGGTGCCGGGCGAATATTTCCGCGAGCAGATCAAGCTGCTGATGTGGGAGAACGCGCTCGCTTCCGGCACGCTCGAAATCGCCGGGCGCAAGGCCGATCTTGCCAATATCGCAGGGCCGATCCTCAACATCGTCGCCCAGCACGATCATATCGTCAGCCTTGAAGCGACCCAGCCGCTGAAAGACCTGACCTCGACTTCCGATTACGAGGAAATCATCTCGAAGGGCGGCCACGTCAGCCTCGTGGCCGGTCCTGCAGCGCTGCGCCGCCTGTGGCCGCTGATCGACGAATGGCTTGGCAAAAGGTCCGTGTGATGTCCGATACCCCCCAATATCCCCGCACCGTTGCCGCAGGCAAGCGCACGATCACCCTGCGCCTGCTCGAACGCGCCGACGCCGATGCGCTGCTCGCCTTTGCCCGGGCCCTGCCCGCGCACGATCTGCTGTTCCTGATGCGCGACATCCGCAATCCCAAGGTCATCGCCGCATGGATCGACCAGGTCGAACGCGGGCTGATCCGCAGCCTTGTCGCGCACGACGGCAACCGCATGGTCGGCTGCACCGCGCTCGCCCGCGATGAACTGAGCTGGTCGCCTCATGTCGCCGATATCCGCATGCTGATCTCCACCGAGATGCGCGGCACCGGCTTTGGCCGCGTGCTGGCGCAGGAATGTCTGGCCATGGCCATGGCCGACGGCGTCTCCAAGCTGACCGTGCGGATCACCCCCGATCAGGGCGCCGCGCTCAAGGTGTTCGAAGATCTCGGCTTCCTCCCCGAAGCGCTGCTGCGCGATCACGTCCGCGATGCTTCGGGCGAATTGCACGACATTGCGATCATGGCGCTGGACCTCGACCGGCAAGGCGGGATGAAGTCGGCTTACGGCATGGGCTGAGGACCAGCCCCGCCGCAAATCCGCCTACGGTAAAAAGTTCGGTTGCCTAACGTTTCACAGGCTGGCAATCGTGCGGATGAACACTTGGCCCGCGCCGCCGCACGGGCCATTTCGTGCACATCAATGAACCCAAGGCCCGTGAAACCATGACCCAGCCCCAGCCGACCGCCGCCGACCTCTCCGGCGAAATCGCCCGCGTCTTCGCGCTCCAGCAGGAAAACCAGTGGAAGGTGAAGGCCACCAACGCCGATCAGCGCAAGGCCAAGCTGGCCAAGCTGAAAGCCGTGGTCGAGGCCCATACCGACGACATCATCGCCGCCGTCCTTGAAGACACGCGCAAGCCGGTGGGCGAAATCCGCGTGACCGAGGTGCTCAACGTGCTCGGCAATATCCAGCGCAACATCGACAATCTCGATGCCTGGATGGCCCCCACCGAAGTCGCCTCGTCGAGCAATCCCGACGACCGCGCCCAGATCATCTACGAAGCGCGCGGCGTCTGCCTGATCCTCGGCCCATGGAATTTCCCGCTCGGCCTCGCGCTTGGCCCGGTGGCCGCAGCGGTGGCGGCGGGCAACTGCTGCATCGTCAAGCTGACCGACCTGTGCCCCGCCACCGCCAAAGTCGGTGCAAAAATCATCGCCGAAGCCTTCGATGAAAACGAGGTTGCGCTGTTCGAAGGCGACGTGTCGGTCGCGTCGGCACTGCTCGACCTTCCTTTCAGCCACATTTTCTTCACCGGCAGCACCCGCGTAGGCAAGATCGTCATGGCCGCCGCCGCCAAGCACCTCGCCAGTGTCACGCTCGAACTGGGCGGCAAATCGCCGGTCATCGTCGACGAAGGCGCCGACATTGCCAAGGTCGCCGCGCAGCTTGCTGGCGCCAAGCAGTTCAACGGCGGACAGGCCTGCATCAGCCCCGATTACGTCTTCATCCGCGAGGACCAGAAGGCCGCGCTGGTCGAAGGCTTCAAGACCAGCGTCGCCGCCAATCTCTATGACGACGGCAAGATCAAGAAGGAAGCGATCGCACAGGTCGTCAATCCCGCCAACTTCGCGCGCGTGAAGGCGCTGTTCGACGATGCGGTGGAGAAGGGCGCGACCGTTGCCGCCGGCGGCGTTCTCGAAGCGGATGACCTGACCATCCATCCGACGATGCTGACCGACGTCACTCCGCAGATGAAGATCCTGCAGGAGGAAATCTTCGCACCCGTCATCCCGGTGATGACCTACGACAGTCTCGACCAGGCCATCGGCTACATCCAGGCCCGCGACAAGCCGCTCGCGCTCTATGTCTACAGCTCGGACGAGGCCAATGTGGCGCGCGTGCTCAATGAAACCTCGTCAGGCGGCGTCACCGTCAACGGCGTGTTCTCGCACTATCTCGAAAACAACCTGCCGTTCGGCGGCGTGAATGCCTCGGGCACCGGCAGCTACCACGGCTACTTCGGCTTCAAGGCGTTCAGCCACGAACGCGCGGTTTACATGCACAAGTGATGGGACGGGGGCCGCCGCAAGGTGGGCCCCACACCCCCAACGCTATTCAAACCGCGACCCGCCTCACTCCAAAAAATCTTCCACCGTCTCGCACCGTCCGCGCAGAAACGCGTCTGCCACCAGACGCAGCGGGGCGATGTCGCATTCGCTGGTGCGGGTCTGCACCAGTTCGGCGAAGCGGGCGTAGAGCAGCGGGTATTCGCGGTCGGGGGCGCGGCGCGTTTCGCCGTCTGCGCTGAACACCGCGCCGCCGTCTGACAGCGTCAGCGTGCCCGCATCTGTCTCCACCGTGATGTCCCAGGTCTGCTTGCCGGTCTGCCTCCAGTCGAGGTCCACGCTGACCTGCGTGCCTGCAGCATCGCGCAGCATGAGATCGGCGGCAATAGGGGCCTCGCGGTTGGCGGGCACCTGCAAGGTCGCGGTTTCCAGATAGAGCGGCTGCGGCCAGATCCGCGTGGCGATGGACAGCGCGTTGATCCCCGGATCGAACACGCCGAGGCCGCCCGCCTGCCAGATCCACGCCTGCCCCGGATGCCAGTGGCGCACATCCTCGCGCCAGCAGATATGCGCGCGGCGGATCGTCTTTCCCGCCAGCCACGCGCGCGCAGGCTCAACCCCGGCGGCATGGCGCGAATGCCAGCTGGCAAACAGCGTGACGCCCGCCGCAGCAGCCATCTGCTCCAGCGCCGCCACCTCGCTCAAACTCGCACCCGGCGGCTTTTCGAGGAACACATGCTTGCCCGCCGCAATCGCCGCGACCGCCAGTTCAAAGCGCACTTGCGGCGGCGTGCACAGCGCCACCGCGTCAACCTCGGCAGCCTGCAGCATGGCGTCCAGCGCAGTAAAATGCTGCACCCCGTCAACGCCCGGTCCGCGCGGGCTGACCGTGGCGGCAAGCATGAACGCGCCATCCCCTGCAATCGCCGGCACATGCTGGTCGTGCGCGATCTTGCCCATGCCGACAAGGGCGATGCGAATCGGCGGATGGCTCACAATTGCTGCACCTTCACCGGCACCGCGTCCGCACGCGCCAGCGCATTGCGCAGCGGCAGCGTGAACGGCGCGGCCTCGATCTCGAACACGTCGCCCGGCGCGGTGCGGATGCCGTCGCTGAACGACAGCGTGGCGGTGCCGTAGAAATGCACGTGCACATCACCGGGGCGGCGGAACTGCGCATATTTGAAGTGATGCGCCTCAAGATTGGCCAGGCTGTGCGACATGTTCGCCTCGCCCGAAAGGAACGGCTTTTCCCAGATAACTTCGCCATCGCGCACGATCCGGCTGCTGCCTTCGACATGCGCGGGCGGCGTGCCGACCAGCAGTTCGGGGCCGATGGCGGCCTGCCGCAGCTTGGAATGCGCCAGCCACAGGTAATTGTGCCGCTCGGTCACATGATCGCTGAATTCGTTGGCGAGCGTCAGCCCCAGCCGGAACGGCGTGCCATCCGGCCCGATCAGGTAGATCCCGGCAAGCTCCGGCTCCTCCCCGCCGTCCTGCGCGAAGGCGGGCATGGCCAGCGTCTCGCCGGGCCCTCGCAATTGCGAGCCATCGCCCTTGTAGAACCATTCGGGCTGCTGCCCGGTTTCGCCATCTGCAGGCTTGCCACCCGCCACGCCTTCAAGGAACATCCTCATGGAATCGGTCTGCACTTCGGCTGCGGCGGCATCGCGGTGCATCTTGTCGCGCCCCTCGGCCGAGCCGAGGTGGGTGAGGCCCGTGCCCGTCATGGCAAGGTGCGCCGGATCGTCGTGCCCGATTGGCGCGATCAGCCGTCCGGCGGCAAGTTCGGCGGCGATGTCCACGCCCGCGCCCTGCCTGCAGGCCTGCACCGCTTCAGCCAACCCGGTGCCCGCAGCAATCGCGCGCATCGCCAGCGCGTGAATGCTGTCCACGCCGATCAGGAAATGCGCGGCATCGCCCTGCGCCGCGATCACGCTGCGCTGGCCATCGGCGGCGCGATGCTGCAGCAAACGCAAGGTCATGCGAGTTCCCCGTCGATCAGTTTCGGCCAACCTTGCGTCCCGCCGCCACGCAGTTCTGGCGGCAGCAGCGCATCGGGCAGGTTCTGGTAGGATACCGGCCGCAGGAAACGGTCAATTGCCATGCTGCCGACCGACGTCGTGCGCGCGACCGACGTGGCGGGATAAGGCCCGCCGTGAACCATCGCATGCGTCACTTCCACCCCTGTCGGCCAGCCATTGCGCAGGATTCGCCCCGCCTTGCGCTCCAGCAGCGGCAGCAGGCGCGCGGCCATGGCGGCATCGGCATCATCCATCTGCAATGTCACGGTCAACTGCCCCTCGACCTGCGCCAGCACCGCGCGCAATTCCGCCTCGTCAGCACAGCGCACCAGCAACGACGACGCGCCGAACACCTCATGTCCCAGCGCCGGGTCGGCCAGGAACGAAGCGGCGTCCGTCGAGAACATTGCAGCCTGCCCGCGAGCGCCTGCGCCCTCAAGGCCCTGCGCCAGCGTGGCAACCTTGGCATGCCCGGCCAGCAACGCCGTGCCCGCCTCATACGCCGCATGAATCCCGCCGGTCAGCATCGGCGCCGGATCGTGCGCGGCAATCGCCTCGCCTGCCGCCGCGATGAAGGCTTCCAGCCCCGCGCCTTCAATCGCCAGCACAAGGCCGGGATTGGTGCAGAACTGCCCCGCCCCCATCGTCAGCGATGCTGCAAAGCCCGCGCCCAGCTCTCCCCCACGCGCCGCCAGCGCGGCAGGCAAGAGCAGCACCGGATTGACGCTCGACATCTCGGCATAGACCGGCACCGGCACGGCCCGCGCCTGCGCCAGCTTGACCAGCGCCAGCCCGCCGCTGCGCGATCCGGTGAAGCCCACCGCCGCAATGCGCGGGTCCTGCACCAGCGCCGCGCCCAGTTCGTTGCCCGCGCCGACCAGATGCGCGAACACGCCCTCGGGCATGGCGCAAGCGCGCGCTGCCGCAAGGATAGCGCCCGCCACCATGGCGCCGGTGCCGGGATGCGCCGGATGGCCCTTGACCACCACCGGGCACCCCGCCGCCAAAGCAGACGCGGTGTCGCCCCCGGCGGTGGAGAACGCGAGCGGGAAGTTCGATGCGCCAAACACCGCGACCGGTCCCAGCGGGATCATCCGCAGCCGCAGATCGGGGCGCGGCGGGGTGCGTTCGGGCAAGGCCGGATCGATCCGCAACCCCGCCCAGCCGCCGCGCCGCACCACATCGGCAAACAGCTTGAGCTGGCCGATGGTGCGCCCGCGCTCGCCCTCAAGCCGCATCCGGGGCAGCCCGCTCTCGCGCATGGCCATGACGATCAGGTCATCACCCAGTGCGGCGATTTCGGCACCGATCCGCTCGAGGAACGCGGCGCGTGCTTCCGCTGCAATGCCGCGATAGGCATCGAACGCAGCCTCGGCGGCGGCGCAGGCAGCGGCAACATCGGCGGGTCCGTGCGTATCAAACGCTGGCCCGAAGGCCTCTCCGGTGGCGGCATCGATCGAACGCAATTCAGGCATCGGTATCAGTCTTTCAGGCAATGGGTGCTTCATCGGGAAGCGGATGCGTGACCCGCGATCCCCACAGCGCATAGAACAGGACATAAAGTTCGCAGATCGCGGTCAGCAGGAACGACCATTGCAGCCCGTAGAGGTCAGCCAGCCAGCCCTGCACCACCACCAGCGCACCGCCCGCGATGGCCATGATCAGCAGGCCCGAGCCTTCCTCGGTCAGCGGCCCGAGGCCCCGGATGCCGAGCGAGAAGATCGTCGGGAACATGATCGAATGGCACAGCCCCACCGCGATCAGCGCCCACATCGCCGCAGGGCCATGCGCGAAAGTCGCCACCAGCATCACTGCGAAGGCCGCAACGCTGAAGCCCGCCAGCACCTTTTCTGCCGGAATGGTGCGCATCAGGAAACTGCCGGCAAAGCGCCCGACCATCATCCCGCCCCAAAGCAGCGCCAGATAGCGCGAGGCCTGCTCGTGCGTGATTCCGGCAATATCGGGCTGCGAGACGAAGTTGATGAACAGGTTGGCCACGCCGATTTCAGCGATCAGGTAGATGAAGATCGCCGGGATGCCGAACACCAGATTGCGGTGCTTCCACAGCGACAATCCCGCGCGGTCAGCCTGCGAAACGCGCTGGGTCGATTGGCCGATGGCAGGCAGCGGAAACCGCGCGATCACCACTGCCAGCGCCACCAGCACCACCGCCACCAGCACATAAGGCAGGATCACCGATTGCGCATCGGCATAACGCTCTGCCGCCGTCAGCGCCGCGCCGCCTTCCGCCATCGTGCCGCCCTTGGAGCGGCCGAGGATCAGGTATCCCGCAAACAGCGGCGCCAGCGTGGTGCCCAGCGAATTGAACGCCTGCACCAGATTGAGCCGCGACGATCCGGTCTCAGCCGGGCCGATCACGGTGACATAGGGATTGGCCGCCACCTGCAGCAACGTGATCCCGCTGGCGATGATGAACAGCGCGGTCAGCACCACGCCATAGGAAGGCAACTTCGCCGCAGGCACCATCAGCAGCGCGCCCGCCGCCATGATCAGCAATCCGATCACCATCGCGCGCTGATAACCGACCCGGCGGATCAGTTTTGCCGAAGGGATCGAGGCGAAGAAATAGGCGATGAACCACACGCTCTCGATCAGCGTGGTCTGGGTATAGTTCAGCTCGAACACGCTGCGCAGATGCGGCAGCAGCGTGTTGTTGATGACGGTGATGAACCCCCACATGAAAAACAGGCTGGCGAGCAGCGTCAGCGCTGGGCCGTATGCCGCGCGCGGGGCACTTCCATCTGGCACCAAACTCGCTTGTCCAATCGGTCCCGCCATGCCTTGCCCGCCCCTCGATTCCCGCCTGGCGCGATCTTGCGCCTTTTCAATACTCCGAGTATATACCCGGATATGCCGCCGTCAACGGTGGCCGTATTTTGATCGAAAAGTTCGGGGAATCGCGGGATGCAGCAGGGTGACGAGGGCAAGTTGCGGTCGCGCGCATGGTTCGACAATCCGGACAATGTCGATATGACCGCGCTCTATCTCGAGCGTTACCTCAACTTTGGCCTCAGCCTTGAGGAACTGCAATCGGGCAAACCGATCATCGGCATCGCCCAGACCGGCAGCGACCTCTCCCCCTGCAACCGCCACCACCTCGTACTGGCCGAGCGCGTGCGCGACGGTATCCGCGAAGCAGGCGGCATCCCGCTCGAATTCCCGGTCCATCCCATTCAGGAAACCGGCAAGCGCCCCACCGCCGGGCTTGACCGCAATCTGGCCTATCTCGCGCTGGTCGAAGTGCTCTATGGCTACCCGCTCGACGGGGTGGTGCTGACCATCGGCTGCGACAAGACCACGCCCGCTGCGCTGATGGCCGCCGCCACGGTAAACATCCCGGCCATCGCCTTGTCGGTCGGCCCGATGCTCAATGGCTGGCACAAGGGTGAGCGCACCGGATCGGGCACGATCGTGTGGAAGGCGCGCGAACTCCTCGCCAAGGGCGAGATCGACGATGCGCAATTCATCAAGCTCGTCGCCTCGTCCGCGCCATCGACCGGCTATTGCAATACGATGGGCACCGCCACCACGATGAACAGCCTTGCCGAAGCGCTCGGCATGTCGCTGCCCGGTTCCGCCGCGATCCCCGCACCCTATCGTGACCGGCAGGAATGCGCCTACCACACCGGAAAGCGCATCGTGGAAATGGTGCACGAGGATCTCAAGCCGTCCGACATCCTGACGCTTCCAGCGTTCCACAACGCGATCCGCGTCAATTCCGCTATCGGCGGATCGACCAACGCGCCGATCCACTTGTGCGCCATCGCCCGCCACATCGGCGTCGATCTGCCGCTCAAGGATTGGGAGACGCAAGGCCACAAAGTGCCGCTGCTGGTCAATCTTCAGCCCGCAGGCGAATATCTGGGCGAGGACTATTATCACGCTGGCGGCGTGCCAGCCGTGGTGAACCAGTTGATCGGCCAGGGCCTGATCGACGAGTCCGCGATGACCGCCAATGGCCGCACCATCGGCGAAAACTGCCGGGGCGTGGCCATCGAGGACGAAAAAGTCATCCGCCCGTTCGCCCAGCCGCTCGTCACCGACGCGGGCTTCATCGTGCTGAGCGGCAACCTGTTTGACGCCGCAATCATGAAAACCAGCGTGATATCGCCCGAATTCCGCGCGCGCTACTTGTCGAACCCCACCGATCCCGAGGCCTTCGAAGGCCCCGCCGTGGTGTTCGACGGGCCGGAGGACTACCACGCCCGGATCGACGATCCCGCCACCGGCATTACCGCCGAAACCCTCCTGTTCATGCGCGGCGCTGGCCCCATCGGCTATCCCGGTGCGGCCGAAGTGGTCAACATGCGCCCCCCCGCCTACCTGATGACCGAGGGCGTCGGCGCGCTGCCGTGCATCGGTGATGGCCGCCAGTCGGGCACCAGCGGCAGCCCCTCGATCCTCAACGCCAGCCCCGAAGCTGCCGCCATGGGCGGCCTTGCGCTGCTGCGCACGGGCGACCGCGTGCGCATCGATCTGAACAAGGGCACCGCCAACGTGCTGATCGCGCAAGCGGAACTGGCGGAGCGCCGCGCCGCGCTTGAAGCGGCGGGCGGCTTTGCCTATCCCGCATCGCAAACCCCGTGGCAGCAGATCCAGCGCTCGATGGTCGGGCAAATGAACACCGGCGCGATCCTCGAAGGCGCCGAACGCTACCAGCGCATCGCCCAGACGATGGGCCTGCCGCGCGACAATCACTGATGCTGCTGGGACCAATCCCGCGCGAAACCCGCGACCTGCTCGGCGAAGGCCCGGTCTGGGTGCCCGAGCGAAATCGCCTGTTCTGGGTCGATATCCTCGCGCCCGCACTCAACTGGCTCGATCTTGCCAGCGGCGAAGTCGGCCGCCGCCCCTTCCATGAACGCATCGGCTGGATCATCCCGCGCGCGGGCCGCAGCGATTTCGTCATCGGCCTCAAGAGCGGCTTTCACCTGTTCGATCTCGATTCAGGCGACATCACCTCCATCGGCGATCCCGAACCTGACCGCCCCGACAACCGCCTCAACGATGCCAAAGTCGATCACGCCGGGCGCATCTGGGCAGGCACCAAGGACGATACCGACGCCGCCGCCACCGGCGCGCTCTACCGGCTCGATCCCGATCTTGGCTGGTCCCGCCATGACGACCACTATCAGGTCACCAATGGCCCCACATTCAGCCCCTGCGGCACCACGCTCTACCACACCGACAGCGGCGCGCGCACGATCCACGCCTTCGATCTTGCGCCGGACGGAACCTTGGAGAACAAGCGCCTTTTCCTGCTGTTCGAGGACGCATGGGGCTACCCCGATGGCATGACCACCGACGCCGAAGGCTGCCTGTGGGTCGCGCATTGGGGGGCTGCGCGGATCAGCCGCTTCGATCCTGCGGGCCAGTTGATGCGCCAGGTTACCCTGCCCGCCACGAACGTGACCAGCATGACCTTCGCCGGGCCGGACCTCAGCCGCATGTTCGTCACCTCGTCCGCCGATGGCCTCGCGCACGAACCCCATGCAGGCGCGTTGTTCGAAGTCGATCCCGGCGTATGCGGGCTTCCGCCCCGGGCATTCGCCGGATGACCGCGCTGATCGGCATCGACTGGGGCAGCACCAATATGCGCGCCTTCCGCTTCGGCGCATCGGGCGAAGTGCTCGAACGCCGCGCCTCTCCGCGCGGCGCTGCAGGCCTGACGCCGCCCGAATTCGAAAGCGTGTTGACTGAAACCGTGGCGGACTGGACCGATGGCACCACGCCGATCGTGCTTGCCGGAATGGTCGGCGGGCGCACCGGTTGGCGCGAAGCTCCCTACCTGCCCTGTCCGGCCTCGCCCTCCGCGCTGGCCGCCGCCGCGCTTCCGCTGGACACCGCACTGGGCCGCGCCGTCATCCTGCCGGGCCTCTCCACCCGCGCCGAAAATGGCTCGGCTGACGTCATGCGCGGCGAGGAAACCCAGCTGCTTGGCGCTGGCCTCACCGCTGGCCTCGTCGTCCTCCCCGGCACGCACAGCAAATGGGCGACGCTCGAACAGGGCCGCATCACCACTTTTGCCACCGCGATGACCGGCGAGCTTTACGCCCTGCTGCGCCACCACTCGCTGCTCGGCCAGCTTGCCAGCGAAGGCGCGTTCAACGAGCACGCCTTCGCACGCGGCGTCACGCGCGCGCTGGACGCAGGCAACTTCGCCCCGCTGCTGTTCTCCACCCGCGCCGATGTGCTGCTGGGCGACCTGCCGCCGCAAGCGGTGGAAAGCTACCTGTCCGGCCTGCTCATCGGCGGCGAGATCGCCGGGTTTGGTGCAAAACCGGCAACCCTGATCGGCAACCCGCAGCTTGTCGCCCGCTATGAAACCGCGCTGCGCCTTGCCGGGATAAACGCCATCACCATCATCGACGGCGATCACGCCGCCTCGCGCGGCCTCTGGGCCATCGGAGAATGCCTGTGACACTCGACCAAGCACTCGGCGCGCTGCCGCTCATCGCCATCCTGCGCGGGATCACGCCTGCCGAGGCGGTGCCCATCGCCGATGCGCTTTATGAAGCGGGCTTCCGCTGCCTCGAAGTGCCGCTCAATTCGCCCGATCCCTTCGCCAGCATCGCCGCGATGGCCGCGCACCTTGGCACCCGCGCACTGGTCGGCGCAGGCACCGTGCTGACCGTAGCCGATGTGGCGCGCGTCCGCGAAGCAGGCGGCGGCATCGTCATCTCGCCCAACACCGATGTCGATGTCATCGCCGCCACCAAGGCCGCAGGCATGGCCTCGCTTCCCGCGTTCTTCACCCCGACCGAAGCCTTCCGCGCGCTCGCCGCCGGGGCCGATGCGCTCAAGCTCTTTCCCGCCGAAGCCGCCGGACCCGCCACGCTCAAAGCCGTGCGCGCGGTCCTCCCCGCCGGAACCCGCGTGTTTCCGGTCGGCGGCATCGATGCGAGCACGATCCCCGCCTACCTCGCCGCAGGTGCCGCAGGGTTCGGCATCGGCTCCTCGCTCTACGCGCCGGGCCGCAGCGCAGCCGACGTGGGCGAACGCGCGCGCGCCCTCGTCGCCACCTTCACGCAGGTGCCTCGGTAAGCTGGGCAATCTCGAACGCGAACGTCTTCCAGCCCCGCATCTTCGCCGCATCCTGCGCGGGCTGGCGCTTGGCCTTGGCATCGGCGAGCGAGCGGGCGTGGCCCCAGAACACTTCGGTCTTGCCGTTTTCCAGCGTGGCGACGATCCGCCAGTAATGGGTGAAGCTGTCGCTCGTCGGGCCGATGGTCTTCACGTAGCCATCGGGCATCGTCGCAGTCAGGAAGCGCTTTTTCTTGGCCATGGTCGCCCTGCCATGCCACGGCGCTTGCTCCGCGCGCAACCAGCGGCGATAGACGCGCGATGGATTTCGACGATCAGCTCCGCCGCTTCTTCGGCACCGCCGACCTCACGCAAGTCACGCCCGATGCTTTTGACGGCGGCACCGAACAGATGCGCGTCGCATTGGGGCTGGAACGCGATCCCGCGCGCCGCTTCGCGCTATGGTCGATCCTCTACATGCTCGGCGCCGCGCCGGATCTCGACGTCACCTTCAAGGACGCCGGCCAGCGCGATGCCGCCCGCAATTTCATGGACATGATCGACCGCGCCGCCGCGCCGGACGAATAGGGCCAAGGCCAGGACCTAACCCAGACTGGCGCGCATCCGCGCGGCATCGGCAGCATGACCGGTGATGATCTCGAACGCGCGCGCGGCCTGCCCCACAACCATGCCCACGCCGTTGATCGTGGCGCAACCCTTCCCCTTTGCGACCCGAAGCAGCTCGGTCTCCGGCGGGAAATAGATGACATCGGCAACCCATTGACCGGGCGCAATCTTGTCTTCGGCCATGGGCATGCCGGGTTTCCCGTTCATGCCGATGGGGGTTGCGTTGACGATGCCGTCGGCACCATCGGTAATGAGGTCACCCAGCGATCCGGCGGTCACCGTCCGCTGCGGGTAACGCGCGCCAAGGTCTGCCGCCAAAGCGCCAGCCCGCGCCGCATCGATGTCCACGATGTCGAGCCTCTCGACACCGATCGACATCAGCGCATTGGCCACCGCCGCGCCTGCGCCGCCTGCGCCCAGTTGCACCACATGGCGCAGGACCGCGCCGGGAAGACCGTCGATCACCGATCCGCGAAACCCGGCCATGTCGGTGTTGTAGCCGATCAGCCGCCCGCCCCGGATCGCCACGGTATTGACCGCGCCCACCGCGCCTGCGCTTTCGTCGAGTTCATCGAGCAGCGGCAGCACCGCCTGCTTGAACGGAAATGTCACGTTGAACCCGCTGAACCCCCGCGCCACCAGATCCGCCATCACTTGGGCCAGATCCTCGTCGGCAAGGCCGCGCGAAGAAAAGTCGAACAGCTCGTAACTGAGATCCAGGCCCTGCGCCTGCGCTTCCTTCTCGTGCAGCTCGGGCGAGCGCGAGGTGAGAATGGAGCGTCCAAGAAGGCCTGAGCGGATCATCTGTACCTTGAAATTCGGGAAAAAATCCCGGCGCCGGTGAGGGCGCCGGGACACAGGGTGGATCAGAAAGTGGCGCGAATGCCGACATAGAACGAACGGCCGATCACGTCATACTGCGCGGTATCGGTCAGCGTCTGGTTGCTGGCGACGAACGGCAAGCCGCGGTCGGTCAGGTTGTTGACGCCGCCGCGCAGTTCGAAACGCTCGTTCACCTTGACCGAGCCGAACAGATCCCAGGTCTGGTACGAAGGCACGCCCAGCGCGACATTGTTCGGGCTGTTGATCCGGCTCACGTCGTCGAGCGCGTTCTGGTACTTCCAGCGCAGGCCGAAGCTCAGCACGTCCGAACGATAACCGAGCGTCGTCAGCGCCTTCCACTTCGGCGTCGCGCGCGGCGGCACCGATCCTGCATCGAACACCGAGCCATTGCTGATCCCGGTGTAATCAAGGAAGGCTGCACCTGGCAGGAGCTGAACCTTGTAGTTGTTAAGATAACCGATCGCGGAGTCGACATAGATCTTGCCGCTATCTGCGAGGAACGGCGTCGGCACGCCCCAGTGAACCTGCACTTCGATACCATCGGTCTTCAACGCGCCGAGGTTCTTGAACGGCGTGTTGACGTTCAGAAGCTGGCCGTTGACGTCACGCGTGATCAGCGCACAGTTCGCATCAGACAGCGAATAGGTCGGGTTGCTGCCATTGAGATTGTAGCAGCCCGACAGCACGGTGCCACCCGGCACGGCCGAGATCACATTCTTGATGCTGATATTGTAGTAATCGACCGAGAGCGAGAAATCACCGAACACCCCGCCACCGCGCGGCGCGTTGAACACGAACCCGAGGTTGAAGGTATCGGCCTTTTCGGGTGTCACCGCCAGACTGCCAGCGGTGGTCGAACCGGTCGCCGTGGTCTGGAACTGGTAGCTGCTGATCTGTGCCTGCGGCACGCCCTGAGCGACGCAAAGTGCGGCTACCTGCGCGCCGTTCGCACCCGTGCGGGCAAGCGAACGGACGTCGCACGGATCGCCGAGCGAAGCGGGCGGCGTGCCAAGGGCAAGCTGCGCGTTCTGCGGCGGCGAGAACAGTTCGGCAATGTTCGGCGCACGCACGGCGCGCTGATAGCTGCCACGGAACAGTACCGTCTCGGTCGGGCGCCAGCGCATGTCGGCTTCGTAGCTGACAACCGAACCGGTCACCGAATAGTCCGAGACGCGCGCGGCGGCGCCAACGCCGAATTCCTCGATGAACGGCTTGCCCGAAATCAGCGGAATGTCGATCTGGCCCGCCAGTTCCTTGACGCTGATGGCCTTGCGCGAAACCGGAAGCTGCGCGGCGAAGCCTTCGACATTCGCGCCCGGTGCAAAGCCCGAGGCCGGGGTCACATCGACGTCAGGCGCATATTCATACGTATTGCGGCGCCAGTTGCCGACCACGGCAACCTGCGCCGGGCCTGCGCCCAGATCGAACAGCTTGCCGTTGATCTGCAGCTGCGCCTGGGTCTGGCTCAGGCGCTCCTTGGAGACGGCGTTCTTGGTGATGTAGGCTTGGCAAGCTGCGGAAAGCGAGCGCGCATTGGCATCGCCGAACGGGTTGAACCCGCCCGCGCAGATCGAAGCGCCGCCATCGGGCGCGCTCAGCAGGTTCTGCACCTGGCTCTTGAGCACGGCATCGTGCATCACCGAATCGTGGTCCGACTTGTCATAGGCCACGAAGCCGTCGAACGACCAGCTGTCGGTGATGTCACCCTTCAGCCCGCCAAGGTACTGCTGCACCTTGTAGCTTTCGTTCCAGCCCTTGTAGGGCACGCCGACATAGCGCGAGCTCCAGTTGAAGTTCGCATTCGGGTTCGGGCGCGAAGCCAGGATCGTGCGCAGGTCTGCCGGGATGAACGGGTTGGTCACCGGGATCGTGGTCAGGCGCGGGAACTGCGTGAGGCTGCCGCCGCTTTCGGTGCTGGTGGTCAGGTCCACATACATGAACTGGCCATAGAGGTTGAGCGAGGGCGTGATGTCGTAGTCGGCCTTGACGAAGGCGCTCTTGCGCTCAAGCCCGTTGATGTAATCGATCTGCTGGCCAACCGGCATACGCACGTTGCCGCCGACAACCGCATAGCCGCCCGTCCCGTTAGGGCCCTTGTAGTTCAGCGCGCCAGTCTGCGTGAACAGCGTGCCGTCCTTGTTGAAGCCGAGGTTCGATCCCAGCGGATTGCGCGCACCGGCAACGCCATAGGAATTGAACAGCGCGGTCACCGCAGCCGCGCTCGGCGCGTTGGCGGCGCTGGGCACATAGGTGCCGGTGCCGATGAAGCCCGAAGGCGTCTTGTCGAAGAAGAACGAGCGGCGGCTGCCGTTCAGCGGGTTCTGCTTGGCATAGGCGAACGCCGCAACGATGTGTCCGCGATCCTGCGCAAAGCTGGTGCCACCGGCGATCGAGCCCTTGAACTTGAAGGCATCCCCGCGCGAGCTGAGCGTGTTCTGCAAATCAACCGTCACGCCCTCAAGCGAGCGGATCGACTTGAAGTTGACCACGCCCGACATGGCGTCCGAACCGTAAACCGCCGAAGCGCCGCCGGTGATCGCATCGACGCCGCCGATGATGGCATCGGGCAGGATGTTGATGTCAACGTTGCCGCGAATGTCCGAAACCGGCAGGCGGCGGCCATCGAGCAGCACGAGATTGCGGTTGGTGCCAAGGCCGTGAAGGTTGATGCTGGCGCGCGCGCCGGTGCCCTGTCCGCCGGTCGCTTCATTGCCGCCCACGGTGAAGCCGGGCAGCTGATTGAGCGAATCGACGAGGCTGGTCTTGCCCGCCTGACGGATCGCGGCATCGCTGATGCTGACGATCGGGCTGACGGCGGTGTTGTTCGGGCGCTGGATCAGCGACCCCGTGACGATGATCTCCTTGTCGGCGGCGGCGGGCGCGTCGGCGGCCTCATCCTGCGCGACATTCTGTGCGGCATCTTGTGCCAGCGCCGGCGCGGCGAGCGCAAAGCCCACCGACAGCAAAGACGCGGAAACTGCTAGGCGTGTGCCCCTCAAACGCATGGTCGTCCTCCTCCACGGGCGGCTTGAGTCGCCGCCCTTCACCCTGCTCATTTATGTAACGAACTAGTCCCTGTCAAATATATTGTAACTATCCAGTTACACTTATGACACGGGCCTTTTGAAGCGCTCGACGAGGAAGGCCGCGCCCGCGCAGATCACCAGCGGCACGCAATAGGCGGCAAACAGGAACGGCAGCGGCGCATTGGCGGCCATCAGGTATCCGCCCAGCATCGGCCCGATCACCGCGCCGCCACGGCCCACGCCAATCGCCCAGCCCACACCGGTCGCGCGCAGCTTTTCGGGGTATGCGCCCGCCGCAATCGGCCAGACGCCGTTGTATCCGCCCTGCAGCAGCACACCGATGGCGAACGCCGTGCAGAGCGTGGCCCAGACCGGCATCGCCACCGATCCGAAGGTCACCATCGCCGCGCCTGCCAGAACCAGCATCACCGGCACCAGTCGCCCCAGCGGCACGCGCAAGGCAAGGAAGCTCATCGACATCGTGCCGACAAACGCGCCCGCATTGTAGAGCGCGCCCGCGTAAATCCCGTTGGTTTCCGAAAGCCCCGCCGCGATCGACAGCTTGGGAATCCAGCTGACGATGAAATAGAGCACCATCAATCCGAAGAACACCGCGCTCCACAGCGCAATCGTGCGCGGCCGCAGTTCGGGCGCAAACAGGTGCGCCACCTTGCCCGCCTCGACTTTGGCATCATCTTCGGCAACGGGCTGCTTGTGCGGAAGCACCAGAAGCGCCGCCGGAAACAGCGCGACGGTCAGCACGGCGGCGCCCAGCAGCATCCCCTGCCAGCCATAGACCGGCAGCAGCCTGGCCACGATCAGCCCGGTGAACACCGCCGCGAACGGATAGCCCGCCTGGACCACGCCCACCGCCATGTTGCGCTTGGCAGGTGGCGCGCTTTCCGCTGCCAGCGCAGCCATCGCCGCCAGCACCGTGCCGATCCCCGATCCCACCAGCACGCGCATCGCGAACAGCACCGGCACGCTGCCGGCAAAGGCGCTCGCCACCATGCCTGCAGACATCAGCGCCAGCGCGGCAATGATCACCGCCCGCCGCCCCACCCGGTCGGCCAGCGGCGCGATGAACATGCCGCCAATCGCCATGCCCAGCAGCCCGGCGCTGAACAGCGTGCCCATCGTGTCGGACCCGATGCCCCATTCGGCCTGAAGACGCGGCGCGATGAACGACAGGATCGTCACGTCCATCCCGTCGGCCATGTTGATCGCAAAGCACAGCGCCACGATACCCAGCCCCTTGCGGGTCCAGCTTTCGGGGCCGTCTGCGCTCCCGGCGCTAATCGGAATTGCCATTCGTCCTCTCCTTTGCCGCGCCGGGAGGACGAATGACTGACAAGGCACGACCGGACCGCAGCCCGCTCCGCGCCCGTCAGTCCTGCTTCGTCACCCAGGCGAGGATGATGTCCGATACCTGGCTCGCCCGCCGCGCAATCGCTTCGGGGCTGGTCATGTCCACCCCGAAGTTGTGCGCAAAAGTGAACTGGTTCGATACGTTGTAAAAACTGAGCGCGGTCAGGTTCAGGTGCAGATCCACTGCATCCAGCCCGGTGCGGAACAGCCCCTCGGCCTGCCCGCGCGCGATGATCTTTTCCAGCATCCCGATCACCCGGCGGTTGCCCTGCGGCAGGGTCTTGATCTGCTTGAGATGTTCGGCGCGGTGGATGTTCTCGTTCATCACCAGCCGCACCAGTTCGGGGTGCCGCGCATGATAATGCACGTCATGCTCGATCAGGCGGCGCAGCGCATCGGCGGCGTTGCCGCTTTCGATGTCCACTTCGCTCTCGCTCGCGCGCACACGGGCGTAGGCGCGCTCCAGCACCGCGCGGTAAAGCTCGTCCTTGCCCTCGAAGTAGTAGTAGATCTTGCGCTTGGTCGCCTTGGTGCCGATCTCGTCGATCCGCGCCCCGGCGAGGCCCTTCTCGACGAATTCGTCGGTGGCGATGTCGATGATCTCGTTGATCGCCTGCTCGCGGCTTTCGGCACGGCTGCGGCGCGCGGGCTTTTCACCTGCATCTTCGGCTCGGGACACGTCGGCAACCTCCGCAAGATCATGCGCAAGGCGTGGAACCAGAGATGGTTGCAACGCTCCCGCAGCGGCCGACCCTAACGACATTTGCGCGTCCGGTCTGCCTGCGACTCTGGCCACGGCGCCCGCAAATGGGGGTTTTCCCCAGTCACATCTGCAGCCACGCCAGCCATCACCTGCAAAACCTCCCCTTGCCTCATTCGTGCATTTATGTAACGAACTAGTCCCTAACATTTTAACTTGTCAACACCGGCCATAGAGTCGGACGCGGGAGCCGGGCAGTCAGCCGATGAAAACCTCGATAGCAACCGTATCGATCAGCGGCACGCTCGACGCGAAACTGCAGGCCATCGCTGCCGCAGGCTATGACGGCGCGGAGATCTTCGAGAACGATCTGCTCTCGACCGACATGTCTGCGCGCGATGTGGCGGCGTTGATGCGTGACCTTGGCCTCGCCTGCACCATGTTCCAGCCGTTCCGCGATCTGGAAGGCCTGCCGCAGCCACAGCGTGTCCGCGCCTTCGACCGGCTCGAACGCAAATTCGACGTGATGGAGGAACTCGGCACCGACCTGCTGCTGGTCTGCTCGTCGTGCTCGCCGCTCGCCGATCCCGACCGCGCCCGCACCATCGCCGACCTGCACGAAGCCGGGGAGCGCGCCGCAAAGCGCGGCCTGCGCATCGGTTACGAAGCTCTCGCATGGGGCCGCCATGTGAGCGATCACCGCGATGCCTGGAGCATCGTGCGCGACACAGATCACCCCGCCATCGGCCTCGTGCTCGACAGCTTCCACTCGCTCTCGCGCAAGATCCCGTCCTCCTCCATCGGCGACATACGGCCTGAAAAGCTGTTCATCGTGCAAGTGGCCGACGCCCCCGTGCTCGACATGGACCTGCTGCAATGGAGCCGTCATTTCCGCTCGATGCCGGGCCAGGGCGATTTCCCCCTGGACGACTGGGCCGAGGCGATCCGCCGCACCGGTTATGACGGGTACTGGAGCCTCGAAATCTTCAACGACCGCTTCCGGGCAGGCTCGGCCCACGGCGTTGCGCTCGATGGCTATCGCTCGCTCCGCTTGCTGCAGGGGGGCATCGCCCGCCCCAGCGCCGAGGCTGCCGCGCTGCCGCCCAAGGCCAGGCCCATCGGCACCGAATTCATCGAGTTCGCCGCCAGCCACGAAGAGGCCGAGACGCTGGGCGAAATGCTGCGCCCCTTGGGCTTCCGCCCCACCGCGCGCCACCGCAGCAAGGACGTCACCCGCTGGCAGCAGGGCGCGATCAACATCGTGATCAATTGCGAGCCCGAAGGCCTCGCCCACAGTTTCGATGTGGTCCATGGCGCCTCGGTCTGCGCGATCGGCCTTGCCGTGGACGATGTGCCCGCAGCCCTCGCCCGCGCGGATTTCCTGCGCGTGCCCCGCTTTACGCAGGCCGCCGGACCCGACGAATGGCCGATCCCCAGCGTCCGCGCGGTCGGCGGCAGCCTGCTCTATTTCGTCGACGCCGCCACGCGCGAGGCGATGTGGGCGCACGAATTCCCGACGCCGCTCGAACCCGTTCCGCAAGCCCCGCTGCTCACCAATATCGACCACATCGCCCAGACCATGCAGTACGAGGAATTCCTCAGCTGGCTACTGTTCTACGTCGCTCTGTTCGATGTCTCCAAAACCCCCCAGCTCGAAATCGCCGACCCGATGGGCCTCGTCCAAAGTCAGGCCGTGGAAAGCGCCGACAAATCGGTGCGCTTCACCCTCAACGGCTCGCTCGCCGCGCAGTCGCTCTCCTCCCGCTTCATCCAGAACTACTTCGGCGCAGGTGTGCAGCACGTCGCCTTCGCCACCCCCGATGCTTTCGCCGCTGCCGAAGCCGCCGCCGCACAGGGCCTGCCGCGCCTCGGCATCCCGCGCAATTACCACGACGATCTCGAAGCCCGCCTCGGCATCGATCCCGCGCTGGCAGACCGCATGGCCGCCGACGACATGCTCTATGACCGCGCCACCGATGAGAGCGGCCACGACACCGAATACTTCCAGTTCTACAGCCGCGCCTTTGCCCGCCGGGTGTTCTTCGAAGTGGTCGAACGGCGCGGCTACGCAGGCTACGGTGCCGCCAACGCGCCGATCCGCCTTGCCGCACAGGCCCGCCACAAGTCCGACTTTCCGGGGTAAGCCATGACCTTTCTCCTTGCTGTAGCCGCTGCCGTAACTGCGCCCACCCCCGGCCTCGAATATGCGTTCGAGGAAACCGTGCTGCTCGGCCCCGACGTTCCTGCCGGCCAGACGCCGCTCGGCACGCGCAACATCGTGCCGATCACCGGCGGCACTTTCGAAGGCCCCGGCCTGAAAGGCACGATCATCGGCGGCGGATGGGACTGGCAGTTGCGCCGCGCCGACGGCTGCCTGCAGATCAAGGCCGACTACATGCTGCGCACCGACGACGGCGTGGTCATCAACGTGATCAACACCGGCGTCAGCTGCCGGGCCAAGGACCCCGCCGCCGTGGTCCGCACCCAGCCCGTATTCGAAGCGCCGCTCGGAAAATACGAATGGCTCGGCCAGACCAGCTTCGTCGGCACGCTCGACCCGGTCAGCCTCCCCGGCGGCCAGCGCGCCGTCCGCATCCGCTTCTTCCGCGTAACCTGACTCCCCTGCCAAAAACAAAACCACCCCCGGAGAGACTCAAGATGGCAAGAATCGCCCTGACTTTCGCGCTGGCATCGCTGCTCGCCGCCCCGGCTCTGCAAGCCGCGCCTGCGCGTGTGATCCCGGTCGGCCCCGAACCGTCGATGGCCGACAAGTTCCCGCAAGTCCCGGTGGCGTTCCCCAAAGGCGTGAAGGCATGGCGCGATGTGACCTATCAGGTCCAGCCCGGCTTCCGCCCGCAGATCGTCGATATCTATGTACCCCAGGGCAAAGGCCCGCATCCGCTCGTGCTCTATATCCACGGCGGCGGCTGGATGGGCGGCCACACCCGCCAGTCGGGCGCGTTCGAGAACTTCCCCGCCATGCTCGCTGCCTTTGCCGCCGAGGGCTTCACCGTCGCCAGCGTCGAATACCGCCTGTCGGGCGAAGCGCCCTTCCCCGCCCAATCGCGCGACGTCAATGCCGCCTTGCGCTTCCTGCGGACAAACGCCGCGAAATACGCGATTGACCCGGCCCGCGTCGGCGTGTTCGGCGGCTCGGCAGGCGGGCATCTTGCGGCGATGGCAGGCCTCGGCTGCCGCGATACGGCGCTCGATCCCGCCTCGGCGCAGGACCATTGCGTCCAGGCGGTCGTCTCATGGTACGGCATCTTCGATTTCGCCACGATGCCCCGGCGCGACACCCCCGGCTCTCCCGAACAGATGCTGCTCGGCTGCAAGGACGGCAACTGCCCGCCGAATGCCCAGAAGAACGCCAGCCCGCTGACCTATCTCGACCCGAAAGATCCGCCATTCCTGCTGATCCACGGCATCGACGACAAGGTCGTGCCCGCCAGCCAATCGCAGCAGGCCGAAGCCGCGTTCAAGGCCGCAGGCGTGCCGGTAAACGCGATCTACTACCCCGCCACCGACCACAGCTTCATGGGGCAAACGCCCGAAGATACACGCAAGGCCTCGCTCGCGGCGATGAATGCCACGTTCGATTTCTTCCACGAAAAGCTGGGCGTGCCGCGCAAATGATCCGCACAGCCCTCGCCGCGCTCCTGCTCGGCCTCGCAACGCCTGCGCTGGCCGATCCCGTCACCGTCGATGGCGGCATGATCGAAGGCGTGACCCTGTCCTCGGGCGTCGCGGCGTGGCTCGGCGTGCCTTTCGCCGCACCCCCCTTGCGCGACTTGCGCTGGAGAGCGCCGCAGCCGGTCCAGCCGTGGACGGGCGTGCTGCACGCAGACCGCTTTGCGCCCGAATGCCTGCAGCCCTTGCGCGGTTCGCGCCAGAATCACTATTTCGGCAACGAGGCGACCAGCGAGGACTGCCTCTACCTCAACATCTGGGCACCCAAAGGCGCGGCCAAGGCCCCCGTCGTGGTGTGGATCTATGGCGGCGCGTTCAATGTCGGCTCGGCCTCGATGGCCAACTATTCGGGCGAGCCGCTCGCGCGCGACGGCGTCGTCCGCGTGAACCTCGCCTACCGCGTTGGCGCGCTGGGCTTCCTCGCCCACCCTGACCTGACCGCCGAGGCCGGTGCCTCGGGCAACTACGGACTGATGGACCAGATCGCCGCGCTCGCATGGGTGAAGCGCAACATCGCCAAATTCGGCGGCGATCCTGCCAACGTCACCATCGTCGGTCAGTCCGCAGGCGCGATGTCGGTCTCGCTGCTGCAAGCCAGCCCGCTCGCCAAAGGCCTGTTTGCCCGCGCGGTGGCGATGAGCGGCTCGGCCTTTGGCGGGATGCTTGGACCCATCCCGCTGGCCACCGCAGAAGCGCAAGGTACCGCGCTGCAAAACGACCTTGGCGCGGCCTCGCTCGCCGAAATGCGCAGCCTTCCTGGCGACCGCGTCATTGCCGCTGCCACCCGCCGCGATCCGATCGTGCAGGACGGCCGCGTCATCACTGGCACCGTGGAAGCGGTGTTCGCCGCCCGCAAGCAAGCGCAAGTTCCGGTCCTGATGGGCTATACGCGCGACGAGAGCTTCCGGCCCTTCCCCGAAATCGACAACAGCGCAGCGCTCGAATCCGCCGTGCGCCAACGCTACCCGCAAACCGCGCCTGCCATCCTCAAGGCATACACCGGTCCCACCGCCGCCGCAGAACTAGCCCGCGATGGCACCGTCGGCTTGCAGATGGCGCAATGGGCCTCGGCCCAGCACGGCACCGCGCCCACTTACGCGTTCCTGTTCGCGCGCCGCCAGCCCTATGCCCCCGGCATAACTTTCAGCGATCACGATCCCGCCACCGTCGGCGCCTACCACACCGGCGACGTGCCCTATTGGCTGCGCACCCGCGATGCGCTCAACCTGTTCCGCCAGACCCGCACGTGGGAGCCGGGCGATCAGGCACTTGAAGACGAGATGGCATCTGCCCTGCTCAGCTTCGCGCGGACCGGCGTGCCGAACAGTCCTGCCATCGGCCGGTGGCCCGCGTTCAACCCGAAGAAGCCGCATCTCGTCCTGCTCGACCTTAAGCCGCAGACGATGAACTGGCCGCACTTCGCCGACATGCCCCTGCTCGCCGCACCGCCCGAGCCGCGTCCCGTTACCGGAACCCGCGTGCGCGACTGACCGGCATTAGCCCCTTGCGCTGACCGCCCGCAATCGCGATGTCAGCGCCCGAGGAGAATGCCATGAGTGTCGCGTTCCGCCGCGAAGGCGATGACGAACATCTCGAACCCAAGTTCGAACTGCCGATCCCGCCGGGGCCAAATCTGGTCACGCCGCGCGGCCTTGCGCTGATCCGCGCGCGTGTGGCCCAGATCGAAGCGCTGATCCCCACCCTGACCGACGAGGCCGCGATCAAGTCTGCCCGCCGCGACTTCCGCTACTGGAGCACGCGCCAGTCCACCGCGCTGGTGCAGGACGCGCCAGATTGCGAAACTGTCGCCTTCGGCTGCTCCGTCACTTACGCGCTGAACGGCAAGACCCGCACGATCACCATCACCGGCGATGACGAGGCCGATCCTGCAAGCGGCCTGATTTCGTTCACCGCCCCGCTCGCCCGCGCGCTGCTCGGGCTGGAAACCGGCGAAACAGCAGATTTCGCAGGAAAGCCGGACGCCGTAGAAGTCATCGCCATCGGCCTGCCCACCGATTGACGCTATGCACATTCAAAATCACATTCTGGCGCCGTGAATGTGATTTCTCCACTTGCGTCACACATCATAATGTGAAATCAAGCTCGCATGTCCAGCGAACTCATCATCAAGATCCGCCGCCTCGTCAACGAAGGCGGCATGTCACGCTCCGGTCTCGCCCGCGCGGCAGGGCTTCACGCCAACACCTTGCGTGACCTGACCGAGCCGAACTGGAACCCCACCGCCGACACTCTGGCCAAGCTCGAACGCTTCCTCTCTGATTCGGACGATACCCCCGCGCTCGTCCCCATCGAGGAAATCATCGAGGAAGCGCGCAACGGCCGCATGTTCATCCTCGTCGACGACGAAGACCGCGAGAACGAAGGCGATCTGGTGATCCCGGCGCAGATGGCCACGCCCGACGCGGTCAACTTCATGGCCACCCACGGCCGCGGCCTCATCTGCCTGACGCTGACCCGCAATCGCTGCGACCAGCTCGGCCTCGAACTGATGAGCCGCAACAACGGCACTCGCCACGAAACCGCGTTCACCGTCTCGATCGAGGCGCGCGAAGGCGTTACCACCGGCATTTCGGCGGGCGACCGCGCGCGCACCGTCTCGGTCGCCATCGACGCGGGCAAGACCCGCGACGACATCGTCACCCCCGGCCACGTCTTCCCGCTGATCGCCCGCGATGGCGGCGTGCTGGTCCGCGCAGGCCACACCGAAGCTGCGGTGGACATCAGCCGTCTGGCCGGGCTCAACCCCTCAGGCGTGATCTGCGAGATCATGAAGGACGATGGCACGATGGCGCGGATGGACGATCTCGTCCCCTTCGCGCGCAAGCACGGCCTCAAGATGGGCACGATCCGCGATCTGATCGAGTATCGCCGCCGCCATGATCACCTCGTCGAATGCATCAGCCAGGCCCCGTTCACCTCGGACTACGGCGGCGACTGGACCATCCGCACCTATCGCAACAAGGTCGACGGCACGCTCCACCTCGTCCTGCAGAAGGGTGCGATCCATCAGGACCAGCCGACGCTGGTGCGCATGCACGGCATCTCGATCCTGTCCGACGTGCTCGGCGCGCCCGGCCCGCGCAAGCGCATTCTCCAGCGCGCCATGGCCGAAATCGGCGAGGCAGGCTCGGGCGTGATCGTGCTGCTCATGCCCAACGATCCCGAAGTCCTCGTCAACGAAGTATCGGGCAAGGGCACCGGCAACATGGACTTGCGCAGCTATGGCATCGGCGCGCAGATCCTTGCCGATCTTGGCGTGCATGACATGACCCTGCTGACCAATGCGCATCGCAATGTCGTCGCCATCGAAGGCTACGGGCTCAACATCGTCGGCGAACAGCCGATTTCGAAGGACTGATAGGCCATGGCAAAGTTCCTGATCGTCGAAGCCCGCTTCTACGACCACCTCAACGACATGCTGATCGCGGGCGCCAAGGCCGCGATTCTGGCAGCGGGCCACACGTCCGAAGTCGTGACCGTGCCCGGCGCGCTCGAAATTCCCGGCACCATCGCGCTCGCCGAACAGTCGGGCGACTATGACGGCTATGTCGCCATCGGCGTGGTCATCCGCGGCGAAACCTACCACTTCGAGATCGTCGCGGGCGAATCCGCGCGCGGGATCATGGCCTTGACGATGGACGGCAGCGCCATCGGCAATGGCATCCTCACCGTCGAGAACGAGGAACAGGCCATCGTCCGCGCCGATCCTGCGCAAAAGGACAAGGGCGGCGAAGCGGCCAAGGCCGCCCTCGCGCTGCTCGCCCTGCGCGAACGCTGGACCTGATCCGCGCTTGCCCCAAATGGCAGGTCCCGGGCAGCGCCGGGGACCGCCATAGCGGCGGGCATGGACTCGCTTACCGCCACCATCCCGGCCCGCGTCACCGTCTGGTACGATGGCGCCTGCCCGCTCTGCCTGCGCGAGATCGCACTGATGCGGCGGCTTGACCGGGCAAAGCGCCTCCATTTCATCGACGCGGCACGCGCCGATGCCATCTGCCCGCTTGACCGCCGCCTGATGCTGTCGCGTCTCCATGCGCGCGAGGACGGGCGGATGCTGAGCGGTGCCGCCGCCTTTGCCGCGATGTGGCGCGCAATCCCGGCGCTGCGCTGGCTCGGCCTTGCCGCGCGGCTGCGCCCGGTCGGCATCGCGCTCGAAGGGCTCTACCGCGCCTTCCTCCTTGTCCGCCCCGCGCTGCAATGGCTCGCCCGGTGACAGACAGCCGCTACCGCAAGGTGCCATCGCGCCGCCTCTCGCGCCTTGCCTCGTTCGGCCAGCTCGCGAGCGGCGTGGCGGGCGGAATGCTCGCCGAAGGCGCGCGTCGGCTGGCGCGCGGCGATGTGCCGCGCCTGTCCGACATGCTGCTCACCCCCGGCAACGCCCTGCGCGTGGCCGATCAGCTTTCGCGGCTGCGCGGCGCGGCGATGAAGCTCGGGCAGATGATCTCGCTCGACGCGGGCGACATGCTCCCGCGCGAATTGACCGAGATTCTCGCGCGTTTGCGCGATTCCGCCCACTTCATGCCGCCTGCCCAGCTGGAGCGCGTGCTCGCCGCCCATTGGGGACCGGGCTGGCGCAGCCGCTTTGCCGCGTTCGATGCGCGGCCCGTCGCGGCGGCGTCCATCGGCCAGGTCCACCGCGCCAGGATGCACGATGGCCGCGTATTGGCGATCAAGGTGCAGTACCCCGGCATCGCCGCCAGCATCGATGCCGATGTCGACAATGTCGCCACGCTCCTGCGCATGTCCGGCCTGCTTCCCGCCAGCCTGAACATCGCGCCGCTGCTCGCCGAAGCCAAGCGCCAGCTGCACGAGGAAGCCGATTATACGCGCGAAGCGGCGATGATGACGCGCTACGCCGATCTTCTGGCCGATGACCCCGCCTTCCTCGTGCCGCGCCCGCACCCGGAGCTGTCCGGTCCAACCGTCCTCGCCATGGATTTCATCGAATCCCGCCCGATCGAAACGCTGTCCACCGCCGATCCCGAACCGCGTCAGCTGGCAATGGGCGCCATGCTCGGCCTGGTCTTGCGCGAACTGTTCGAATTCGGTTTCATGCAGACCGATCCCAACTTCGCCAATTTCCGCTGGCAGCCGCACACCGGCCGCGTCGTCCTGCTCGATTTCGGTGCAGCCCGCGCCATCGACCCGGCCACCACGCAGGCCTATCGCCGCCTGATGCACGCGGGCCTTGCCGATGACGCCCCCGCCCTGCGCGCCGCGCTGGTGGACATCGGCTTCGTCGCGCCGGCGGTCGTCGCCCGCCACGGCCCCGCGCTGGACCGGATGATTGCGGTCCTGCTCGCCCATCTCGGCAAGCCCGGCCTGTTCGATTTCGCCGACCGCTCGTTCGTCGACCAAGTCCGCTCCGAAGCCGAAACCATATTCGCAGACCGCAGCGCATGGCACATCCCGCCTGCAGAAACCCTGTTCGTCCAGCGCAAGGTCAGCGGCACCGCGCTCCTCGCCGTCCGGCTGAAGGCAAGCCTGCCGTTGCGCGATATGGTCGAGCGCGCGGTCGCGCCCTGAACACGCCGGAACTACGCCAAAAAAAGGGGGGCCGGCTTGCGCTGGCCCCCTTGAAAGGTTTGGGAGAGGATGCCTGAAAGGCACCCCCTCTATCCATCGCGCCGCCCCATGCTGCAAGTGCGAAATCGGCGTATACGATTGCAATTCATGCAAGTGCTGCGCGCTTGGCCGCCAACACCGTATTGCTGAGCAGGCAAGCGATGGTCATCGGTCCCACCCCGCCCGGCACCGGCGTCACCGCGCGGGCGTGATCCAGCTCGTGCGTCGCGCAATCGCCGACGATGCGCGTCTTTCCGTCGAAGTCGGTAATGCGGCTGATGCCCACGTCGATCACCACGGCGCCCGGCTTCACCCAGTAGCCGCGCACCAGATGCGGCGCGCCCGCCGCCGCCACGATCACATCGGCCTTCCGCGCCACATCGGGCAGGTCGAGCGTCTCGATATGCGTCACGGTCACCGTCGCCTCGCGCTCGAGCAGCAGCATCGACACCGGCTTGCCGACGATGTTCGACTTGCCGATCACCACCACGTTGAGACCGCGGTAATCCTCGATCACGCTGTCGAGCAGCAACATCACCCCCAGCGGGGTGCAGGGCACAAGGCCGCCGGTGCCAGTGGACAGACGCCCGACATTCACCGGATGGAAGCCGTCGACATCCTTGCCCGGATCGATCCGGTCAAGCACCAGCGCGGCGTCGATGTGCTTTGGCAGCGGCAATTGCACCAGAATGCCGTGCACGCCCGCATCGGCATTGAGCGTATCGATCAGCGCCAGTACCTGTTCCTGCGGCGTGTCTGCCGCCAGGCGGTGCTCGATCGAGCGGATGCCCGCCTTGCGGCACTGCGCAATCTTGCGCCCGACGTAGACTTCGCTCGCCGCATCGTTGCCCACCAGAATCACCGCCAGCCCCGGTGCGGTGCCGCCGCCCGCGACGATCTCCGCCACTTCGGCTGCGGTGCGTTCGATCACTTGCGCCGCCAGCGCCTTGCCATCGATGATCTGTGCCATGTCGTCAGTTATCCCCGTCTGCGCGCAGGATCTTGCCCCCGCGTCGCTACTGGCAATATTGTATGTGTTGCATACAAATTTATCAACCGGCCTTTTGCGTTCAGGTGTTGAGCGCCTCGGCGATGACATCGCTCAGCACATGCGCCAGCGCCCGCGCGTTGAGATCACGCGCCTTGGCCTCCGTCTCGGCCTCGGAATAGCAGCGCAGTTCGGGCGCGTTGCCCGATGGGCGGAAATGGATGATCGAACCATCGGCAAAGCTCATGCGGAAGCCATCGGTCGTGTCGATCCCGGTCGGCAGTCCGGCAATCGGCCCGAACACCCGCGCGATCCGCGCCAGTTGCTCGTCCTGCGCACCTGCTGAAAGAAACGCGATCAGCGCCGCGCTGTACGCTTGCGGAAAGTCGGCCACGCGGTCCGAGAACGTATAGCGCGGCGGCAGCGCGGCCACCACTTCGGCCACCGGCATCGTCCGCGCAGCCGCGATCACCGACAGGATCGGAAGCAAGGCATCGCGCGTCGGCAGCGCAGTCAGACTGCCCACCGGCGTCTGGAGCAGGAATCCGCCATTGGCTTCGTATCCGCACACGCGCAAGGCCGGATCAGCTGCCGCCGCGTCCATCATCGCCGCGATCACATAGGGTGAACCGATCCGCGTGCGCAGAACGCGCGGCACCGCGCCGCTCAGTTCCGCCACCGTATTGCTGCTCACCGGCGTCACCACCACGTCGGCGTTCACCGCGCGCGCGCAGAGCAGACCGACGATATCACCGCGCAGCCACACCCCGCCCGCATCAGCCACCAGCGGCCGGTCCGAATCGCCATCGGTCGAGATGATCGCATCCACGGCATTTTCCGCCGCCCATGCCGCCGCCAGCGCAATATCTTCCTCGCGGATCGCTTCGGTATCGACCGGCACGAACACCGTCGAACGCCCGAACGGCACCGCCGCCCCGCCCAGCGCTTCGACCGCGCGCACCAGCAGATCCCGCCCCACCGCCGAATGCTGGTACACCCCGATGGTCAACCCGCTGAGCGCATCGGCCCCGAAATAGTCGACATACCGAGCGACATAGGCGTCCTCGACCCCGGTCACCGCAGGCAAGGCCACCGGATCGTTCAACCCGTCATCCGCCCCGAAACGCGCCGCATCGATCGCCACGATCTGCCCGACGATCCCCGCCTCGTCGCTCTTCAGCACCTCGCCATGCGGGCGGTAGAACTTGATGCCGTTGCGGTCGGCCGGGATGTGGCTGCCGGTCACCATGATTGAAGGGATGCCGATGCCCATCGCGTGATAGGCCAGCGCAGGCGTCGGCGTGAAGCCGCAGAACACCGCCTCGCCCCCGCAATCGCGCACCGCCGTCGCCACCGCCGCCAGAATGCGCGGCGTGCTGATGCGAAGATCTCCCGCCAGCGCAACGCGGCCGCCATCGGCAAACTCTCCGATCTGGCGCAGATACTGCAGAAACGCGGTGGCATAGGCGTGGCACAGCCGGTCGGTCATCGCCGCAGCCAGCCCGCGCACGCCGCTGGTGCCGAACGGCACCCCGCTCACTGCCATCAGGTCGCCCACGGAAAAGCTGCGGATTGTGCTCATGTCGTTCATCTGAAAGCGGTTTCCCATTCTGCGGGCGTGCGCGGTCAAGCGTACGCCCGGTCTTTAGCGCAGGGCCCCCGAAAAAGGCAAAGCCTCGCTGTGCAGATGCGAAACCGGCGCGGCCCGTATCGGGTTCCGCGCAAGATCCGCAATCCAGCAACAAATGCTTACACGCGGTTCCAACATTGTTACACCGCACACCCCATTCCTGCTGCACCTGCGAAAAACGGATGCCAGCACCACAATGGCCGACTCTCCTGCCGACCACCCCGTCCCCACATTCCGCGAATTTTTCCGCTGGACCGCCCAGGTCCTCGGACCAGACGCCGGTTTCATCCGGCTCGCCCTGCTCTTTGGCACGGCCATATCCTTGCTCTCGCTGGCAACGCCGATCTCGGTGCAACTGCTGATCAACTCGGTTGCCAACACCGCGCTGCCCGCGCCGCTGCTCACCCTCGCGGCCATCCTGTTCGGCCTGCTGCTGATCGCCGGAATCCTCAGCGCCTTCCGCGTCCACCTGCTCGCCCAGTTCGAGCGCCGCTTCTTCGCGCGCCTCGTTGCCGAAATCACATTGCGCGCGGTCCATGCGCAAAACCCGTTCTTCGTCGATGCCCGGCGCGGCGATCTGTTCAACCGCTTCTTCGACATGGTCGTGGTGCAGAAGGCGCTGACCAGCCTGCTGATCGGCGGCTTCACAATCGTCCTGCAAAGCATGGTCGGCCTGGTCGTGACCAGTTTCTACCACCCGTTCTTCCTCGCCTTCAATGCGGGTCTGGTACTGCTCGTCGTCGTGATCTGGCGCGTCTGGGCCAATGCCTCGCTGCGCACCGCGATCACCAAGAGCCACGCCAAGCACGCCGCCGCCCACTGGCTCGAAAGCGTCGGCGGATCGAACGGCATCTACAAGTCGGGCCGCCACATGGCCTTCGCCATTGACCGCTCCGAAGCCATGACTGCGCGCTATGTCGAAACCCACCGCCGCCATTTCCGCCAGACCTTCGCCCAGACCATCGCGCTCCTGCTGCTCTATGCGGCGGCGAGTGCAGGATTGCTGGCGATGGGCGGATGGCTGATCCTGCAGGGTGAACTCTCGATCGGCCAGCTCGTCGCCGCCGAACTGATCCTCTCGGGCGTGTTCTACGGAATCGCCCAGCTCGGCACCTACCTTGAAACCTTCTACGATCTCGCCGCCAGCCTCGAAGAGCTGCACCTGTTCTGGGACGTGCCGCAGGAAGCCGCGCCCGAGGGCGAGACCGCCGCGCTGCTTCACGGCGCCATTCGCCTGCGCGACGTCACCCACGCCGGCAACCGCTTCGACTTTGCCATAGAGAGCGGCGCACAGGTCGGCGTGCTGGCCGCGCCCGGCGTCGAGCGCAGCCTCGTCGCTCTGCTCAAGCGCCTCAGCCTCCCCGAAACCGGCTTCGTGAGCGTCGGCGGCGCCGATCTCGGCACGTTCGACATGTACCGCTTGCGCTCAGACGTCATCGTGCTCGACCGCCCGACCATCGTCGAGATGACCGTCCGCGAATATCTCTCGCTCAGCGCACCGGGCCGCCCCGAAGCCATGCTCGAAGCGCTCGAGCGCGTCGGCCTCGATACCCGTATCGGAACGCTTCCGGGCGGGCTGGATGCGCGGCTTTCCTCCTCGGGCTGGCCGTTGTCGGTGGGCGAGACGATGGCGCTCAAGCTGGCAGGTGCGATTCTCGCCCGCCCCCGCGTGCTGATGCTCTCGCCGCTCTACGACATGCTCCCGCCTGCCCGCCTCGCCAGCGTGCTCGAGGCCTTGCGCCCGCACGGCACCACTGTCCTGCAATTCACCGAGCGCCCCGAAGGCCTCACCCGCGACACATGGCTGTGGATCGGCAAGGACCGCCAGGCCCGCGCCGCCGATGCGACCGACCTGCTCCACCTCGCCGCCCATCCTGCGACAACCAATTGGCAGGAACGCTGAGCCATGGCCACTGCCCCCCGCAATCTTGCTGCCTTCCCCACGCTCGCCACCTTGCGCGTCCCCCGCCTCACCCGCGCGCTCGGCTGGATGATCGCCACCACCATCCCGGTCATCGCCGCGCTGCTGTTCATCGTGCCCTGGCTGCAGACCGCGCCGGGCCGGGGCGAGGTCATAGCGCTCAACCCCGAAGACCGCGTTCAGCAGGTCACCGCGCTTGTCCCCGGACGGGTCGAGCGCTGGTACGTCACCGATGGCCAGCAAGTGCGCAAGGGCGATCCCATCGCCCGGATCATCGACAACGACCCCTCGCTCCTGACCAGCCTTGCCGCCGAACGCGCGCAAGTCCTCGCCCAGATTGCCGCGACCGAGCAGGCCATGGCCGTCGCCCGGATCGATGTCGGTCGTTCAGGCCAGCTCCTTGCCGAAGGCCTTGCCGCGCGCCGCGATTACGAAACCGCGCAGATCAAGGTGTCCGACGGTGCCGCCAAGCTGGCCGAGGCCCGCGCCAAGCTCAGCAAGGTCGACATCGCCCTTGGCCGCCAATCCGCCCAGCTTGTCCGCGCCCCGCGCGATGGGCGCATTCAGGCGCTCAACACCGCCGCCGGAGCCACGCTGGTCAGCGCGGGAGACTGGCTCGCCACGCTCACACCGGATCGTGCAACGCGCATTGTCGAACTGCTGGTCGATGGCCGCGACGTTGCGCTGGTGCGGCCGGGCCAGGCGGTCCGCCTCCATTTCGAAGGCTGGCCCGCGATCCAGTTCAGCGGTTGGCCGTCTGTCGCCCAAGGCATGTTCGATGGCCGCGTGCGGTCGGTCGATCCCTCGGCGGGGACCACCGGCCTGTTCCGCGTGCTGGTCGAACCCATGCCCGGCAAGCCTGCCTGGCCCGACGGCAACTTCGTGCGCCTCGGATCGAAGGTGCGCGGCTGGATCCAGATGGAAACCGTGACCATCGGCTACGAACTGTGGCGCCAGCTCAACGATTTCCCGCTCGAATTCGCCGTGCCGGTCGATACCGGCCCGCGCAAGGGCACCGCTGCCAAGGCCCTGTCCGACAAGGACGCGACCAAGGCCAAGCCCAAGGCGGAAGGCGGCTACGAAGAGGAGGCGAAATGATCCGCCGCCTCCTTGCCGTGCTCGCCCTGCTCTTCGCGCCTGCCGCCCACGCGGCAGAGCTGACGCTGGCCGAAGTCCTGCGCTCCTCCGCCGCCCACGCGCCGCAAGTGCTCGAAGCCATGGCCCGCCAGCGCTCCGCCGATGCCCGCGCGCTTTCGGCGCAAGGCCAGTTCGATCTCGTCTTCGATGCCGACGCGCAAGCCCGCGCGCTCGGCTTCTACGACGGCAGCTTTGCCGACGTGAAAGCCACGCGCCCGCTCACCACCAACGGCGGGCAGGTCTACACCGGCTACCGCCTCTCCACCGGCAGCTTCCCCACATACGAAGGCAAATCGATCACCAACCAACTGGGCGAGTTCCGCGTCGGCGCGGTATTCTCGCTCCTGCGCGACCGCGCGATAGACGAGCGCCGGGGCCGCCTCGAACTGGCCCAGGGCGACATCGACCTGGCCGCGCTCGACCGCGACATGATCGCCATCGGCGTCCAGCGCCGCGCGATCGAGGCCTGGCAGCAATGGGTCGCCGCAGGCCTGCGCGTCGCCACCTTGCGCGAACTCTATGATCTGGCCGAGCAGCGCCAGGCCTCGATCGACCGCCAGATCGAACTCGGCGCGCGGCCCGCGATCCTGAGCACCGAGAACCGCCAGAACATCGTCCGGCGGCAAGCGTTGCTGGTCCGCGCCGAACAGGACCTGACGCTCTTCGCCAACGCGCTATCGCTGTTCCTGCGCGACGATCTCGGGCGTCCCGTCGTCCCCGCACCCGCCCGCCTGCCCGCGACGATGCCCGCAGGCGTCACCCCGCGCCTGATCGACCGCGCCGAAGCCATGGCGGGCCGCCCCGACATCAAGGCCCTGCTCGCCCGGATCGACCAGAACGGCGTCCGCGCGGCGCTCGCGCAGAATGAATTGCGCCCCCGGCTCGATTTCCGCGTCGAAGGATCGAAGGACATCGGCCCCGGCTCGCCTGTTCGCACCCCTGCCGAAGCCCTGATCGGCCTGCGCTTCTCGCTCCCGCTCGAACAGCGCGCCGCGCGCGGCCGCATCGCCGAAGTTGCCGCCGAACAGGACGCGCTCGGCCACCGCTTGCGCCTGCTCGAAGACCAGATCGGCGTGGAAATCGCCAACTTGCGCACCCAGATGGACGGTGCGGAACGCCTTGCGGAACTCGCCACCAGCGAGGCCGCGCTGTCGCGCCGCATGGCCGAAGCCGAACGCCGCCGCTATGCGCTGGGCGCAAGCGATTTCCTCGTCGTCAACTTGCGCGAGGAAGCGCTGGCCGACGCCACCATCCGCGAAATCGACGCCCAATACCGCAGCGCCGCCGCCCGCGCAGAACTCGTTGCCGCCATGGCCGACCGGGATCAACTGATGCTCTAGGCGGGCGTCCTTCGACAGGCTCAGGACGAACGGAATCTGGGACCAGCCTCTTAAAAAGCCCCGTTCGTCCTGAGCCTGTCGAAGGACCCGCGCACCCCCACCCTCAGGACCGTCGCTTGCGCACCGGAGCCTTCCTGACCGCCGCTTTGGGCTGGATCCTGGGCCAGGCCGCCACCACCGCCGCCCGCACGATCTCGCGCCCCTGCAATGCGCGCGCCTCGGGATGTTCACCCAGATAAGCCACGACCACATCGCGCAGCTCGCCCGCGCTCGTGCCCACCGGCGTGCGCGGCGGCGCATCCAGATAGCGCACCCCGTCCATCACCCCCATCACGTAGGACAGGCACATCGCCCGGTCGACCGGCACCGTGGTCGAACAGACCTCCGCCAGTTGCTCCCCGTTCATCCACTCCGCACGCGCGGGTGTGGCAAGCAACGCAAGCCCGGCGGCTGCGAAAAGACAGACCTTCATCGGCACTCCTCCATCCCCGCCCAACGCCCAAGCCCGCCAAGGGTTCACCGCAGGCCCATAATTTGCCGGGCGCAGAAGCGCTCGAAGCCGCCCGTCACACCTTCGGCGCCAGCGTGAAACAGGTGTTTTGAGCGGGGGATGGGCCGAATGGTCCGGCGGTTGCCCATCAGCGCATCTCCGCCTTGTGCATCTGCATCAATCTGCGCCGAGCCAGAATGGCTGCCTTGTCCGAAGCAAGGATGAGCGGGTGCATATCCCAGAAATCCGCTTCGTCCATCGCACCGGCTTGCGCGGTGATCATTGGCTCATCCTCGTCGAGGAAGACGCGCCGCGCCATGGCTTCTGCCTCAGGCCCCGGCTCGTGCGTGAAGAAGTAATGGGTGGAACCCGGCGTCTCGGGCGTGAGAATATGCGGATTGGCCATTGGCGGAACGAGCGGTTCTGCCGTTCCCGCCCTGCGAATTTCGATGAACAGCGCAAGACTGGCAGGGGCATGCCAGCGGATATGCAATGCCTGATCGATGCGATCACCATCGTCCAGCATAGGCGCGGCCCAACCCGGCGGGGATGCGGAAGTCATGTCCCATTTGTTCCAGATGGCCCCGCTTGCGTCTTGCACGACCGACTGCCTGCCGTGGCTGAACAGGGAACCATTCGTGCCAAAGCTTTCAACATGCAGAAACTCGGCGTGGCTGAGGTCGAGCAAATTGTCGGCAATGAGCTGGTAGTTCACGCCCATGACATATTGTGCACGCTCGATTGGCGGACCGGCGTCGATGAAGGCGAAGTCAGGGATGGCGTCGGCATCGGCCAACCCCGGATCGCCTGCCCAGAACCATAAGCCTCCGTGGCGTTCAACGACACGGCATTTGGCGACGCTCGCGCCCTTCGGCACTTCGCCGAAGCGATTGTTTACGCACTGTCCGCTGCCATCGAACGCCAATCCATGGTATCCGCACGTAACCCGCCCATCAGCAAATTTCCCCCGGCTCAGCGGGACAAACCGGTGGGGGCAGCGATCCTCGATCATGGCCCAGCTATCGTCTGGGTTGCGGAAAAGGAGCCAAGGCCTGTCGAGCAACCGGCGGGCAAGAAAGCCGCCATCGGGCACTTCGCAAACCCATGCGGCCATGTACCAGGCATTCTGGATGAAATCGGACATACTGGTTCTCCCCTTGAGGAGCAGGCACCGCCGATTGTTCGATTGCTGTATGCCCGCACCAACGAGCGGGCATGCCCGCACAAAGCTGTTGGGCCTGCAGCTGGTGCCAAGCGCACCATCCCAGACCGGCTTGCGCCGATCACCAGGCTGTCACCCGCAAGAACGGGCTGATTTCGTCTAATTAGAACGAATGTTCGTGTCAAGAACGGTAACGCCTTCGGGTGATGTCACCCCGCCGGAAGACTCAGCGTGAACGTCGAACCCTCCCCTCCTATCTTCGCAAGAAAACCTTGCCGCCGTGCATTTCGGCGTGAAATTTCACTGCGCTCAGTCCGATGCCGGTGCCCATGGCGGCCCTGATGTTGGCCCAAAGCCGCATAGCGTCAGCTACGGCTAGCCCCCCGCACCCACTGCACGATCGCCCCAACCGGCATCGCGCCCGCCTGCCGTGCCACTTCGCGGCCCTTGTGGACGATGGCCAGCGTCGGGATCGAACGTATCCCGTAGCGCGCAGCCAGCGCCTGCTCGGCCTCGGTATCGAGCTTGCCCAGCCGCACCTGCGGCTCGAGCTGCGCCGCTGCCGCCTCGAACGCCGGGGCCATCTGGCGGCACGGCCCGCACCACGCTGCCCAGAAATCGATGACCAGCGGAATGTCGCTCTTCGTGGCATGGGCCTCGAAGTTCGCGGCCGTCAGCGTCACGGGATGCGCGTCAAACAGGGCCTTGCCGCAGCGCCCGCACTTGCCGCCGCCCAGTTTCTCCACCGGCACGCGGTTCAGGCTGGCGCAGGCGGGGCAGGCAATGATCAGGGACTCGCTCAACGTCGCACTCCTTGGCTGATGCACATTCTGGACGCAGCGCCCGGAATCCGCCATCCCGTCCCGACAATTCTCCAGACCCGCGAAAGTGCCTGCCTTGCCTGAAACACCTGCCGACATGCTCTCGCTGTTTCTCGCCACATGCGAGAGCGCACCGCAAGCCCCGTTCCTGATCGCCGCCGATGGGACCATCCTGACTTACGACGCCGCCCGCCGCCGCTCCGCCCAGATCGCGGGCGCCTTTCGCGCGGCTGGCGTGCAGCCGGGGGACCGTGTCGCCATCCAGACCGAGAAGTCGCAAACCGCGCTGCTGACATGGCTCGCCGCGCTGCAGACGGGCGCGGTCTATCTCCCGCTCAACACCGGCTATACCACCGGCGAGCTGCGCTATTTCCTCGGCGATGCCGCCCCCGCACTGCTGCTCTGCCGCCCCGAAGACGAATCCGCCCTCGCCGCCTTGTGCGCGGAAATAGGCGTCCCCGCCCTGCTAACGCTGGACGCACAGGGCACCGGCGGCACGCTCGTCAGCGCAGCAGACGCTCAGCCTGAAGCCTTCACCCCCGCCCCGCTTGCCGCCGATGGCCTCGCCGCGATCCTCTACACCTCGGGCACCACCGGGCGCAGCAAGGGCGCGATGCTCACCCACGCCAACCTTGCCTCGAACGCGCTGACCTTGCGCGAATACTGGCGCTTCACCGCCGCAGACCGCCTGCTCCACGCCCTGCCGATCTTCCACACCCACGGACTGTTCGTCGCCACCAACACCACCATCGCGGCAGGCTCGGCGATGATCTTCCTGCCCCGGTTCGATGCCGATGACCTCGTCCGCCTGATGCCGCAGGCGAGCGTGCTGATGGGCGTGCCGACGTTCTACACCCGCCTGCTGTCGCACCCCGGCTTCACCCGCGATCTTGCGGCTCACATGCGCCTGTTCATCTCCGGCTCCGCGCCGCTCTCTGCCGAAACCCACAGGGAATTCAGCGCGCTGACCGGGCAGGCGATCCTCGAACGCTACGGCATGACCGAAACCAACATGAACACGTCCAACCCCTATCACGGCCTCCGCAAACCCGGCAGCGTCGGCTTCCCCCTGCCCGGCACGGCGCTGCGCATCGCCGACCCTGAAAGCGGCACGGTCCTGCCGCAAGGCGAGATCGGCGGCATCGAAGTGCGCGGCGCCAACGTGTTCTGCGGCTACTGGCAGATGCCTGAAAAGACCGCGCAGGAGTTCCGCGCCGACGGCTTCTTCATCACCGGCGACATGGGCCTGATCGACGCCGATGGCTATGTCCACATCGTCGGCCGCGCCAAGGATCTGATCATCGCGGGCGGCTTCAACATCTACCCCGCCGAAGTCGAAGCGGCGCTCGACGAAATCCCCGGCATTGCCGAAAGCGCGGTCATCGGCGTGCCTCACCCCGATCTCGGCGAAGGGGTCGTCGCGGTCGTCCGCGCCGCCGATCCGGCGCTGGACCAGGCCGCCGTCCTCGCCGCCCTGAAGGACCGCCTCGCCCGCTTCAAACAGCCCCGCGCGGTGATCTTCGCCAGCGACCTTCCCCGCAACGCCATGGGCAAGGTCCAGAAGAATGTGCTGCGCGAAGAGCACGCAGGATTGTTCGCGGGAAAGGCGTAAGCCGCACAACTCCCGTTGGCGCAAACGGGTTCAGAAGAGGGGACGCCTGCCAATGATCATCCTGTCGGTCGTGATCCTGATCGCGATCTTTGCCGCCGCCGTGTGGCTACCGGTCAACATGGGGCTGATCGGCCTTGCCGCCGCTCTGGGTCTGGGCGTGTTCGGCGGGGGCCTTGCGGTCAAGGATGTGCTGGCGGGCTTTCCCGCAGACCTGTTCCTGACCCTGCTCGGCATCACCTACCTGTTCGGCATTGCCAGCCGCAACGGCGCGATTGACTGGCTGGTTGCGCGCACCGCCCACGCGCTAGGTCGGCACACCGCGCTGCTGCCGGCGCTGGTGTTCACGGTCGCCGGCGTGCTGACCGCGCTGGGCGCCGTCGGCCCCGCCGCCGTCGCCATCGTCGCGCCCATCGCCTTGCGCTTTGCCCGCGTTCACGGCTTTTCCGCGCTGATGATGGGCCTGCTCGTGGTCCACGGTGCGCAGGCAGGCGGCTTCTCGCCGATCTCGATCTATGGCGGCATCACCAACAAGGTGCTGGCGTCCAGCGGCATCGCGCCCGATCCCATGTTCCTGTTCCTCGCCAGCGCCGCGTTCAACGCCGCCATCGCGCTGCTGATCTGGGCCTTTTTCGCGCGCCGCACCGCCGCCGCTCTGGCCGAAGCGCACGAAATCCCGCTGCCCATGGCCCTCACCCGCGATCACGCGTGGACGCTGGCGGGCCTTGCCGCGCTTGCCACCGGCGCGCTGCTGTTCAAGGTCGACATCGGCTTCATGGCCCTGATGGTGATCCTCGCCCTTGCCGTGGTCGCCCCGCGCACGCAGGACGGCGCGCTAAAACACGTCGACTGGTCGACGATCCTGCTGATCTCGGGCATCGTCATCTATGTCTCCCTGCTCGACAAGCTGGGCACGCTCGACGCGGTCAGCGCGATGATCGGCACGGTCGGATCGGCGGCGCTGGCGGTGCTGCTGCTGTGCTATCTCGCCGGCGTCGTCTCGGCCTTCGCCTCGTCCACCGCGCTGCTCGGCGTGATCATCCCGCTTGCCGTGCCGGTGCTGGCAGGCTCTGCGCTCTCGCCCATCGCGGTCGTCTCGGCCATCGCGATTGCCAACACCATCGTCGATACCTCGCCCTTCTCGACCAACGGCGCATTGATCGTCGCCAACACGCCCGAGGACGAGCGCCCTGCGATGCTGCGCAAGCTGATGGTCTATGCCGCGATCATCGTCGGGGCAGGCCCGCTCGCGGCATGGGCGGTGTTCGTGCCGTTTTTCTAACCAAACCGGAACGCGCTGATCGCAAGGCCGCCGAAGAAATCGCCCTGATGGAACTCGAGCGTGCAGGCCCCGTCCTCGCCCGCGCCCGCCGCCACCATCAGCGGCAGCAGATGCTCGGCGCGGGGATGCGCGGCGCGGGCCGCAGGGGCCTTGTCCCACGCCTCCAGCGCGGCCTCACGCGCCGGAGCGTCCGCGCCGACAAGGCTTGCCCGCAACCAGCCATCGAACGCCGCTGCCGCCACTCCCCCCGCTGCGCCGAACGCCCGCAAGTTGTGGTACGAAAGCCCCGATCCGATCACCACCACGCCTTCATCGCGCAAGGGCGCAAGCAGCCGCCCCATCGCGATATGCGCCGCCGGATCGAGCGTCTCCATCAAGGACATCTGCACCACCGGAATATCGGCCTGAGGCCGGATCGGCTGCATCAGCGAGAACGTGCCGTGATCGAACCCGCGCGCCGGGTCCTCGGCGCAGACCATCCCGCCGCCGCGCAGCAGATCGCGCACCCGCGCCGCCAGCTCCGGGCTGCCCGGCGCGTCATAGCGGATGTGGTAGGTATGCTCGGGAAAGCCGTAATAATCATAGAGCATCGGCGGCTGCGCGGCAGACGATACCGTCGGCACCGCCTCCTCCCAGTGGCCAGACACCACCAGCATCGCGCGCGGCGCTTGCGGCAGCGTGGCGATCAGCCCATGCAGCGAAGCCTCAAGCCGGGCATAGCCCTGCCGCATCGGCCCTTCCAGCCAGGGCCACGGCCCGCCGCCATGATTGAGGAACAGCGTCGGCATACGGGTTCGGGCAGTGGTCAAGCGCGGCACTCCGGCGGATCAAGCCCCACACATGGTGCTGCACCTGCGAACCCGCAAGGCACTCACGCCAGCGGAGCCAGGCCGGTCAGCACCATCCGCACCAGATCGGCCTGCCCCGCAGCCCCGGTCTTGCCGTAGATCCGCTTGGAATAGTTGCGCGCGGTTTCCACCGTCAGCCCCAGTTCCAGCCCCGCCTCCACCAGCGGCTCCCCGCACGACATCGCCTGCGCCAGCGCCGCCTCGCGCGCGGACAGGCCATGCACCGCCTGCAGTGCCGCTGCGCCGTCGGGGGCCTCCTCGCGCCGCTCGGTGCGCAACACGCCGATCACTTGCGGCCGCGCGGCAGGCTCGGCCAGCGACAGGTCGGCGCGGCGCAGCAGCAGGTCGATCCCGCGCCGCGCGTCGATCCGCACAACGCGCACCGCGCCCCCTTCCCCCCGCGCCAGCTCTGCGCAAGACCGCTCCAGCGCGCGCGCCACATCGGGCAGGACCTGCAAGCGCCGCCCCGCCCCGCCTGCCGGATCGGGCAGAAAGCCCAGCAGTGCCTCGGCCTGCGGATCGGCGGCCATGACCCGCGCGCCCGCGTCCATGGCAATCTGGCCGATGCCCAGCCGCGCCAGCGCCGATTGCGCCAGCGCCGTCTGCAGGCGCTGCCCGGTCAGCGCCACCAGCGTGCGCAACGCCGATGCCAGGTGCGGCGCGATACTCGCCATCGTCGCCACGGCGCTGGCCGAAAAGTCCTCGCGCAGCCGCACCAGCACCAGCCAGGCATCGGCGGCATCGCCCGCGCTGACCCGCAGAAACCGCGCGTGGCGCATCTCCATGTCCGCCAGCGCCGCGCGCTGGACCGCCAGCAGCGCCGGATCGTCGTAATCGAGCATCTCGTCGAGCGCATAGACCCGCTCTGGCCGCAACGCGCCGAAGCGGTGAAGGCGCAGATCATAGAGCCGCATGTAATCGAGCGGCGGCTCCTGCGCGGCGCGCGGTGCGGCCACGTGCAGCACGGCGGGTTGCTGGTCCGGCGCGGCATTCGCCAGCGTCACGATCATGAACGCCCGCCGCGCGCCTGTCCGCGCCACAAGATTGCGCATGAACAGACCAAACGGCGGCGTCTCGTGAATCCCCTCGATCAGGGGCAGGTAAAGCTCGCGCTGGTCGGCAGAAGTAAAGGCCATCCCGCTTCGCTCCCATATGGGAATGGCGCGGTCAAGCAGCTATGGCCCCGTCTCAGGGCTTGATCCCGTAGCGCGCGTATTCCTGCACCATCCCCGGCATGACCTTGCGGAAATAGGCGAGGTCGGCGCCCGCCTCAGGCCGCCCCAGTGCCGCAGCCGCCACCGCGCGCAAATAGTGCGTCGGCACCTGCCCGGGATAGAGCTTCACTGCCGCCTCGGCATCAGCCAGCGCATTGGCCATATTGCCCGCAGCAATCCAGGCCATCGCCCTGCTGTCGAGCACCGCACCGGGGTTCGCCGCGCGTTCGACCGCCTGATTGCACACCTCGATCATCCCATCCATGCCAACGCGGAACCGCGCACGAAACCAGCACGATGCGTTGAGCAGCGAGGTGTCGCCCGGCTTCTCCTCGATCAGCGCCGCGATTTCCTTCAGACCTTCCTCGCGCTTGCCCGCAAGGGCGAGGACATCCGCGCGCACCTGCACCACGCCGACATGCTCGTCGCCCATGTCGTCATATTCGGTCAGCAGACGCAGCGCTTCCTCGCTCTTGCCCGCAGCCCCGAGCAGGTCCGCCAGCGGCATCGCCGTATTGACGCCGGGTGCCAGCGCGAAGGCTTCGCGGTAATCGGCAATCGCGGCGTCGGTCCGGCCCAGTTCCTTCTTGACTGCTCCGCGCCGGAAATAGGTTTCCGCATCGGGCGAAAGCGCAATCGCCTTGTCATAATCGGCAATCGCCCCTTCCAGATCGTATGTGCCTGCACGGAAGTGGGCGCGCGCCAGAAGCGCGGTGGTCTGTTCGGCGGCAGGTTCACGCGCGATGGCGCGGGCATAGGCGGCCTCGACCGCTGCCAGCCGCGCCTTGAGCCGCGGTGTGCCATAACGCCAAGATCGCGCAGCGCCGAGCGGCGAGGTCAGGAACGGCACGGTATTGCGCAGGCGCATTGCCTTGGCCTTTTCGGCCGGCAAGTCGGCACTTGCCAGTTCCCCGCCGAGCGCAATCTGCTCCTCGCTCACGGTCAGGCGGCTACCGTCCAGCGCGCCCTTGCGGGTGATCGTCGTGCCCGCAAACGTGGCCTCGTAGTCGGGCTTCCCGCCCAGCCGGAAACCCGGTTCGTCCTCGGGCAGAAGCACGACAAATTCCTCACGCAGCCGCCGCGCCCCGCCAAGATCGACCGGCACCGCCCGCCACGCCGCGCGCGAACGGTCGAAGTCGACCGTGATGTTCGCGCTCGACATCGCAGACAGGTCCAGGCGCTTGGCCCCGTCGCGGTTGGAAAACTGGCTGGTCACGATACCCTTGACCATGATCTGCGCCAGTCCCGTCTCAGGGTCGAACTGCATGTCGCCGTCTGTCACCAGCACGCCGTTCGAGGACAGTTGCTTGAAAATCGAACCCGCGAAGGAATCGATCATCTGCTTCTTCTGCTCGGCACTCGCCTGCTGCACCGCCGCGCCCAGATTGCTCGCCATCATGCCCGATATCGTCGACGTCGCGGTGACCAGCGCCGGAATATCGATCCCGGCACGCTGATCGATCTCCATCCGGGCGACCATCACCGCAGACGCCGGAGCGCGCGGCTCGATCGCTGTCAGAGCAGCCCCGTCAGCGCGGATCGGCAGACCAAAGCGGAACGGCGGCGTCTCGGCGATGTTCGATGCCCGTGTCCCGGTGGCGGTCCCATCCAGCCAATAGGGCACGCCGCCGATCATCGCGCGCACGATCACGTGGTCGAACGCGGCAGGCATCGGCAGCGATTCCGGCACCGCATCGCCGGTGCGGCTGTTCACCGCGATGACTTCAGCCTCGATCCCCAGGGCGCGCAGCAGGGTCAGCAGCAGCAACGACTTGGCCTTGCAATCGCCAAAGCGCGCTTCCCACGTCTGCGCCGGTGCCTGCGGAACATAATTCCCGCCCGACATCCCGTTCATCAGATAACTGATCTTGTCCTGCACCAACCGCGTGGCGAACGCGGCCCGCGTCAGCGGATCGGCACTGGCTGCGGCAATTCTGTCCACTTCACCGGCCAGCGGACTCCCCTTGGGCAGGGCTTCGCCGGTGGCATAAAGCGGCGCGAACACGCGCGAGACTTCCTCCCAACTGGCAAAGTTCGTCACTTCCAGCGACGGCGAACGGACAAAGCGCGAAGGGGCTGCGGCCGGCATCTCGTCACGCTTGGGCAGTGGCATCTGCAGCGTCACCACATGCCAGCCCTGCTTCACGGTTTCAGCCGCGCCGGTAACCGCCGGACCCGCCTGCCACTTGACCGGCGCGCCTTCCGGCCAGGATACCATCGTGCGCGCAAAGCCCGCCTCGACCGGCAGCGTCAGCAGCGGCGTATCGATCTGGACCTTGCCCTGCAGCGCCTTGTCGCGCGTGGTCTGGCTATAGGCAATTCGCAGCACGTCGCCCAGTTGCAGGCCCGGAATCGCCAGCGTTGCGGTCAACTGCCCGTCAAGCTGGCGGCGTTCAAGGCCGGTCTCGCGGCGCAGCACCTCATAGCGCGCCCCGCCCCCTAGCAGATCAATCACTTTCCCGCCGCGCAGAATCTCGACGCGGTGGACGGTCAGGTCGCCCTTGTCGGGCAGCCATGCCGCCGTGCTCGTGCCGCCTTGAGTCAATGCCTCGGGACTGGCAAACTTGATCGCCTGATCGACATAGGCGGTGAGCGTCTCGCCCTCGATACGGTGCTGCACGTCGAGCAAGGCCAGCGGTGTGGCAGAGCGTGTTTCGATCGCACCCGATGCGCGCAAGTCCACCCATTTTGGCGCCGGTCCATAAAGCACCGCCTCACCGGCCCATGCCGGTCCGGCCATCAAGCCCAGTACAATCGCCGAAAGCCGCAATCCGCTACGCAAGCCAAGTCCCCCTGAACACTGGCAAACAACCTGCACAGGATTGCCGGACGGCGCAATCGCGCAAAGTGCAACGAAGCAAAGAGGTTAGCGGTCGTTGGCCGCGTGGCGCGAGAGCAGGCGTTCGAGCTGCGCGAGTTCCTCGTCGCGCAAACACTGCATCTCGGCCAGGATCGCGCGCAGCTCCGGGCTGTCGAGCGCGGCCATCAGATCGGAAATGGTCAGGTCGTCCGAGACAGGGACGACATAAGCCTCGCGCAATCGCGCCGCAATTTCGCGCAACTGCGCTCCGGACCGTGCGGAACCCCCAAGATTCGCCATGTCACCTCCATAGCGGATTTATCGACAACTTGCACGTCGCGTCATGGCATGTCCCGCGCGTTCCATCCCCCCCGGTTTCAGCATGGACATCAGCGTGTTAGCCTATATCCAAGGTCGATCCGGAAAAAACAGCACAAGGGATGACGATGTTCGAAGGACTCCATCGCTATCTGTTCCTTCAGGGCCTTGCCCCGCACGGCTATTGCCTGCTGTGGGACCCGGCGCTGATCTGGACCCATGTCCTGGCCGACGCGGTGATCGCGGCGGCCTATTTCTCGATCCCCATCGCGCTGTGGCTGTTCATCAGGTGCCGCCGCGATATCGAGATGAGCTGGATTCTCGCGCTGTTCGCGGCCTTCATCCTCGCTTGCGGCACCACCCATGTGCTCAGCATTCTTGTCCTGTGGGTGCCGGCCTACGGGCTGGAAGGCGCGGTCAAGGCGCTCACCGCGCTCGTTTCGATCGGCACCGCCATCGCGCTCTGGCCGATGCTGCCCAAACTCGTGGCCCTGCCCTCGCCCCGCCAGCTGCAACTGGCGCTCGACCAGCTCAAGGCCGAAGTGGCCGAGCGCGAGCGCGCCGAGGAAATGCTGCGCCAGTCGCACAAGCTTCAGGCCGTCGGCCAGCTGTCCGCCGGGATCGCGCACGATTTCAACAATCTGCTCACCGTGATCAGCGGCAATCTTGAGCGCGCCCTGCGCGTGTCGGCCGAGCAGCCGCAAGTGACCCGCAGCCTCACCAATGCGCTCGCCGCCAGCGAACGCGCCGCCACGCTCACCGGACAGTTGCTCGCCTTCGCGCGCAAGCAGCCGCTCTCGCGCGAGGAGGTGGACCTCAACGCCGTGGTCCGCTCGATCACCGCCATGCTCGAACGCACGATGGGCGAGCATATCGTCGTCAGCTGCGATCTCGCCCCGGATCTTCCGCTGCTCGAACTTGATCGCAGCCAGCTTGAAAGCGCCATTCTCAACATCGCGCTCAATGCCCGCGATGCGATGGACGGCGCGCTCGATCATCGCGGCGAACTCCACTTGTCGACGCGCGCGCTGGCAGGTGGCGAGGTCGCGCTCGCCCTGCGGGACACCGGCTGCGGCATGGCGCCTGACACACTCGAAAGGGCAACCGAGCCATTTTTCACGACAAAACCGGTCGGTTCGGGTACCGGACTGGGATTAAGTCAGGTCTATGGCTTCGTCACGCAGACCGGCGGCAGGCTGGAATTTGACTCTACGCCCGGAACAGGAACTGTCGTAAGGCTTTTGTTCGCCGGACAGAACATCGGAAACGCCGGGGAAGACGCCAAGGATAATGATGGCACGGTTGCTGATTGTTGAAGACGAATTTCTGGTGCGGGAACTTGCCGTAGACGAGTTCACCGACGCCGGCTTTGCGGTGGCCGAGGCCGCCAACGGCGACGAGGCCCTGGCCATCCTCAACCGCGGTGAAACTTTCGACGTGCTGTTCACCGACGTGCGGATGCCCGGCTCGGTCGATGGCTGGGAACTTGGCCGCCGTGCCTGCGAAATCGTCCCAGGCATCCGCGTGATCTACGCCACCGGCTATGCGGAAATGACCCGCCCCCTGTCAGACGCCGAACACTTCCTGCCCAAGCCCTATCGCTGCGAACACGTCGTCCGGATCATCGGCGACTGGGGCATCGCCCCCTGATCAGTCGCCCGTCTTGATTCCCGCGTGGACTGCGGCAACGTGGCCCAGCACCATCTCGGCGTGCTCCTTCCGGCAGATCAGCAGATCAGGCATATAGGTTTCGGCCTGATTGTAGACCAGCGGACTGCCGTCGATGCGCGAACAGTGCAGCCCGTGCGCCAGCGCCACGGCCACCGGCGCGCACGAATCCCATTCGAACTGCCCGCCCGAATGCAGATAGATGTCGGCATCGCCCAGAATCACCGCCATCGCCTTGGCGCCCGCGCTGCCCATCGGCACCAGTTCGGCACCGATCAGTTCGGCCACGGCCACCGCTTCATGCGCGGGGCGGGTGCGGCTGACAACCATGCGCAGCCGTTCGGGCGCAGGCGGGACATCGCGCGGCTGATCGGTGCGCAGGACAAGCCCCGCGCCCTGCCCAAATCCCGGTAGCGCGACCGCGCCAATGCTCGCCACGCCGTCGATGGCCAGGCCCACATGCACCGCCCAGTCGGCGCGCGCCTCGCCATATTCGCGCGTGCCGTCCACCGGATCGACGATCCATGTGCGGGCAAATCCCAGACGGTCGAGGTTGTCCTTTTCCTCTTCCGAAAGCAGCCCGTCATCGGGGCGCTGCTCGCGCAAGGCGTGGACGAGGAACTGGTTGGCGGTCGCATCCCCCGCCTTGCCCAGCGCCTTGGGGCTGAACATCGCGGCTTCGCGCACGGCCAGCAGCAGGCGTCCGGCGTGGTCGGCAAGGTGGGCGGCAAGCTCCGCGTCGGTCATCGGTGATCCCTCTAATGCTTGCCTGTCCGGCAATTCAAACGCCGCTTGTGAACGCCGCGCCGTGCCATAAAATCACCCATATGGGAGCAATGCAAAAAAGTCTCATTCCGCGCCGCCGGAATCAGACCCGCGCGCCGGATGAGGCCAGATGCACCCGGTCGATCATCGCGACCAGATCATGCACCGCGCATGTGCGCCCTTCGCGCGTGCGGATCACCGGGCCGGGCAAGCCAGCGCGCGCTGCCGCACCGCCGCTCGCAACCCGCCGCATCGCATGTCGCTCGACCGCGCAAAGCCCGTCGATCAGGAATCCGGCGCGGCGCGGTCCGGTCCCGGCAATCATCACGTAGCCCGGATTCGCGCCATCTGCCCGCCCCGCTTCGCCCGCGCCGAAGCCGATCACCGGAACCGCCGCCGCCCGGTGCGCGATCATCGCGCTGAATGGCCCTTCAGCGTGGCGCAAGTCGATCATCGTCGCGGCATCGTAAGGCAGGATCTCGGTCACCTGATCGAGCGATACGGCGTGCTGGTCATCGCCCAGCGTGAAAATCAGGAACGGCTGCCGCGACGCCAGCGGGTCGCTGCCGCGCATCCTGCGTTCGCCCGAATCCTCACGCTCATCGCGCTCGGCCAGGCTTGCCAGATTGGCCAGCTGCGGATGGGCCGCCAGCGCTTCGGAGCCAAGGATGAGGGTTGGCGGGGTTCCCGGCTGGATGCCCGTGATCAACCCTTCGCCACCGTCTTCGCCCATGCTGAAGCCCTGCATCCCGAACGCGGCATCCGGCCCCTGCCGGACCATGTCGATCACGCTGTCGATGCACAGCGCCACGCGCCCGCCGCCCGCCAGCCGCACAACCACGCTCGCTGTCTCGCGCGCGGGCGGGCATTGCCCCAGCCCGAGCAGGCGCAAGGTATCGATCAGCGGCACCAGGCTCCCGCCCGACTTCACCCGCCCGATCCACACCGGATCGGCCACCGGGCCGGGCAGCACCACACCGCGCGGCAAGGTCGCCTCGATCGCGTTGGCGCAAAGCCCGAAGCGATGCGCGCCCACGGCAAACATCAGGACCGGCGGCCCGCCCAGGGCCTGCCCGGTCTGCGCCACCAGCCGGTCCTCGGCCAGGATCAGCCCCGGCAGCGCGGCAAGCCCCTCCGTGTCCAGCACCACGCCTGTGCGCCCGTCGCAGGCAAAGCCCGCCGCCACCAGTCCGCACGATGCACCGATATCGCTGGCCACCAGTTCAAACACGGTCTGCCGCTCGCGCGAAAGATCGACCACCCCGCAGATTTCGTCGACGCAGATGCCGACAACGCCCCGCCTCGTGCGCAGCACCATGATCACCCGCTCGCGGCGGTCATGCGCCACTTCCGGGCCATCGTCTTCCGCGCCTGTGCAAACCAGCCCGCCAATGTCGATCACCGGCACCACCGCGCCGCGCAAGTCCAGCCCGCCGCGCATTTCCGGCAGGGTCCGGGGCAGCGCCGCCAGCCGCGCCGGGTGCGGCACCACTTCGCGGATGCCCTCGATCGGAACCGCCAGGAACAGCGTGCCGATCCGCGCCAGCCCGTGCAGCGCAGAACCCGTCGCAGGGAGAGCCCCTTGCCCTGTCACCGTCCGTTCATGCCTGCAGCGGTCCCCTGCGAGGCGCCGGTCACAGCGGCCAGCCGGGTAATCAGCGTCACGACTTCGGCCGAAACTTCTTCCTGCGATGCGGCGGACGAGCTGATCGCCGTGATCGCGCTGCCGGTGCGCTGCACCGAATCAACGATGCCGTCGAACGCGCTCGATGCCTCGTGGCTGCGCGCGGTGCCAAGCCCGATGCGGCCCAGCGATTCCTCGATCAACCGGCTGATGTCGCGCGCGGCGGTAGACGAACGTTCGGCCAGCCGCCGCACTTCGCCCGCCACCACGCTGAAGCCCACGCCATGTTCGCCCGCGCGCGCCGCCTCGATTTCGGCGTTGAATGCCAGCAGGTTCGTCTGCCCGGCAATCTCGCCGATGATCGCCACCGTATCGGCAATCCCGGAGGCAGAGGTCTGGATCAGTTCGATCGCTTCGATCGCCTTGGCCAGTGCCTCCATGCCCTTCTGCGCATCGCCGCGCGTACTTTCGGCAAGCCCGCCTGCTGTCGAGGTGGCATCGCCGATCGCCGCAATCGAGCTTGAAAGCCGCTCGACCAGCCCGCTGAGCTCTGCCGAGCGCGCTTCGATCTCGCGCTCCATCTTGACCTGATCGGTAATGTCGAAAGCGAATTTGACGATCCGCACCGGCTTGCCATGCAGATCGAGAATCGGATTGTAGGTCGCCTGAATCCACACATCGCGGTCATATTTGCCGACGCGGTGGAAACGCCCTGCATGATGCTCGCCGCGATTGAGCTTGAGCCAGAACTCGGCATAGTCCTTCGTCCGCACGAAATCGGGCGAACAGAACATCGCGTGATGCTGTTGAATGATCTCGCGCAACGAATAGCCCATGGTGCTGAGGAAATTGTCGTTGGCGGTCAGCACGTTGCCGTCCAGATCGAACTCGATCACGGCCAGCGCCCGGCCCATCGCGGTAACTTTCGCCTCGTATTCATTGGATTTGAGCTTTTCGGCAGTGATGTCGGCGGCAATCTTGCACACTTTCACCGGATTGCCCTCGGGATCGAGGATCGGATTGTAGCTGGCCTGGATCCACAGCGCCGCGCCGTCCTTGCGCTTGCGCTTGAACTCGCCGCTGACGTGATCGCCCAGGGCCAGCTTTTCCCAGAACATCGCGTATTCGGCTGACCCTGCAACTTCGGCATCGCAGAACATGCGGTGATGCCGCCCCTTGATTTCGGGCAGGGACCAGCCAATCGCCTTCAGGAAATTGTCGTTCGCCCACAAGACGTTGCCCGAAAGATCAAACTCGATCATGGCGTGGCTGCGATTGATCGCGGCAATCTGCCCGGCCTGCTCGGCGGAACGCTGATGCGTCTCGGTAACGTCGATTGCGTAGCACAGCACCGATACCAGACGGTCGTCCTCCATCGTCGGCACGAAGACCTCGCGCAGCCACACCGAGCGGCCGTCCTGCGCGGCATGCCTGCGCAGTGCCGTCTGGCTCTGGCCGCGCGCCAGCACGCCCCACCATGCCAGAGTGTCCTCGGGCACGTATCCTGCCGCGAACAGAACCGTAAAGGGCTGGCCGATCAGGCTTTCGCCGGCAAAACCTGTCAGCGACAGATAGGCCTCATTGGCGCTCATCACCTTGCCATCGGGTTCATACTGGCAAATCGCCAGCGCCTTGGCCAAGGCTTCGAAGCGGTGCGCCAGCAATCCGGCATCGGCCAGGGAAACCGGTTCCTGCCCCACGAAATCAGCCATCGGCACTTGCTTGGTCATGCGAGTATTCTCCGATCGCCTTGCGGAATCCGGCGAACGTCAGCAGCCATGGCCTAACGTGAATTAACCACGCGCGTTTCTGGCCCTACGGATCATTGCCTAAGCCGCCTTCATGCTCTCCGCCTGCTCGGCCAACACGCTTGCCCCGTCGCCCGTATTTTTGTAAGTAAAGCTAACAAATAATCACGGGCTGAGGAGCCACTATCCATGCAGACATTCGATAGCGAACTCGCGTTCATCACCGGCGGCGCATCGGGCGCAGGTCTGGGTCAGGCGCAAGTCTTCGGCCGCGCAGGCGCGCGCATCGCCGTCGCCGATATCCGCGCCGAAGCGGTGGACGCCGCCGTCGCCAGCCTTCAGGCAGAGGGCATCGACGCGCGCGGCTTCGTCCTCGATATCATGGACCGCGCCGCCTATGCCCGCGTCGCGGACGATGTCGAGGCCGCATTCGGCTGCGCGCCCACGCTCCTGTTCAACACCGCAGGCGTCAACAGCTTCGGGCCGGTCGAACTCACATCCTATGACGATTTCGACTGGATCATGGGCGTCAACCTTGGCGGCGTGGTCAATGGCATGGTCACCTTCGTTCCGCGCATGATCGCCAGCGGCAAGCCCGGCCACATCGTTACCACCTCGTCCCTGGGCGGCCTCATGGGCAGCGCGCTCGCGGCGCCCTATTCCGCCGCCAAGGCCGCGGTCATCAACCTGATGGAATCCTACCGCCAGGGCCTTGAAAAGCATGGCATCGGCGTCTCCGTCCTGTGCCCGGCCAACATCAAATCGAACATCGCCGAGGCCAGCCGCCTCCGGCCCGCGCAGTTCGGCTCCAGCGGCTATGTCGAGAACGAAGATTCCATCGCCTCGCTCCATTCGATCCACCAGCACGGCATGGACCCGGTGGAACTGGCCGGGCACGTCAAGGCCGCGATCATCGCCAACCAGCTCTACATCATCCCCTACCCCGAGGCGAAAGACGCCCTGCGCCAGCACTTCGATGCGATCGTCGATTCGGTGCTGCCGCTCGAAGCCGACCCTGAAGGCGCGCGCCTGCGCACCGAAGCCCTGATGAACTGGGCGGCAAACCGCACAAAAGTCTTCACCGAAGCCGATAAAGCCTGACGTTCATGCTGGATGCGGGCAATTGCGTGCATCCAGCAGTTTCATTGCGCGCTTGAAGGTTATCCGCTAATACCGTTGCGGAATACCTTCAAGAAGGCGCAGCATGGCCGAATCCAATTCAATCGTCAGCCAGATCGGCGATCTTGCCTCAGCGGGTGAGCGCATGATCGAGCGCCTGCGCCGCAAAGCCTTTCTGCCTGAAAGCCGCAAGGAGCTTAGCGTCCGCTACGGGATTGCGGAAGCCGCGCAATTGCTGGGCTGCTCGACCAATCGCATCCGCATGGCCGAAGACGATGGCCGTCTGCCCCCGCCGCCTGCCGGAGAGAACGGACGCCGCCTCGGTTATTCGATGGAAGACATGTTGCGCATGCGCGACGTGCTGGGCGCCTCCCCTGCCCGCGCGCCGGGCGATGTGCCTGCGATCATCGCCGTGCAGAACTTCAAGGGCGGCGTCGGCAAGTCCACCGTCACCACGCATCTCGCGCACTATTTCGGCGTGCAGGGTTACCGCGTGCTGGTCGTCGATTGCGACAGTCAGGCCACCACCACCACGCTGTTCGGCTTCAACCCGCATTTCAACATCACCCGCGATGAAACGCTTTATCCTTATCTTTCAATCGACCCGACCCAGACCGACCTGCTCTACGCGGTCAAGCGCACGCCCTGGCCCAATGTCGATCTGATCCCGTCGAACCTCGAACTTTTCGATGTGGAATATGAACTCGCCGCTTCGGGCGCCGATGGCCAGTCGGTCCTCGCCGCGCGCTTCCGCAAGCTGAAAGCGGGCCTGATGGACATGGCGCGTGATTACGACATCGTGATCCTCGATCCGCCGCCGGCCCTGGGCACGATTTCGCTCGCGGTGATGCAGGCCGCCAACGCGCTGCTGGTGCCGCTCGCTGCAACCACGCCCGATTTCTGCTCCACCGTGCAGTTTCTCTCGATGATGGATCAGGTCATCGCCCAGCTGATCGAGGCCGGCATCGCGGTGGATTACAGCTTCGTCCGGCTGATCTGCTCCAAGTTCGATGGCGGCGATCCCAGTCACGAAATGGTCCGCACCATCATGGAGCAGACCTTCGGCCCCGCCCTGCTGCCCGTGCCGATCCTCGAAAGTGCCGAAATCAGCCACGCGGCGCTTCGGATGATGACGATCTACGAACTCGAAAAGCCCATCGGCACCCCTCGCACGCACAAGCGCTGCAAGGCCAATCTCGATGAGGCCCTCGGCCAGATCGAACAGCTCGTCCGCGCTGGCTGGGGCCGTGTTGCCCCTGCGCGCGAGGAGGATGTGATCCATGCGTGATTTGCGCGTGTCCTCGGGCAGGCTCAGGACGAACGGGTTCTGGGATACAGGGCCTGAAGGAACCATCCCCCAAACCTCCGCTCATCCCGAGATCCCCCCAATCCCCGTCCGTCCTGAGGTTGTCGAAGGACGCGCTGGCTGGCGCTACGTGAACAGGATTTTACATAGCACCCTCCCCTCAACCCCCGTTCGTCCTGAGCCTGTCGAAGGACACACGCCACACCGGCACGAACCGCCTTTCCTACAGAGCAATGTTCACAATATGTTCCGCTCTTCCCGATTCGAGGTGAGCCATGGCGCGTAAGCAATCCGATTATCTCGCCGCCCTTCTGGCGGATGAGGCTGTCCAGACCAAAGCCGAACCCGGCGATAGCAGCGTGATGGAGGACACCCCTCCTCCCGCCCCGCCCCGTCCCGACCGGATGCGCGGCACCACCCTGCTCGGCCGCGAATCCGCGCTGGCCCGCGTCGCCAGCGGCGAAGTGCGGCAGGTGACGCAGCTGCTGCTCGATCCGGCGCGGGTGCGCGTGTGGAAGGGCAATGCCCGCTCCTACGAACATCTGTCCGAGGAATCGTGCGGTGAGCTGATCGATTCGATCATTGCCGAAGGCGGGCAGAAAGTCCCTGCCATGGTCCGCCGGGTCGATGGCGACCCCGACCATGAATTCGAGGTCATCGCGGGCACCCGCCGCCACTGGTCGATCTCGTGGCTGCGCGCCAATTCCTATCCGGAAATGCAGTTCGTCGCGCAAGTTGTCGTGCTTGATGACGAAGCCGCGTTCCGCCTTGCCGATCTGGAGAACCGCGCGCGCAAGGACGTGTCCGATCTCGAACGCGCGCGCAATTATGCGCAGGCGCTGCACGATCACTATGGCAACCACATGAGCCGCATGGCCGAGCGGCTGAAGCTGTCGAAGGGCTGGCTGTCGAAGATGCTCAAGGTTGCCAGCATCCCCGATGCGGTGCTGGCCGCTTTCGCCAGTCCCGCCGATGTCCAGCTCAAGCCAGCCTATCCGCTGGCACAGGCGCTCGATGATCGCAGCGCGACCCCCGCGATCCTGCGCGAGGCGCGCACCATCACCCGCCAGCAGGAGGAACGCCGCGCGCGCGGCACCCCCGCCCTCGGCGCCAATGAAGTGATCGCCCGTCTCCTCGCCGCGCCGAAGGTGGCCGAGGAACGCACCGCCCCCCGCACCTACGAGGGCGCCCACGGGCGCACCGCGATTACCGTGCAATCGTCCAACCGCCAAGGCGTCACCTTGCGCCTCCACGCAGGCTCGGGCGTCGACACCAGGCGCCTGCTCGAGATCGTCCACGATGCGCTGATGGATCTGGAGGAAAGCGGGTTGGGATTGCAGCGCTGATGGCGAATATTCCGCAATTTCATATACTTATTGGAGAATGTTTCCCCGGGGAAACTTTTTTCCGTGCGATTTTGCGGGAAATTCCGTTGTTGCGGAAGCTGGAAACGTGCCCTCGCCCCGTCCCTCTTGCGAGAGGAACAGGAGCTAGGCTTGCACCGCACCGAGCGGTGCCTGGAAAAATGTTTCCCCGGGGAAACATTTTGACTGCCCCCCTCTCTTGCCCCCTCCCCTGCCCCGCATGACCAAACAGCGCAAACATCTCGGCAACGATCAGTTCGATCTGTTTCTGCCTTATGTGGCGGACATGCCGCTGCGCGATCAGCGCGAGATGATGGAGCGTCCGTTCTTCAGCCTCGCCAAGTCGAAGCGGGTGAAGCCGATCGATTACACCTCGCCCGACGGCAAGCTGTGGGTCCACGTCTCGGCCAGCCCGGACTATGGCATGGCCACGATCTGGGACGCCGACATCCTGATCTATTGCGCCAGCGTGCTGGCCGACATGGCGCGCCGGGGCGTGAACGACGTGCCGCGCAAGCTGCACCTGATGCCTTACGACCTGCTCCGTGCCATTGGCCGCCCGACCACGGGCCGCGCCTATGAACTGCTGGGGCAAGGCCTCGACCGCCTCGTCGCCACCACGATCAAGACCAACATCCGTGCGGAGAACCGGCGCGAAGCCACATTCTCGTGGCTCGATGGCTGGACCCAGCTGGTCGATGAAAAGACCGAGCGGTCGCGCGGCATGACCATCGAGCTTTCCAACTGGTTCTGGGAAGGCGTGATGATGAAGGGCGGCGTGCTGTCGATCGACCGCGCCTATTTCGACATCACCGGCGGGCGCGAGCGCTGGCTCTACAAGGTGGCGCGCAAGCACGCAGGCGGCGCGGGCGAGGAAGGCTTTGCCATCTCGATGCCGGTCCTGTTCGAGAAATCGGGCGCGGAAGGCGAATACCGCCGTTTCAAGTTCGAAATCCTCAAGCTGGCCGAAAAGGACGCACTACCGGGCTACGGCCTCTCGGTCGAACAGGGCAGGGGCGCAGAGCCGCTCCTGCGGATGCGCCGGGTGGACGGCAAGGATGGCGCGGACCAGCGGCTGCCGGAAGCGGGGCAGAACGTCGGTGGGCAGGCTCAGGACGAACGGGTGTTGTTTGGCGGGAATGCGGTGACGGGGAGCACTCCCGCAGCCGCCGAAATGGCGCCGGAAAAAGTTTCCCCGGGGAAACATTTCGCCGAAACCGTCGATGCCTCCGCGCTTATCCGCAAATCGGTGGCCGGGATGAGCGATGCCGCCAACCGTGGCTTCATCGCCGGAGAGACGGCAGACCACTTGCGCGAGACTTGTCCGGGGTGGGATCTCCACGCGCTCCACGCCGAGTTCGAACGCTGGGTGGGCGCCGATCCCGTGCGGCTACCGGCCAACTGGCAGAAGGCCTTCATCGGCTGGGTCAAACGCCACCACGAAAAGCACGCCCACACCCTGCGACGCTGAGCGACTGTGCACTGCATGGGGCCGGTTCCGCCTGCAAGCGCCATGATCGTCAGATGTTTCCCCGGGGAAACATTCTTCTGCAGGCACCGTGTCGGCCATCACAACCATCAGAAACGTGCCCCATCAGGCAGCCTGCGTTCCGGAAAGTCCGTGCCGTGCAAGGCGCGCCGTTCCCGATGTGTCGGGCCGTGTTGCACGGCATTGAACCTGCGAGGTAACGGCGCGGGGTTATCCCCGATATTTGAACCTCTATTGTTGGAGTTTGTTGGAAAGTGATTCAATGGCCGGAACAGAACCGGGGTGCTTTCGGGGCCATCGATACATCAGGAACGGCATTTCCGCGTCCTTCGATCCATCGGGAACAGATCATCGGACTAACGGGAACGCCGGGCCGATCCATCAGGAACGCAGAGCCGACATTCCGGGAACAGGGCATGCGCTCAAACGCCCGCAAAATCCGCGAGTCGGGAAGGGACCGGAAGCCCTTAACCTGTCTAACTAAGGATAAACCAGTCTAACCGCACCAGAAGCCTTTGGCTTGGTGTTGAATGGGGGGAGGGGAAGCCCACCGGAGTCAGTCATCCCCGCCAATGCCCAACCGCGCGAGCCGCGCCTCGATCTCGGCCATTTCAGCGTCGAACGAACGCAGGATGTCACCGACCTCAGGCGGTGCCTTGTTCCCCAGCGGCGGGCGGCCCCGGTCGGCGGGGCGGAGCCCGAGCGTCGTGGCGATATCCGGGGTAACGTAAGTACGCCAGGATTCGCGGCCCGAGATCTCGGCCATGAGCCCGAGGTGGTTTGCCCGTTCAAGCAATTTCCCTGCGCCCGAGATCGTGATGCCGATTGCGGGCGCAAGCGTGCGTGCGGCAAGGCACGGGCGGGTGAGGGCGATTCGGGCAAGATCGGTGAGTTTTCCGGGGCGGTGTTCTGCAGCGATTGCGGCGGCGGCGCGGCGGGTAGCACCTTCAAGCCGGTCAAGCCGTTCCAGACCGTCCTGGGCGGCGCGGGCGACCTGTTTGAGCAGGCGCTTGAGCAGGACGGGGCGGGCGTCGCGCAAGGTGCGCTGCGCGGCGTCTCCGGCGACCATGCAGGGCAGGGCTGCGCGAGTGAGGTCCATGCGGCGCAGGATGAGGGGGAAGGCGAGCCACGGACCCATGGTGCGGTCGGCGCGGGCCGACAGATCGAGCAGGGTCAGCGCGCGGATGAGCGCCGGGGCATCATGCCAGCCTGCGGGGGCATCGAAAGTGAACGGCAGGCCGTCTGACCAGTGGCGGCTCTCGGGTTCGTGCAGCGCGGCAAGCCATGGCTCATAGGCGGCAAACGGCTCGTCCTCGGTGCGCGGAACCGGGCGAGCGGGCAGACGCAGCCCGCAGCGCTCGGCAATAATGTCGATTTCCTCGATCTGCGAATGCTGGAGGTGGAGCGCGGCGGCATAGCCGGTCCAGCTCGCCCGCAGTTTCCATCCCGGTGCGAGCGAAGAGGCGCAGACGCGGGCGTCCAGACGCGCCAGCGCGGCGCTGGCGTCGGCAAGGGCAGAAGCCAGCGCAGGCGTCCAGGGCAAGGCAGAGAAGGGAAGGGGGGATGCCGCCATGGCGCGATTATAGACTGAAAAGGGGGTTTCAGTCCACATGCTTTGATGTGCTGACGGAATAGCGGCTGCTGCTTCGTCTCCGCTTACCAGAACTCTGCGCCTTGTCCCTGATTGCAGCAAGGTCAGCGGTGACGCTATGGGTGTGTTTATCCGTGGAAACGCGGTAGCCTTGCCGGGCGGACAGAGGGGACAGGACGGTGGCGGGACTTGCAGCGCTGGTGATGGCGGCGATCTTTTTCGGGGCTGCGGTTTACATCACGCTGGCCGAACATCCCGCAAGGCTCGGGCTGGATGACCGCGCGGCGCTGGCGCAGTGGGGGCCATCGTACAGCCGCGGATTTGCGATGCAGGCGAGCGTGGCCGTCGTCTCGGGCCTGTTCGGTATCGGCCAGTGGTGGTTGGACGGAAACGTGCTGTGGCTGGCGGGCGCGGCGGTGATCCTGGCAAACTGGCCGTTCACGATGCTGGGGATCATGCCGACCAACCGGAAGCTCATGGCCGCAACGGCGGGGCCTGGCGGCGAAGTGCGCGCCCTGCTGGTTCGCTGGGGACGTCTGCACGCGGTGCGCAGCGGGCTGGGCGCGGTGGCGACAGGCCTGTTCTTCGTGGCGGCGGCCTGATCGGGGAGCCGCACCGAATCGCGCCCATGACCAATTCGCCGGGTTCTTCAGCGGGCGCCGTGTGGGCGCGGTCACAACATGCGAGGGCACCGAAGGTTCTGGCGCCTACGCGTCCGGCGGGCGAGGAAGCTTGTAAGTAACGGGCATATAACAATTATTTCGACTATCCGTGCGACCGCTATCAAATGTTGCTGCGTAATTTCACGTAACACTTGAAACTGGTACGTGGCGCAATGTAACGGGAGTAATGCCCCGGTAATCGCCAAGGCCGATGCCCGCCCACGCTGGAGTTTCAATGGGTTCTGCAGACGACAATGCCGAACTCGAACTGGCCCGCCTGCGGGCTGAAGTCGCGCGGCTTGAAAGCCTCGTGGCAGAGCATGATGGCTTGCGCGAAAGCGAGGAGCAATTCCGCCGGACCTTCGATCTGGCCAATGTCGGCGTGGCGCATGTCTCGGTCACCGGCAGGTTCATCCGGGTGAACGACTATTTTTGCCAGATGCTGGGGCGCGGGCAGGATGAATTGCTGGACCTGACCTTTCAGGACCTGACCCATCCCGACGATCTTGATGCCGATCTGGGCCTGCTCGGGCAGTTGCTGGCGGGCGAAATCGAATCCTATGCGATGGAAAAGCGCTATATCCTGCCGGATGGCGCGGTGCATTGGGGGGAATTGAGCGTCTCGCTGCTGCGCCATGCGGACGGCACGCCGATGAACTTCATCTCGGTGGTATCCGACATTCAGGCCCGCAAGCAGGCGCAGGAGCAGGTCGAACTGGTGCTGGGCGAGGCGAACCACCGCATCAAGAACCTGCTGACGGTGATCGGCGCGGTGGTGAAGACCAGCGCGCGCTCGGCCGCATCGGCGCAGGAGCTGGAAAAGATCGTTTCGAGCAAGATCATCGGGATTGCCGCATCGCACGATCTGCTGATGGGCAAATACCAGACCGGCGCGCAGCTGGACAAGCTGATCCTGCGCCAGCTCGATGTGTTCACGAATGTCACCAGCAACCGGGTGTTGCTTGAGGGCGCACCGCTGGAGCTCAATCCCAAGGCAGTCCACGCTTTCGGCATGGTGCTGCACGAACTGGCGACCAATGCCTGCAAGCACGGCGCGCTTTCGAATGAGGCGGGCAGGGTGCGCATTGCCTGGGCGATGGATCAGGATGCCGGAACGCTGACGTTTTCGTGGGTGGAGGAGGGTGGCCCGCCGGTCGTCGCTTCGGGGCACAAGGGCTTTGGCACGCGCACGCTTGAGCGGATGCTGGGCGGGGGCCTTGGCGGGACGGCGCGGCACAGCCTCCTGCCCGAAGGCGCGCGGTTCGAGGCGAGGCTGCCGGCGGCTGAAATCCTGACGGTCACTGACGCAGGAAATAGCCTGTCCTGACAGCCGCTGGATAGCGTTTCGGGCTATATTTCGTTTGCAACATGGCGAGTCTTCCACCTACAAGCGCTGTTAATAAAAAATAACAAAACTCGGGCCGCGTCGAAGATTCCAAGTGGGGCGACGGGGGCATCAGGATGCAGTTTTTGAGGTTGGCGCAGGCCCGTTCGGCGCAGGTTCGACCAACGCAGGGGCATCTGGCGACCGCCGTGGGGATGGCCGGGATGCTGATGGCAGCAGGCGTAGCCGCGCCAGCACAGGCCCAGACTGCAAACATTCCGACCCGCGATGAACTGCGCGGCATCACCGCACCGCCGCCCGAAGCGCCGACGCGGCTTTCCATCGAAGGCGGGATCGAGCGCTCTCCCTGTCCGCTGGCCGATCCGCAATTCAAGGACATTACCGTCACCATCGGCGAGGTGGTTTTCGGCGGGCTGAAGGGTGCCGATGCTGCAGAGCTGGCGCCCGCGTGGAAGCCCTATGCGGGGCAGTTGCAACCTATCGCCGTGCTGTGTGAAGTGCGCGATGCTGCAGCCACGATATTGCGCAGCAAAGGCTATCTTGCTGCGGTGCAGGTGCCCGCCCAGCGGATCGAGAACGGGCAAGTGCGCATGGAAGTGCTCTATGCCCGGGTGACCGCAGTGCGGGCGCGCGGCGAGACGCGCGGCGCCGAGGCCAAGCTGGAGCAATACCTCGGCAAGCTGACCGAGGGCGAGGTGTTCAACCGCTTCACCGCCGAGCGCTATCTCCTGCTGGCGCGCGACCTTCCGGGCTACAACGTGCAACTGACGCTGCGCCCTGCCGACACCGGGCCGGGTGACCTGATCGGCGAACTGGCGGTGGTGCGCGAACCATATGCCGTGGACTTCACGCTGCAGAACCTGGCATCGGAATCGACCGGGCGCTGGGGCGGGCAGGTGCGGGTGCAGGCGTTCGGGCTGACCGGGATGGGCGATGCGACCTCGCTGTCCTATTATGCCACGTCTGATTTCAGCGAGCAGCACATCGTGCAGGCCGCGCACGAATTCCGCCCCGGATCGCAAGGGCTGGTGGTGAGCGGGCAGTTCACTTACGCCTGGACCAAGCCCGACATCGGCGCAGCGCCGGGTGCAGCATCGATCGATGCGCGCACGCTGTTTGCCAGCCTTGCCGCACGCTATCCGCTGAAGCGCACGCAGGCGAGCAACCTGTGGCTGGGCGCGGGGCTGGATCTGGTCAACCAGAATGTCGATCTGCTGGGGCCGCTGACGCGCGACAAGGTGCGCGTGGCCTGGGCGCGGCTCGATTATGATGCGGTGGATACCGGCGCGGTGCGGCCGCGCTGGCGGCTGGCCGGCACGTTCGAGGCGCGGCAGGGGCTCGCGATCCTCGATGCGACGCGCAGTTGCATCGGGGCAGGGTGCCCGGCAGGATCGGTGCCGACGAGCCGGGGCGACGGTTCACCCACCGCCACCGTGCTGCGTGCGCAAGGCGAGGTGGAGCTGGCGCTCGGCAAGGATGCGGCGTTCAGCCTTGCACCGCGCGCGCAATATGCGTTCCGCCCGCTGCTGAGCTTCGAGGAATTTTCCGGCGGCAATTACACCATCGGGCGGGGATTCGATCCGGGCGCGCTGCAAGGTGACAGCGGCGTGGGCGCAACCGCCGAACTGCGCGCGCCGCGCATCGCTTTGCGTCAGGGCAGCGAATTGCGTTTCCAGCCTTTCGTCTTCGGTGACGCGGCATGGGCCTGGGACAAGGGCGCGCCGGGCGGGGCGAGCCGCCTGCTTTCGGCAGGGGTTGGCGTGCGCGCCGAAATGGGCGCGCGGTTCCGGCTGAACGCCACGCTGGCAGTGCCGCTGGAACATGCACCGCTGCAGGCGCGCCGCGGCGACCCGCGCTTTCTGTTGACGTTCACGACCCGGCTGCTGCCGTGGAGGGCATTGTGATGACTGTTTCCAAGACCACTCGCCGCAGCCGCTTTGCGCTGAGCTCGACGCTTGCCATGGCTACCGCACTGGTGATCGGCGCTGCGAATCCAGCGCGTGCGCAATCGTTCAACGGCAGCGGCACGGTGACGGCGGGCAGCGCCTCGATCGGAACCGGCACCGGCACCACCGACGTCTTCGTCAACGGCAATGCAGTGATCGACTGGTCGCCGACCGATACGGCTGGCGGCACCGCGCCGATCATCTTCCAGAATTCGGGCACGACCGCCACGTTCAGCGGCATCAGCAACTTCACCGTGCTCAACCGCATTCTGCCGTCCACCGCCACCCGCGCGGTGCAGTTCGATGGCACCGTGCTCGGGCGGATCGGGGCTTCGGCGCCATCTGTGGGCGGAACGGTCTATTTCTACAGCCCTGGCGGGATCATCGCGGGCGCAAGTTCGGTGTTCGATGTCGGCAATCTCGGCCTGACCTCGTCACCGGTGGCTTACGACGTGGCGACGGGCGTGTTCGATGCGGGCAATGCGGTCAGCTTCGGCGCGGCCAATGCCGGATCGTCGGTCACCGTAGCATCGGGCGCGCAGCTGACGGCGAGTGGCTATCTTGCGCTGGTGGCGCCGGTGGTGGTGAATGACGGGACGATCACGTCTACCGCAGGCGCGAATGCGGGTGGCGGCGTGGCGATGGTGGCGGCCAATGCGGCGGACATCACGTTCAGTCCCGACGGCTTGTTCAACATTGCGGTGACCCAAGGGACCGCGGCGACCGGCACCGTGCTGAGCAACAGCGGCAGCGTGGGCGGGACGACCGGCGGCACGGCGGGCACCGCATCGCACCGCGTCTACATGGTGGCTATTCCGCAGAATCAGGCCATCACCATGGCGATTGCGAGCGGCAGTTCGCTCGGCTTCGACATTGCCGGTGCAGCCAGCGTCGACGGCAATGCGGTGGTGCTTTCGGGCGGCTACAACATTCTGGCGGGCGAAGCGGCTGTCTCGCCGGTGGCTGCGGGCGGGACCGTGGCGATCAGCATGATCAATACCGATGCGACGTCGCGGCTTTCGGCGCGGGCGAGCGACAGCGCGGTGATCGTCGCGAGTGGCGGGGTGAGCAACTTTGCCTCGAACGTGACGCTGCTCTCGGTCAACAGTTCGGCCCTGACCGCCAATGGCGTCAATTCGAGCGTCAATGTGGCGGGCGCGCTGGAAGTCTCGTCGATCGATCCGCACACTTTTGCGGCGGCGGGTGCGAACGTGACCGGCGGGATTGCGCAAGTGCGCGCGCAGAACAGCGGCACGGTGGATGTGACCGGGGCGTTCCAGATGACCGCCAACGGCTTTGGCGGCGATGCTTCGACCGGCACCACCGGATCGGGCACCGGCGGATCGCTGCTGGTCCAGGCATCGCTTGGCGGCACGATTCGCCTGCGCGGCGCGGCGGGCTTCAGCGCGGACGGCTATTCGGGCTTCGCTTCGGGCGCGAACGTATCGTCGGGTAATGCAACCGGCGGGTCCATCGACATCAATGCTTTCGGCAATGGCTCGGTCGTCCAGTTTGACCGGGTGGCGACCATCGACGCGCGCGGCTTTGGCGGCAACGCGTTCGGCACCGGGACGGCTGGCGCCGTCCAGGGCGGACAGATCAACATCACCGCAACCGGCGGCACCGGCAATGCGGTGACGTTCGCGCAGAACGTCACCATTTATGCCGACGCGCTGGCAGGCGCGAGCGAGAACGGCGGCAGCAACGCGACGGGCGGACTGATCCGCGCGACTGCCGACAGCGCAGGCTCGATCCAGTTCACCAGCGCAAACACCTTCCAGGCGCTCGGCATTGGTGGCGACACGACCGTTGGCACAGGCGGCAGTGGCACCGGCGGCACGATCGAGGCGCTCTCCTCGGGCACGGCCAATATCGGGTTCGGCAACCTGACGACGCTGTTTGCCCGCGGCACTGGCGGCGTGACGAGTGGCGCGGCGGCTGGCGGTGCAGGCACTGGCGGGGCAGCGCGGCTGGTGGCCAATGGCGGCACCATCGACTTTGCGCGCGGCAATATCGATGCGAATGGTGATGGCGGCGTGGGCCAGACCGGCGGTGCGGGCACGGGCGGAACGGCCAGCCTGATCGCCTCGGCAAGCGGCGCGATCAACCTGACCGGCAATATCGGACCGGCCGGGTTGCCGACCGGGGCGACGACGCTGTCATCAAACGGCGCGGGTGCGGGGACGAACGCGAACACGACCGGGACCGGCGGCGTCGGAACGGGCGGCAACTCTGTCGTTCAGGCCGATACCGGCGGTTCGATCACATCGATCTTCAGCCTGTTCGTCGACGCCAACGGTTCGGGTGGCGACAGCCGGGGTGCCAACGTGGCAGCGGCTAGCGGGCTGGGCGGGCAGGCGCGCGTGCTGGGGTCGAGCGGGGCTTCGCTGAACTTTGCGAACCTGGGGATGCAGGCCAGCGCGCGCGGCAGTGGCGGCGACAATCTGACCGCGAGTGGCATTGGCGGCGCAGGGACCGGCGGCACCGCCGAAATCAGCATTGATGCGGCAACCTATAACGGGGGCGGGAGCTTCTCGATCGATTCCTCGGGCGATGGCGGCTTTGGCGATCTGGCGGGCGGTGCCGGCCTTGGCGGCATGTCACTGGCTGGCTTCTTCAACGGGGCGAGCGTCACTGGATCGTCGCTCACGCTCGACAGCGGATCGAGCGGCGGTGACGGCTTCAACGGCGGGGCCGGAACGGGCGGATCGTCGCTATTGACCATTACCAACAGCACAGCCGGTTTTGCCACCGGCATCGTGCTCGATGCCTCGGGCACGGGCGGCAGTTATTTCAGCCTCACTGGCAGCGGTAGCGGCGGTGCGGGTGTGGGCGGCACGGCCCAGATCACCGTGAACGAGACTGTACCGAGCGTGGCATCGCTGAATTCCGGTGCAGCGCTTGCCATTCGCGCCAATGGTTTTGGCGGCGATGCGCAGAACGGCGGGATCGGACAGGGCGGCAATGCGGGGCTGGTGGCGAATGCCGGTGATGTTTCGGCCTCTGGCACGCTGTTTCTCTCAGCCTTGGGCGATGGCGGCACCGCGATCGATACCGGCAGCGGCACGCCCGGTTTCGGTGGTTCCGGACTGGGCGGCAACGCCACGGTTCTTGCGCAGGCAGGCGGCGGGCTTTCGGCACTCGATCAGCTTATTATCGACACGACCGGGACCGGCGGCAATTCCGACGGGGCACAAGGTAGTGGCGGCCTCGGACAGGGCGGCAGTGCGAATGTTGCGGCGAGCAGCGGCGCGATCACGGTGAGCAGTTTGGTCAATGTCGATGCAGGCGGCATTGGTGGCGACGGTGCCAGCGGCGCGGGCGCGAACGGCGGCGCAGCTATCCTCCAGACCACCGGGACCGGCACGTTTACGCTGAACAATCCTGATGCCGATGTGGCGATCTATGCACGCGCGCTGTCCGGACAGGCGCTGGTTGCAGGCGGTACCGGCGGCAATGCCTTTGGCGGGAACGCGCAGATCGTGGCGACGGGCGGTGCGATTGCCATTACGGCAGGCACTGTTCGCGTGGACTCGAACGGGGCTCAGAACGGCGGCGGCATCACCGGAACCGATGGCGGCAACGGACGCGGCGGTACGGCGTCGATCTCGCAAAATGGCAGCGGCAGCATTGCCATCACGGCAGATGCGATCAGCGTCATCACAACCGGAACCGGCGCCGACAACCTTGGCGGCGGTGACCTGATTGCAGGCTCGGGAACCGGCGGCGATGCACGCATTGCGGTCAACTCGGCGGCGGGCATCAGCCTTACCGGATTTGTGGAGGTGGTTGCCGATGGCATAGGCGGTGACGGCTCCGCATCATCGGGCAGCAGCAGCGGCGGGAATGCAACTGGCGGGCTTGCCAACATCGGCGCGGTCAATGGCGCGAATTCGGTGAATGGCCAATCGTTCGTCTATGCCCGCGCTTTTGGCGGCAGCGCGCAAGTTGACGGCAACGGCGGCAACGCGATTGGCGGGCAGGCGCTGGTTGGCGTGGTGGCCGGCGCGACGGCGGGGTCGATCACCTTTGGAAGCACGGTTACGTCTTCGATTGTGGCTGCTTATGCAACTGGCGGCGATGCGCTTGGCGCGGGCCTTGGCGGCGACGCGGTGGGCGGCACGGCGCAAGTCTTTGCGGTGGGCGGGAATGTGACCGCCAATGGTCTGCTGTCGCTTAATGCCTATGGCATCGGCGGCAGTTCGGTTGACGGGACCGCAGGCGATGGCACAGGCGGCTTTTCGAGCCTGCTTGCCAATGGCCGCACGCTGACACTGGGCGAAACCGCAGGGCTGCTGGCCTATGGCAGCGGCGGAATTTCCACCGGCAACGGCAATGGCGGTGCGGGCACCGGAGGCACCGGATCGATCGTTGCGCAGAACGGCGCGACGATCAATGCGGGCGATTCGCTGTTCTTCAACATTCGCGGCGACGGCGGCAACGCAACCGGCCTGCTCGGCGATGGCGGCACCGGCGACGGCGGCGATGCGCTGATCCGGGTGAGCGGCGGCAGTCTGCTCGACGTGACCGACACGACGCAGCTCGATGGCGGGGCGCGCGGCGGCGCTCATGTGTTCAGCGGGACGGGCAGCCCAAGCGGCAATGGCGCGAGTGCGCTGGGCGGCACGGCGGTGATCGAGGTGATCGACACCGGCACGCTGAATTTCGGCGTGGACGTCACGTTGGCCGCCGATGCGAGCGGGGGCAATTCCGCCTTTACCAATGTCGTCCCTTCGCTCACCGGCGGCGGCGCGACAGGCGGGACATCGCGGCTTTCGGCTGCGAATGGCACGGTCACGATTGGCGGGGCGGCGACGGTCACCGCGAATGCCATTGGCGGGTTCGGCAATGCGGCGGGCGGCAATGCCGACGGCGGCTTTGCCCTGATCGACGCGCTGGCGGGCCAGATCACGGTGGCCCGCGATACGCAGGTCTTCGCCGACGCGAGTGGCGGGGTGAGCATTGCGGGCGGTGCCGGGGCGACCGGCGGCTCGGCAACCGGCGGCTTGACGCGGATCAGCATCGACACCGGCAGCATGACCTTCAATGGTAATGTCCGCGTGGCGGCGTTCGGCAATGGCGGCAGGTCTGACACGATTGCGCCCGGCAATGGCGGCGCGGGGACCGGCGGGCAGGCCATCGTCGAGACGACGGGGGCAGGGTCGCTGACCTTCACGGCGACGGGTACCCTGGCGGGTGGGCCAACTGGTCCGGGCGCTCCGCAAGGTCTCTATCTGGTGACGCAGGGCGGCGGCGGGTTCGGCTTCGGCACGGGCTTTTCGACCGGCGCGGGAACGGGTGGCGAATCCACGCTGAGCGCATCGGGCGGCGGCACGATTGCCGTGGCCGGTTATACGCAAGTTGCGGCCAACGGGCTTGGCGGCAACAGTTCCGATGGCGCATTCGGCGCGGATGTCGGCGGCGTGGGCCAAGGCGGTGACGCGCTGGTTCTGGCGCTGGACGGTACGGTCAGCACGAACCGGCTAGACCTTCAGGCTGTCGGTTTCGGCGGCGATGCACGCGGCGTGGCCGGATCAGGGACTGGCGGCAACGCCACGATCGAAGCTGCCAATGCGGGCACGGCAACGAGCCGGATCACGACCGGGATCATCAATGCTTTCGCTGCCGGGCAAGGCGGCAATGGCACGGCGGGGCGAACCCCTGCCGACGTGGGCGGCATCGGCGGCAATGGCACGGGCGGCACACTGGTCATCGCGGCGGCATCGGGCAGCGGCGATCTGACGACTGGCGCGGTCAATGCGCAGAGCTATGGCCTGGGCGGCATCGGCGGCAATGGCGTCGACAATGCTGCCGGCCTTGGCGGCAACGGCGGGGCAGGCGGCACCGGCACGGGCGGGCTTGTCAACATCGGCTCGATCAGCGGGAACGCTTCGACCACGGCGGCAAACGGCACGGCGACTTATGCCTCGATCCAGATGTCGGCACAGGGGACCGGCGGTGCGGGCGGCAATGGCGGCACTGGCCTGACGCAGGGCAATGGCGGCAATGGCGGGGCAGCGTTCGATGGCTCTGCCGTGCTGCTGGTGCGCGGATCGAATGTGACGGTGACCGGCACGACCAACCTTTCCGCAAATGCGACCGGCGGCAATGGCGGTGCAGGCGCGGTCGCGGGTATTGGCGGCGATGCCACCGTGGGCGAGGGTGGGGGGATCGGGGTCACCGTGACCAACCGCTTCCAAGTGCAGGCACAGCGTGGGACGCTGATTGCAGGCGACATTCTCGGCACGGCAAACGCGACTGGTGGGACCGGATCGGTTGATGGGCAGGCGATTGTCGGCGCAACTCCTGTTCGCATTCTGATCGACCATGCGGATGCTACGATCGGGTCGGTGGACCTGAGTTCCAACGGAACCACAGTTCTTTCCGGCGCAGCGCCATCCTTTGTCAGCCTCCTCGGCGGCTCTGCGACCATCGCGGGACGCTTCGGCTTTGCCACGGCGGGCGATGTTACGCTCAGCCTCGATGGCGGGGATCTGGTTGCGGACAATGCCGACATCTTCGGCAGCAACTGGGTGCTGGGCACCGCGCCTGCCTCGGCGGGAACCTTGCGGGTGAACACTGGCCTCGGGCTGGGCACCAGTCTCGATTTGGTGACCTTCGCCAATATCGCGGTGAACGCGCCGACGGCGTTTGTTGTGCCGGGCGACCTGCAATTCGGCAATCTCAGCGGCCCGAGTGACCTGATCGCGCAGGCGGGCGGTTCGATCACGCTCGGCGCGATCAACGCGGGCGGCAGCATCGACCTGCTCGCGGGCGGCAACATCACCACGCTGGGGCAGACCAGCGGCGCGTTCATCGACATGCTGTCCAGCGGAGGCACGATCCAGACCGGGTCGCTGTTCGCGCTGCAAAGCATCGACCTTTCCAGCTTTGGCGGCGGCACGACCGTGAGCGGCGATGCCGATGCGGGCGATACCGTGGTGGTGCAGGCCAATGGCGACATCGTCATCGGCAATGTCTCGGCAGGGATCGTCAATCCCTCGTCCGATCCGCTGGCGACCTACCGGGTCGGCCTCGCTGCGGCCGGAAGCGTCACTGCGGGCAACATTTCGGCGCAGGGCGATGTCGGGCTGCTGGCCGATGCCGGAGCGGTCCAGGCCGGAACGCTGAGCGGACGTGACATGCTGGTGCTGGCGAGCACCGGCGCAAGCGTGAGCGGCCTCAGCTCCACCGGCCGTGTGCTGTTTGCCGATGCCTCGATGGCGGCGCTGGGCGGCGCGTTCGATACGTTCGACGTGAACCCGGTGTTTGCCGCCGCGCCCGTGGCGATGACGGGGTCGATCACGCTTGGCGGTCCGGCCTCGGCCACGGACTTCCTTTCGGCCTATACGAATGGCAACTTCACCGCAGGCGGTTCGCTGACCACTGGCACCAGCCTCACCGTCCAGACCGGCGGAGCCTTGACCATGACCGCTGGTTCGATCAACGGCGGCGCGGTTTCGCTGCAATCGACCGGGTCGATGACGCTCCGCGACGTTTCGTCGAACCGGGCGATCACGCTCGTCTCGCTCCAGCAAGGCGGGCTGACTGCCGGGAACATCACCGCGGCGGGCAATATCGTCGTCTTCTCGGGCGGGGACTTTTCGGCGGAGAACATCGTTTCGGATGCGGCGCTGTTCGGCGTGGCATCAACCTCGAACGCGGTCAGTATCGGGGCGGGCGGGACGCTGCTGGCGGAGAACATCCGCTCGACCGAAAACATCGTGCTGTCAGGCACCAACGTCAGTGTCGGCGCGGTTGACGGGCGTCTGCAGGTGGCGCTGCTGGCCGTCGATCAACTCAGCGCAGGCAGCGTGCTTTCGGCATCGGGCGATGTGCTGATCGGCGGGTCGGCCATGCTGCAGGGCGCGGGCACGATCTTCAACATCGACTATGCGGCGCTGTTTGCGAACGCGCCCGCACAGACCACCGGCGCAGTGACGATCGGCGGCGCGGTCAGCGGGCGCAACATCGACGTCCATGCGGGCGGCAATTTTACAGCCACCGGCGCGAACGCAACCGGGTCGCTCAATGTGGACGCGGGCGGGCTGGTCAACCTCGGCGGCGATATTGCCGTGAGCGACAGCGTGACGGTGCAGTCCGGCGGAAATCTGGTGCTGGGCAATATTTCGGCGGGGATCGTCAATCCCTCGTCCGATCCGCTGGCGACCTTCCGGGTCGGGCTTTCGGCCAGTGGCAATGTTACCACGGGCACCATCGCGGCGCGCGGTGACATCGGCCTGCTGGCGGCGGGCGGCGCGGTCCAGACGGGCGCACTGCAAGGCCGCGACATGCTGGTGCTGGCGAGCACGGCCGCGAGCGTGGGCGGGTTTACCTCCACGGGCCGTGTGCTGTTCGCCGATGCTTCGATGGCGGCGCTGGGCGGCGCGTTCGAAACGTTCAACGTGAATCCGGTGTTTGCTGCCACTCCTGTGGCGATGGCCGGGCCGATCCTGATCGAAGGCACGGGTTCCGCCACGAACTTCCTTTCGGCTCATACCTCGGGCAACTTTACCGCCACGGGCGCACTCTCGGGCGGGAGCCGGGTAAACCTGCAGATCGGCGGGACACTCACGGCAACCGGCGGCACGCTGACCGGCGGCGTGGTGACGCTGCAATCGGGCGGCGCGATGGCGCTGGCCAACGTTTCCTCCAACCGCTTCGTGATCCTCTCGTCGCAGACCGGGGTTTCCACCGGTAATATCACGGCGGCGGACCGGGTGTTCATCGGATCGCAAGGCAATGTCACCACCGGAAACATCGTTTCCGACCCCAATGTGTTCAATGCAGGGTCGTTGGCGAATTCGGTACAGATCGGCGCTGGGGGCACGATCACTACGGGCAATATCCGTTCGGTCCAGAACATCGCGCTGGCGGGCAGAAACATCAATTCGGGCGTGCTCAACGCGCGCTTCCAGGTGGCCCTGCTGGCGGTAGACCAGATTACCTCGGGCAGTGTGCTGGCGGGCGCGGTGTTCAGCCCGACCGGGCAACTGGTCGGGGCCAATGGCGCGGTGCTGATCGGCAATCCCTCGATGTTGCAAAACGCAGGCGGCATCTTCAATCTGGATTACGCCAAGCTGTTCACGGGGCCATTTGTGCCGACTGGCGGTTCGGTAACGATCAACGGTTCGATCATTGCGCGCAATATCGGCGCGCTTGCAGGCGGCGATTTTACCGCGAGCGGCATCGCCGGGTTCTCCACACTCGATGTGATATCGGGAGGGCTGGTCACGGTGCGCGGGCGCTGGTTCTCGCCCGACATGGTGATCGAATCCAATGACATCGCGATCCTGCCGGCACAGCAATCACCGACCAATCCGGGTGCGCTTTCCGGCCTCAACGCCGGGACGACGGGCCAGATCACGCTGATCTCCACCAATGCGCGCGGTGCGTTCATCGGGGATGGGCTGACGGGCAACGGTTATGGCCTGAGCCAGGCGGAGATCAGCCTGATCAACAGCGGCTCGCTCAATGTCTTTGCCATCGATCAGACCGGTAACCTGATCGACATGACCATCGGCGATCTGGCGATGACCGGGCCGCAGGCCGGGAGCACGATCGACGATCCGAACGGGGTGATCCGGTTTGCCACGGGCACGCGGGATGATGCGGGCAACGGCACGCCGAGCGGCGGCATCCGCATTGTCGGCAATGTGAGCGCGCGGGGCCTGCTGTCGACCAATCGCGTCGAATTCCTCGCTGACCTGTTCGAGCTTGATGCCGCGACCGGATCGCTGCGGGTGACCGGCAGTGGCACCGCGCTGGGCGGGGAAATCAGCATCGAGGCCGCCCATATCCACATTGCTGATGGCGAAATTCTCAGCCGGCTTGAGCAAGATCCGCTCTATGCCGGGCGGATTGCCGATCTCAACGCTCCGGCGGCGGTGAGCCGGCCCGAAGGTGTGATCAGCGCGGGCTTCATCGACCTCTATCCGGCGCAGACGCTCTACATCCAGAACACCGGCACGCGCGAGACGCCTGCGGGCTTCCTTGCCGCCGATGTCGATGCCACGCCGCCTGATGTGCCACCTGCGGGCGGGGTGCAGGCCGTGGTGAACGGGCAGTTCGTCACCGATGCGGGTGTGCTGACGGGCAAGGCGGCATACGATGCGCTGATTGCAGCGGGTGCAGACTTCACCGGGTTCAGCACGGAAGGTCAGCTCAACAGCTGCCTGTTCACAGGCGGGTGCCTGACCGGTGCGGAGCAGGATCCGGTGCGAGGGATCTCGAGCGAGATCCAGATGGTGACGGGTCCGGTGCTGGGCGACACGCCCGAGATGGTCGCCGCACAGGGCGGGACGGGCAGCGACGAGGAGGAAGAGGAGCAGCAGACCCAAGGTGCCGAAGCGGCAGTGGCAGCCGCCAAGGCGGCGACCGAGGCTGCTGCGGAATCCAGCGCTTCAAGCCCCATCGCGCCGCCCGCGCCGCTGGTCGATACCCGCCCGCTGACGCCGCCGGGAGACGTGACCCAGCCCGTGACCGGCAGCGGCAATCCGGCACTGATCGGATCTGCCGTCAACGAAAGCACCGCACAGGGAGACGCACAGTGAGCCGCCGTATCAAGTCAGGCTGCGTCCTGTCCGTCTTCGCGCTCGCTGCGGCGCTGGTGCAACCGGCCGCAGCGCAGGACGAGCCGCTGTCGCTGCGCAACAGCTTCCGCATCGGCGATGCCGGGGTGATCTGCACCGCGCAGAACGCGGCCAATGACAAGCGGCTGAACGGGTTGTTCGACCGCGCCTACAAGCTGGGTTGCCGTGATGCGGCAGCGGCGGTGGGCACGCTGCTGGTGGTGCGGCGCGATCTGGCGCTTGGGTCCGCGCCGAGCGCGCTGCCCGGCACGACGCTGGTCTGCGGCGGCGAGGGCGCGGTGCGGATTGATGGCGTGGGCGATGTGGCGGCCGTGCTGTGCCGCGACGACAAGGTCAATGTCGACTATCGCCGATATGCGCTGCGGCGCGGTGGGCGGACTTATCTGGTCGAAGGACTGGCCGGATACGATCCCGCGCTGCGGCTGGCGATGGCGAGCGTGATCGCGGATCGCGCGCTGCCGGGCGAAATCCGCGTGGCCAGCACCGAAGTCAGCGATGCGGCGGCGTTTGCCCGCGTGCAGGCGGGCCAGCTCGATGCCGCCGATGCGCGCGACGAGGCCTATTTGCGCAACAACGGCGGGCGCTATGCCGAATCCGCGCAGTTCTTCGAGGCGATCGGCAGCCGGGGCAGCGATACGATCAACGCCGCCGAAGCGCTGGCCAACCAGGCGTTGCAGCAGTCCAATCTCGGCAATTTTCAGGCGGCATCGCGGCTTCTGGCGCAAAGCAGCGCCAATATGGCGCGCGGTGACGGCGTGACACAGCGATTGCTGCGCAACTACCGCGCTATCAACCAGCTCAACCAGCGCCATCCCGCCGCCGCCTTGCGCGAACTGGCCGCGCCGGTTGAGCCGGTGACTGTCCAGTTCGATGAGGCGGGCTTGCGCGCAGGCCAGATCAACATGCCGCTGGCGGTGCAGATCAACCGCGAGAATGCCGGACTGATGCGGCTGGGCGGGGCCGAAGCCGGGCTGAGCGCGACCGACCGTGGGCGCGTGCTCGATGCGCAGGGGCTGGCCTTGCAGGCTACCGCGCGGCGGCAGGAAGGCAAGCTCGACGACGCGGCAAAGCTGTTCGCCAAGGCTGCGACCGATCTTGATGCGGTGCGCGACGGGCGCGTATCTTCGGCCAGCTGGCTGCGGTCTGAAATCCAGATCGAGCTGGCGCTGATCGCCGAGGCACAGGGCAAGCCGGATCAGGCGACGACGGCGTTCGACCGCGCCATCGGCGTGATCGGCACGGCATTCCCGCAATCGCCCGCGCTGCTCGCGGCAAAGGCGCGCAAGGCCGCGTTCCTTGGCCGCACCGGACAGGCGGGTGCCGCGCGCGCGCTCTATGCGCAAGTGGTCGACGAGAGCACCGGCATTGCCGACAGCGGCGCGACGCTGCGCGATCTGCTGCCGCCCTATTTCGCGCTGCTGGCCAGTGCGGGCGGGGCGGATGCTGCGGCGCAGATGTTTACCGCCAGCCAAGTGCTGCAGCGCCCCGGCGTGGCGCAGACCCAGGCGATCCTCGCGCGTGAAATGTCCGAAGGCAATGACGAGGCGAGTTCGCTGTTCCGCCTTTCGGTGGCGCGCAGCCGTGAAATCGCACGCACCGAAGTCGACATCGCGCGGCTATCGGCGCTGACCGCACCTACGCCGCAGGAAGTGCAGAACCTCGCCTCGGCGCAATCGACGCTGGCCAATTTGCAGCGCGACCAGACCGGGCTGGTATCGAAGCTGGCGTCGTTCTCGCGCTACAAGGTGCTGGCGCCGCAGCGGGTGGAACTGGCCGAATTGCAGGGAGGCCTGCGGGAAGGCGAGGCCTATTACAAGCTGATGGCTGTGGGCGAGGCGCTCTACGGGCTGTTCGTGACGCCTGCGGGCGCGCAAGTCTTCGCGGCAGAGGGCACCGTGGACGCGCTTTCGTCGCAAGTGCAGGCCTTGCGCGACAGCGTGGTCAAGGTCGAGAACGGGCGGCAGGTGAACTACCCGTTCGACGTGGTGCGCGCGCGTGCGCTCTATCTGCGGCTGTTCGGCACGGTCGATGCGCAGATGGCGGGCGTGAAGCATCTGGTGTTCGAACCCGATGGCGCGATGCTGCAATTGCCGCCCGCGTTGCTGGTGACCGATGACAAGAGCGTGGAAGCCTATGTCAAGCAGGCCGATGCGCCCGATGGCGATCCCTTCGATTTTACCGGTGTGGCGTGGCTGGGCCGGGGGCGTGAGATGTCGATTGCGGTGAGCCCGCGCGGGTTCCTCGACATTCGCAAGCTCGCCCCGTCGCGCGCGCCGCGCAATTATCTGGGGCTTGGCAAGAATGCCGTGCCGACAGTGCGCCCACTCGCCGCCGTAGCCGACGAATGCGACTGGCCGCTGGCGACGTGGCAGAACCCGATCAAGCCGGACGAGCTGTTCTTCGCCAAGGGGCTGCTCGACAAGGGCGGCAGCGCGGTGCGGGTGGAAGGCCAGTTCAGTGATTCCGCAATGCTGGCGGGCGGCGATCTTGATCAGTACCGCGTGCTGCACTTTGCCACGCACGGGTTGGTGACCGCGCCGCGTGCCGATTGCCCGGCGCGGCCCGCGCTGGTGACGAGCTTCGGCGATCCGGGATCGGACGGGCTGCTGACTTTCCGCGAGATCTTCGACCTCAAGCTCGACGCCGATCTGGTGATCCTGTCGGCCTGCGACACGGCGGGCCTGGCCACCGTGGGGGCGAGCCGCGAGGCGGGCGTGACGACCGGCGGCAACTATGCGCTCGACGGGCTGGTGCGCGCGTTCGTGGGCGCGGGCGCACGCTCGGTTATCGCCAGCCACTGGCCGGTGCCCGATGATTTCGACGCGACCAAACGGTTGATCGGCGGAATGATCGACGGCAAGCCGGGTGAGGCGCTGGCGCATTCGATGGCCGCTTCGCAGCAGAAGCTGATGGACGATCCCAACACCTCGCACCCGTTCTATTGGGCCGCGTTCATCATCCTGGGCGACGGCACCAAGGCGCTGGTGCCGGGGCGCGTGGCGGATGCCGCGGTGGTGAAGGGGGATGCGGTTCGGTGAAATTGCGACGTTTCTCACCAATTTGAATTAGTTTCACGATGAATAGTTTCATGAAATAACAGTAGATTTGTCAAAATTCCTCAGTCCTCTGGTACAGGATTATTAAAATCCTGGACGATGGATTGTGTTTGATGAAAAATCGGGCAAGTTTGATTCGTACCTGAACATTGTTATTCGTGGGGGCGAATCGTGCGGTCAGTAACGTTTATCACGCTAATTGCGTCCAGCCTGTGCATTCAAGGGTGTTCAGGAATTTCCAATAGTGTCTATGGACCGATGCGGCCGTTTCAGGCGGGCAAGATGGGCGGTGTTACAAGCTGCTCGGCGGATGGCGCGGGACCAGGCAACAGCTATCTTGAAGATCGCTTCGTTCGCCTGGCGTGCACTTCGGCTGCCGACACGGCGAACGATGCAAAAGCGCGGGCCATGCTTGATGCAAGTTTCAGCATGACCAATTCCCGATGCGTTGATTTCTTTGCGCAGAAAGCTGGCACGCAAACGGGGGTCAACACATTTCGTTCGAGTGTTGCGCCTGTTCTGGCGCTTTTGACGGGTGTCCTTTCGATCGTCAATTTCAAGAACGATGCGAACGGCAGCAAGCGCGCGGACTGGGAAAAAGGGTTGAGCCTTGCATCGACCGCGACGCTTGCGGGGCTCAGCATCTATGAGGAGAATTTCCTGTTTTCGGCGGAAAACATCGATGATGTCCGCGGACTCACCAAACACGCATTGGACGAATACAAGAAGTCCGTGATGGGACTCAAGAACCATACATTCGATACTGCCGTCGATTACGCGCTGGAGTATCACATGATCTGCACGCCCGGTAAGATCAAGTCAGTGGTAAAACAGGCTATTCGGGACAAGAAGATCGAAATCGTGGACCGGTCGACCGGGTTGCCGCCGACAGGAGGACCGGCGGTGGCAGTAGCCGGCGCGCCCGTCGTTACACCGGCTCCCGCTGGTACCGGACTCGATATTCAGTAAGTCGTGACGGGCAGCAAGTCGTGACAGGGCCGCGAAGGTCAGCTCTTCGCGTCTTCCAAAATCAGTTCGGCGGCGCGCTGGGCCACGGCGATGGCGGGGCCGTTGGTGTTGCCGGAGACGGGGGTGGGCATGATCGAGCAATCGACCACGCGCAAGTGGCCGATGCCGTGGACGCGGGTGCGGGCGTCGGTGACCGAGGTCAAAGGGTCGGTGCCCATGGCGCAGGTGCCGGTGCCGTGGAGGCCGCCTTCGACCATCTTGGCGAGCTGCGCGGCGATGGCGTCATCGTCCTGCACCGATGGACCGGGCATGCGTTCGGCGCCGATGAAGGGCTTTAGCGGATCGCTGGTGGCGATGGCGCGGAACAGCTTGAACAGTTCGATCGCCTTCGCCTTGTCGTAAGGATCGGCCCAGATGGCGGGGTCGATGACGGGGGCTTCGCGGAAATCGGGCGAGGTGAGCGTGACCGAGCCTCGGCTGCGCGGGCGCAAGTGATAGCCCGAGAAGGTGAGGCCCGGATTGGGCGTGAGCGGGCTGCCGGGGCGGGCCGCCATTTCGTTGACCGTGCGCATGGCAAAGGGCGCGGCGGCGATCTGGAAATCGGGCCAGGCGGGATCGGTGCCTTCGGATGCGATCAGCCCGGTGATCGGCATGCCGACGCGGGCGAGGTGGCCGGTGCCGGTGAGGAAATATTGCAGCGCGTTGCGATAGAGCCGCCATCCGAAGAATTCGCGGTTGGTTCCGGGATGGCCGGGCAGATCGAACGAGACGCCGAACTTCTGGTGATCGGCAAGGTTCTGGCCGACGGCGGGAAGGTCTTGCAGCACGGGGACGCCCAGCGACTGCAGCGCCGCGCCGGGGCCGACGCCCGAAAGCTGGAGCAGTTGCGGCGAACCATAGACGCCTGCGGACAGGATCACTTCACGGCGCGCGGTGTGGAGGCGCTGTTCGCCGTTCGCCTCGGTCATCACGCCTGTCGCGCGGCCATTCTCGATCACCACGCGGCTGGCGGCGGTGTGCGTGGCGATGGTGAGGTTGGGGCGGCCCTGAACCGGCTTGACGAAGGCCTTGTAGGTGCTTTCGCGCACGCCCTTGCGGTCTACGGTATATTGCGAGCGGCCCGCGCCGTGGGCGTTCGGGGTAGTGATGTCGTCCAGCCACGGCATGCCTTGCGTAGCGAAGCCTTGGGCCAGTGCATCGAACACCGGCGACTGGTAGGTGGCGGCGGTGATCTGGAGTTCGCCGTCGCGCCCACGCCCGGCATGGGCGCCGGGTTCGCGGTAGCTTTCGAAGTTCTTGTAGCAGCGCGCGATCTCGTCCCAGCCCCAGCCCGGAAGGCCGCTGGCTGCCCAGCCATCGAAATCGCCGGGCATGCCGGTGAGATACCACGTGCCGTTGATCGCCGAGGAGCCGCCGAGGCCGCGTCCATAAGTGTGGATGCCGCCGCGCATGCCGGGGCGGGCCTTGAGCGGATAGGCGCGGAAATAGGCGGGGTTGCCCATGATCTTGATGAAGCCGCCGGCCATCTTGATGAAGGGATGCTGGTTGTCGCCGCCGTCCTCGATCAACAGGACAGTGGTGGCGGGATCGGCGCTGAGACGGTTGGCGAGGACGCAGCCGGACGAGCCTGCGCCGACGATGATATAATCGAATTCCGCCATTTCGCCCGCACACCCATCAGCAAATTAGAATAGAACTATCGTTCCGTTTTCATCTGCACAGGGGTGGGGGTGATGTCAAGAACCTATTAGAAGTCATGTTCTAATAGACGACAGGTGCGTTCAGATCGGCCCGGCGTGCTCGATGGTGATGGTCGTGCCGTGATCGGCACTGGTGCCGGCGCTGGTAATCGTGACCGTAGCATCGAGCTGCGCGGCCAAGGCGTTGACGATTCCGGTGCCGAGGCCGGTCTTGGCGCTATCGTAGTCAGCAGGCAGGCCCGCGCCATTGTCGATGACGGAGAGCGTCCAGCCCGAGGCCGTGGTTGCGAAGCCGACGACGATGCGCCCATCCTTCGGGCCATCGGGGAAGGCGTGCTTGAGCGCATTGATTACCAGTTCGGTCACGATCAGGCCGATGCTGACTGAGCGATCCGCACTGGTGACACTGTCATCTGCCTCGACGCTGAGCGTCAGATCGGCAGGGTCCGCGATCATCGATGCGCCGATGCTGGCGCACAGGTCGCCGAGATAGGTCTTGAGCTGGACTTCGCCGGTGGCGGTGGAGGCAAGCTGGCGTTGCAGCGTGGCAATCGACATGACGCGGTGGTGGGCGTCGCGCAAATGCTCGCGCGTTTCCTCGAAATGAGCGCTGCGCACGCGCTGCATCAGCACGCTGGCGATGATCTGAAGGCTGTTGGCGACGCGGTGGTGCAGTTCCTGCAGCAGGATGTGCTTCTCCTGCACGAGCGCGTCCTTCTCGCGCTCGGCATCGCGCACCTTGCGTTCGTTTTCGCGCACCTGGGTGATGTCGGTGACTGCCAGAACGAGGCGCGAAGGGCCGTCATCGAGGTGATCGAGCATGTGCGCATTGAGGACGAGCGTCATCTGCGGCATGCCGGGCCGGATGAAGGCCATTTCGTAGGCCTCGATCGGGGCGAGGCCCGAGGTGGTGGCGCGGAGCAGCGAGCGCAGCTGGGGCACATTCCATTCGCCGTCGCCCAATGTGAAGACGACCTTGCCGACCACAGCTTCGCCGGTCAGGCCGAAGCTGGTGCAGAACGAGCCGCTCACAGCCTGCACGACCAGCTCTTCGCTCAAGAGGAGGAGCGGCGTTGCCGAAGACACGACAAGCGCCATGCCGAGGCTGCTGGAGCCTTCCGGTCGAAGGGGCGTAAAAAATTCCATGGCCGAAGCCTGCGGGGGCCGGAGACTCGCGGAGCGTAAGTCGTTCCCGGGAGCCGGCAAACCAGAGCGGCCACCGGACAGTCAAATGATTACCACGTCTGCGAGCATTACCCTAATGCCATTGTTGCAAGTGCTTGCGCGGAAAGCGCGGGTTGCCAAGTGACCGTTAGCCCCACGGCAGTAATCACCACCGGGCGTGCCAAGTTTGTTGGCGGCAATGTGAAGTTGCGCACTTTCTGAGGCGCGCGGTGCTGCTAATGCGGCGTTGCGACCCGAAGGGCTCTGTTCACAGAGTTCTTTAACTTCAAGGGGACGATGCCCGTACGGGCGTCGTCCCCCTTTTTTTGGCCTGCAGATGGTTCTTTGCGCTGTGTGCGCAGGCTTGATTCAAAAAACCCCGAAAATCAGACCGAAACGGCATAAATGTGGCCATTTTGACACGCCCTGATCAAAAGGCCTGGTGCTGACAGCGTAATCTTGACAGCGTTGACAATTCTCGACATTACCAAACTCAGCGAACATCGAATCGCAGGTCTGGAGAGGAGTGAAAGAGCGACGCGGCACTGCGGGTGCCGATGCGGTGGCGCCATGCGGGGCGTTTCACCTCAATAACTTCATCCAGACTTAATCTTACTGAAGGCGCCCGGGGGCAGGGGATATTGTCCGCGTGCGCTGCGAATTGTTTCCATTAGGGAGGAAATACATGAAGAAAATCCAGCTTGCATGCCTGGTGTCGGCGTTCGCGCTTGCCCATCCGGCCTTTGCTCAGGACGCAGCACAGGAAGCTGCGCCAGCAGTTGCCGACGGCGACATCGTTGTGACGGCAAACCGCACGTCCTCGCTCCTGTCGAAGACCCCGATCGCGATGACCGCAGTTGGCGGCGACGACCTGATCCAGTCGGGCATCTCGAACCCGACCCAGCTTGAAGAAACCGTTCCCAACCTGTCGATCGTGCGCGGCAACGGCCTGCAGATCACGATCCGCGGCGTGACCTCGACCGACGGCACCGAAAAGGGTGACCCTTCGGCAGCCTTCATGCTGAACGGCGTCTATCTTGCCCGTCCGCAGGCTCAGGAAGTTTCGTTCTTCGACATCGAGCGTGTCGAAGTTCTGCGCGGCCCGCAGGGCACGCTCTATGGCCGTAACTCGACTGCTGGCGTGATCAACGTCCTGTCGGTGCAGCCCAAGTTCGAACTCGGCGCCCGCGTCGATGCTTCGTACGGCAACTTTGATGCGATCAACGGCACTGCCGTGATCAACCTGCCCGCCAGCGACAGCATCGCCTTCCGCGTGGCTGCCAACATCGACCAGCGCGACAGCTACCTGATCGACGGCAATGCTGCTGACGGCATCGGCATCGGCAAGTTCAAGAACAACAAGACGGTCCGTCTTTCGGCCCTGTTCAAGCCTTCGCCCGACCTCAGCCTGCTGCTCGTCGGCGACTACAGCTGGATCAAGGGCAGCCCGACCAACGGCGTGGAAACCTCGAAGTTCTACAGCAACGTCGTCAGCGGCGCGCGTCCGACCTTCGAACGCCCGACCTACAGCGAGCCTTCGTCGACCCTCGGCCGTACGCTTTCGACCGCACAGGGCCAGTACACGTTCCGCGACAGCACCGAACGCGGCGTGATGGGTGAACTCAACTACACCATGGGCAACGTCACGCTGACTTACGTCGGTTCGTACCGCGAATCCGATCGCACGGAATTCAGCAACCTCGGCGCAACCCCGATCCAGGCTGACTTCTACGGCAGCTACTGGCAGACCTCGCACGAACTGCGCCTCGCCTATGGTGGTGACGGTCCGCTGCAGGCCCAGGTTGGTGCATATTACTTCAAGGAAAAGTCGGGCATCGCCTTTTTCATCAACAACCTGCTTGGCCCCAACACCCGTTTCGGCTTCCCGCAGGACCCGACCATTGCCGAGAACAAGTCGGCGTTCGGTCAGATCACCTATGAACTGGCTCCGGACCTCAAGGTTACCGGCGGCGTGCGCTATTCGAACGACCTCAAGTCGCGCGTTGGTGCCACCGTGCTCGATACGTATGACTTCGTCGGCGATTCGAACCACATCGGCACGCTGCTCAACCGCACGAAGTTCCAGGACAACAACGCCTCGCGCAAGTTCAGCAAGGTTACCTGGCGCGCCGGGATCGACTACGACAGCCCGCTGGGCCTCGTGTTCGCTTCGGTTTCGACCGGCTACAAGGCTGGCGGCTTCAACGACGGTTGCGAAACCGGCAAGGGCCCGAGCTGCGGTCTTCCCGCCAAGGCACTCTACTATGATCCTGAAACGCTGACTGCTTATGAAGCGGGCTTCAAGTTCAAGATCAGCCCCGAGTTCCGCTTCAACGGCACCGTGTTCCACTACGACTATTCGGGCCTGCAGCTTTCACAGGTTTCGAATGCCTGTGGCGGTCCTTGCCAGATCACGACGAACGCGGCCAAGGCCAAGATCGACGGTGTCGAACTCGACGCGACGATCCAGCCTGCGGACAACTTCTCGGTCCGGCTCGCGCTCAACTATCTCGATGCACGCTACGGCGAGTTTACGCCGCAGCCAGGGATCGATTTCGCAGGTCGCGCGCTGAACCGCAGCCCCAAGTGGAGCTGGGTCGCTGGCGTGAACTATGCGATCCCGGTTGGCGAGGGCAAGGTTGTGCTCGATGCGCAGACCTCGTCGCGCAGCCAGTATGAACTGACCGATCTGGCGAACTTCGCCTACTTCGCGCAGCCCGGGTTCTCGAAGACTGACGCTTCGATCACCTACAACGCTCCGGAAGATCGCTTCTACATCGCTGCCTTCGTCGAGAACATCGAGGACAACCTCGTGCTCACCGGCGCCGGCACCGGCCTGTTCGGAAACGCGACTTTCTCCGATCCGCGCACTTACGGTGTCCGTGCGGGCGTGAAGTTCTAAGCTGAACTGACACTTTTCTCCCAACTCCGGGGCGGTCCTGCTTTGCGCAGGGCCGCCCTTTTCTTTTGTGTGACAGGCATGGGGTGATGGACTATATTCGGTCCGAATTCAGACCGGAGCCACAATTTATGGGCCTTGAAACCCGCATCAAGCCGATCAGCTATCTGAAAGCGCACAGCGCCGAGGTGATCCGCGAGCTGAACGAAGGCGCGCCGCCGCTGATCATCACCCAGAACGGCGAGGCCAAGGCAGTGCTGCAGGACGCCGCCAGCTATTATCAGATGCAGGAAACGATGGCGCTGCTCAAGCTGCTGGCGCTGGCGAAGGACAGCATTGCTGCGGGCAACGTGCATCCGGCAGAGGGGATGGCGGACCGCATTCGCGCAAGGGCGGCTGCGGAACTGGCTGGAAAATGACCGCGCGGGTCAAGGTCATTGTCGATCATCAGGCCGAAGACGATCTCTACCAGATTTACCTGAACCGGCTTGAGCATCGCGGTCCGGATGGGACGGACGGTGCCGAAGCCTTGCTGGACGCTTTGCAGGCCACCATCGAAGGCATTGCCGAATATCCCGAACGCGGGCCGATCCCGCCCGAACTGGAAGCGTTGGGCGAGCGGAACTGGCGGCAGGTCTCGCACGCGCCCTACCGTGTGATCTATCTGCTGGAGGATGGCGCGGCGACGGTTGCGCTGGTGGCCGACAGCCGCCGGGATTTTGCGAGCCTGCTGCAGGCGCGGTTGCTGGGCGGGTGAGAGCTGGCGCCGCGCGCGTGCTTCCACAAGCTCAGCACGAACGGGGTTTTGCCGTTCGCCTCCATTCATCCGTTCGCCCTGAGCTTGTCGAAGGGCGTGCGCGTTGCTTCGACAGGCTCAGGGCGAACGGGGGTGTAGCCGAGCCTCCGCTGCCTGAATCACCAAAGCTTGCGCAGGGGTTCCGAGCCATCCCAGTCGATGCTGGCGTCCTTGATCGACTGGAAGATGGCGTCGGCGCCGGTCATGTTCTGGAGGAGTTCGATCACGCCGCCCGGACCCTGTCCTGCATCGACATAGATCACCGCGCCGTCTTCACCGACCGTGCCTTCGACGAGAATTTCCGCGCCCGCTTCGGCGCAGGCGGCACGGGCTTCATCGATGGAATCAACGAAGATGCAGATGTGGTGGAGCTGGTCGGTGACGGCATATTCGCCGCAGTAGATCGACGGTTCGGCGTTTTCCGGGCGGATCAGCTCGATCTGCACATCGCCCCAATAGGCGATGGCGATGGAGAAAACTGCGCCGGTGGGCACGCCCTTGTATTTGGCATCGCCGAGCGCGACGTTCTCCATCAGGAAGAACGGGCCGACGCCCATCGTCTCGGTCCAGTGCTTGACCGCCGCGTCGAAATCCTGCGGCAGGTAGGCGAGCTGGCCGACGGGGCCGAGTTGAGAGATTTTCCGGGTCATGCGAACAAACCTTCCGGACCTTCGAGCAGGCCCTTGAGCGATTGCAGAAACTGCGCGCCCGCTGCGCCATCAATGGCGCGGTGATCGACCGACAGGGTGAACGAAATGCGGCTTTCAAAGGCGATATCGCCGTTTTCGGCCTCAACCGCGACGCGGTTAAGCCCGCCGACCGCAAGGATCGCGCCCTGCGGCGGGTTGATGATCGCATCGAAGTTTTCGATCCCGAACATGCCGAGGTTGGAGACGGAGAAGGTGCCGCCGTCCATGTCCTCGAACCCGAGCTTGCCCGCTTGGGCCTTGTCGATCAGCGCGCGGGTGGTGGCCGCGATCTGGGCGATGTGCATGCGGTCTGCCTGGCGCACGATCGGGGTGACCAGGCCCTTGGGGCTGGCAACCGCGATGGAGACGTCGGCGTGCGGGAACTTGTGCACGGTATCGCCGTGGACCTGCACGTTGACGTCAGGGTGCTTGACCAGCGCCATGGCCACGGCCTTGACGATGTAGTCGTTGATCGACGCTTTTGTGCCGAGCACGAGATTGGCGGTCTTGCGCAAGGCGATCAGGTCATCGACCGCGGCAGACATGCGCAAGTAGAAGTGCGGGATGGTCTGCTTGGCTTCGGTCAGGCGCTTGGCCACGACCTTGCGGACCTTGTCGAAGGGCTGGATGACCGCGCCATTGGCGACGAGTTCGAACGGCGCACCGAAGACGGGCGTTGCCGCCGTCGTCGGCTTGACCAGTGCGAGGACATCGGCCTTGGAGATACGGCCGCGCGGGCCGGTGCCGGTGATTCCGGCAAGGGCAATGCCGTGATGCGCGGCGATGCGGCGGGCGAGCGGCGAGGCGAAGGCCTCGGGGCTGTCCGCGACCAGCGCAGCCGTGCCGCTGTAGCTGGCGGCGGTTTCGGGGCGCAGGGCCTGAACCACATCCTGATAGGTGATGCGGCCATTGCGACCCGACCCCGCGATGGGTTCGATATCGACGCCTTCGGCTTCGGCAAGCTTCAAGGCTTCGGGGCTGATCGCGCGGTTGGTGACGATCTTTTTCGGAGCGCGCGCAGGAGCGGCTGCGACCGGGGCAGGAGCCGCAGCGGCAGGCGCGGGTGCGCTGCCACCGGACTTGGCTGCGACGGAGGTTTCGGCGGGCTTGAACCCGGCGATGAACGCTTCGACTTCTGCATCGGGCGTATCGGCATCGGCAAACACGCCGAGCAGCGCGCCGACCGGATAGGCCTCATCGCCTGCAGGGGTGAGCAGGCGCTTCAGAACGGAATCGTATTCGGCCTCGACCTCGTTGGTGATCTTGGCGGTTTCGATCAGGCAGATCACCTGACCCTTCCTGAATGCGTCACCTTCGCCGATCATCCATTCGGCGATGGTGCCTTCGGTCATTTCGATGCCCCATTTGGGCATGCAGAACGGGCGGATATTGGCCATGTCGCGGCTCCTCAGCGGTAGCTAAGAACCTTGCGCACCGCCGCTTCGATCTTGTCGGTCGAAGGGAGGTAGGCAGATTCGAGTTCGCGCGCGAACGGGATCGGGGTGTGCGGCGGGTTGACGCTGAGCGGCGGCGCCTTGAGCGCGGCGAAGGCCTTTTCGGCCACCGTGGCGCAGATGTCCGAGGCGAGGCTGCAGCGGGGCGGGGCTTCGTCGACGACGATCAGGCGGCCAGTGACTTCGACCGAATCGAGGATAGCTTCCTCGTCGATCGGGCTGGTGGTGCGAAGATCGATCACGTCGCAGCCGATGCCTTCGGCGGCGAGCTTGTCGGCCACGGCCTCGCAGAAGCCGAGCAGCAGTCCGGTGGAGACGATGGTCACGTCCTGCCCGGCGCGGGTCAGGCGCGCGTGGCCGAAGGGGATCATGTATTCCTTGTCGTCGGGCACTTCGCCGGTCATCCCGTAGAGCGCCTTGTGCTCAAGGAAGATCACCGGATCGTCATCGCGGATCGCGGTGCGCAGCAGGCCCTTCACGTCGGCAGGCGTGCTGGGCATGACGACCTTGAGGCCGGGCATGCCGGTGAGGATCTGGTGGACTGCCTGGCTGTGCTGGGCCGCCGCATTGTAGCCCGCGCCATAGGCCATGCGGATCACCGCCGGGCACTTGGTCTTGCCGCCGAACATGTAGCGGAACTTGGCGAGCTGGTTCCAGATCTGGTCGAGCGACACGCCGATGAAATCGGCAAACATCAGCTCGGCAATCGGGCGCTTGCCCGACAGGGCGAGGCCTGCGGCGGCGCCCATGATCGCGCTTTCCGAGATCGGGGTATCGATCACGCGGTCCGCGCCGAATTTGCCGAACAGGCCGGTCGAGGTTGACCAGATGCCGCCGATGGCTTCTGGCCCGCCGGGCGTGCCCATGCCGCCGACGATATCTTCACCGAGGCAAACGACGTTCTCGTCGCGCTCCATTTCTTCTGCGATCGTCGATACGACGGCGTCGCGGTACATCATTTTTGCCATTTGTCCGCTCCCCGGCTCAGTACGAGATATAGACGTCGGTGAGGACGTCTTCGGCGGTGGGCCGGTCTGCGGCCTTGGCCTGGCGGACGGACTCTTCGATTTCTGCCAGAACTTCGGTATCGAGCGCGTCGAGATCGGCGTGTTCAAGCACGCCTGCGTCGGTCACGCTCTTGCGGAAGTTCTTGAGGCAGTCGCGGAATTCGCGGATGCGATCAAGTTCGCCGGGGCCGCGATAGCGCTGCGGATCGCCTTCGAAGTGGCCGAAGAAACGTTCGGTATCGAACTCCACTGCCGCCGGGCCGTTGCCGGGAACGCGGACATATTCGAGCACTTCGCGCATGGTTTCAAACACGGAGAAGAAATCGGTGCCATCGCCGCGCCAGACCTTCATGCCGAACGCTTCGGCGCGGCTGGCGATGTCCTTTTGCGTGCCGACCGCGTATTCGAAGCCGGTGTGTTCGGAATAGTGGTTGTTTTCGAACACGAAGATGGTGGCGGCCTTGGTGACCACCGCCATGTTCATCGCTTCGAAGGTGGTGCCCTGGTTGCACGCGCCGTCGCCCGAGAAGGTGATGGCGACATGGCCCTTGCCATCGATCTTGCAGGCGATCCCTGCGCCGACGCCGATGGGCGAGCCTGCGCCGACGATGCCGTTCGCGCCGAGCATGCCCTTGTCGACATCGGCGATGTGCATCGATCCGCCCTTGCCCTTGCACAGGCCTTCGCGGCTGCCCCAGATCTCCTTCATCATGCCGTTCACGTCACAGCCCTTGGCGAGGCAGTGGCCGTGGCCGCGATGGGTGGAGACGATCTTGTCTTCGACCGAGAGGTGTTCGCACACGCCGACCGCGACGGCTTCCTGCCCGCAGTAGAGGTGGGTGAACCCCGCGATTTCGCCGGTCTGGATATCGACGTGGAGGCGTTCCTCGAATTCGCGGATCACCTTCATCTGGCGATAGGCGCGCAATAGCGCCTCGCGGCTCAGCTGCATCCTGTTCTTCCCTTATAGGCCAAGCACAGTGCGGGCGATGATGCCTGCCTGCACTTCGTTGGTTCCGCCGAAAATCGTCCACGCGCGGCTGTTGAGATAGCGCGCCGAAGCCACTTGCGCACCCTTGGAATGGATGGGGGCAGGGGCATTGTCGCCATAGAAAGGCCGTGCAAAATCAAGCTGCAAGCCTGCGGTGCCGTAAAGATCGACCGCGAGCAGATCGACGTCCTGCCGCAGGTTCGAGGCGAGCAGCTTGGTCAGCGAGGTCTGCGGGCCGGGCGGGCGGCCCTTGGCGACTTCGGAGAGGATCTTGAGTTCGATCATTTCGAGCGACTGGATGCCGAGGCGGACCTTGGCCACGCGGCGCTTCCAGTCGGTATCATTGGCGAGCACGCCGCCGCGCCCGTCAGGCTCGTTTGCAGCGTCTGCTTCGACCTGCCCCAGATCGTATTCGAGCTTGGGCGAGTGGCACGATCCGCCGCGCTCGTTTTCGAGCAGGAACTTGGCGAGCTTCCAGCCATCGCCCTCTTCTCCGACCCGGTCCTCGACCGGAACGATCACGTCTTCAAGGAAGACCTGATTGACTTCGTGATCGCCTGCCAGCGTCAGCAGCGGGCTGACGGTGACGCCGGGCTGGTTCATGTCGACCAGCACGAACGAGATGCCGGCCTGCTTCTTGCCGTTCGTATCGGTGCGGACAAGCGCGAACATCCGGTTGGCCCAGTGCGCGTGGGTGGTCCAGATCTTCGAGCCGTTGAGCTTGTAGTGCGTGCCGTCAGCCGAAAGCGTGGCGCGGCACTGCAGGCTGGCAAGGTCCGAGCCGCTGCCGGGCTCCGAAAAGCCCTGGCACCAGTAATCCTCGCCCGAAAGGATGCGCGGCAGGTAGGTTGCCTTCTGGTCGGGCGTGCCGAACGTGTAGATCACCGGTGCGACGAGCTTGAGGCCCAGCACGGTGAGGTTGGGCGCGCCTGCCAGCGCAGATTCCTTTTCGAAGATGTAGCGCTGCACCGGGCTCCAGCCCGTGCCGCCTGCGTTCCTGGGCCACTGGTAGCCAAGCCAGCCCTGTTCGTTGAGGATGGCGTTCCAGCGCTGGCCGATGTCGGGTTCGACAAAGACGGTGGGCGAGGCGGCGGCACCGTCCTTGACGTCTTGCGGCAGCTTCGCCGCAAGGAAGGCGCGCACTTCGTCGCGGAATGACAGTTCTTCGGGAGAGAGATCGATGTCCATCGGTTCTTGTCAGCGTTCGAGGATGGTCACGGCCGAAACGCCGGGCGCGCCATAGACATGGGTGTAAGCGGTCTTGGGGTTGCCGGGAACTTGCCGCCCGCCGCCATCTCCGCGCAATTGCACGACGTTTTCATAGACCTGACGCAGGCCCGAGGCACCGATCGGTTCACCGCAGGCAAGGCATCCGCCATCGGTGTTGACCGGCAACGCCCCGCGAATTTCAGTGCGGCCTTCGGCGAGCCACGCTTCCTGATCGCCGTCCGTGCAGAACCCGTTTTCGGCCATGTGCATGATCTCGGCGCCCGCTTCGGTATCCTGAAGCTGAGCGACGTCGATGTCCTCGGGACCGATCCCGGCCAGGCGGAAGGCGTCCGCCGCCGCGATGCGGGTGGCAGAGGCTTTGCCGCCGCCGATGTCGATCGAAGGCGCAAAGACTTCGAAGCTGCCCGGCGGGCGGGTGCGCATCGTGGCGGACTTGAGCCGGATCAGCGGCTTGCCGAGTTCGCGCGCTTTCTTCTCGCTGGCGAGGATCAGCGCGACGCCGCCCTCGGCAGGGGAGCAGAACATGTACTTGGTATAAGGGTCCGACACCAAGGGCGCATCGAGGATGGTCTGGATGTCGACCGGCTCGCGCCGCCAGGCGTGATCGGCGTGCACGGCGTTGCGGAAGGCCTTGTTGGCAACGCGGGCAAGGCTGGTCTGGCTGATGCCGTATTCGTGCATGTAGCGCGTGATCTTGTTCGCAAAGAACTGCGTGGTGATCATGTAACCTGCATCGCCATACCATTCCGGCAGGTTGTATTCCGACGGCAGGGCATTGAACGCGCCGCGCGGGTGCTTGTCGAAGCCGACCGCCATGCCAATCTCGAATTCGCCCGACTTGATCGCCATCTGCGCCGAGAACAGCGCCGATCCGCCCGCCGCGCAGCCATTGCGCACGTTGATGAACTGGACGCCGGTCAGGCCGAGACGCTCGACCATGGTATCGGGATTGCCCGCCGAATCCGAGCCGCCATAGGCAAACTGGACGTCCGGCCATTCCAGCCCGGCATCGGCCAGCGCCGAGCGCACGGCGTTGACGCCCTGATCGAGACCGGACACGCCATCGGTGCGTCCGAACGGGTGGATGCCGATGCCGACGATGCAGACGTCGCCGCTCATGCTTCGGTTCCTGCTGGCTGAAATGCGTGGATGAGAACAGGTTCGGCTGCATCGGGATCGAGCGGGATCAGGGTCAACTCCAGCGGCATGCCGATTGTGATGGCGTCAAATTCCACATTGGTCAGCCGCGCCTCGACGATCACTTCGCCGGGCAGTTCGACATAGGCGACCGGCCAGGGGCGGAAGGCTTCCGGCCCGGTATAGGGCGGCGACTTGGGGCGATAACGCTGGATCGTCCACGACCACAACGTGCCGGTGCGCGACAGCGGAACAGGGGCAAACCGGTCACCCGGCGGGCAGGGGAAGACGATCCGCCCGCTGTCACGGTCTTGTCCGCCGATCAGCCGAGGCTGGGCCTCGTCGGTGAACAATCCGTCTGCAATGGCGTGCCTTGTAACCTGCATTACTCTCCCGATCAGAAGCGATTCCTTGTGTTTCCCCTTAAGCCACCCCGAATGCCACTTTGCCGACTCTGCAAAACGCTAGGGTTGTCCCTTTTGCCAGTATGCTGGATGGAGACATTAAAGGGGTTTTCAAATGCAGGCGACACGCGACAAGAGCGATATCAAGCGCCCGCAACTGGGCTGGACGATGCTGGAAAGCCCGCGCTTCATGGCCGAGGCGGCGATGCTGGCGATGGCATGGCCCACGCTGGGCAAGGCGCCGATGGGCGATGGGCATCCGGTAATGGTGCTGCCGGGCTTCGCCACCAGCGATGCGATGACCGTGCTGCTGCGCACTTATCTGGTGAAGCTGGGCTATCAGGTGTTTCCGTGGGATCTGGGGTGGAACCTCGATCAGCATTCGGCGGGCGAGAACGGCGAGCATCTGGCCGCGAAGATCGAGGACATTCACGCCGCTACCGGCCGCAAGGTCAGTCTGGTCGGATGGAGCCTTGGCGGGGTGATCGCGCGCGAGGCGGCGCGGCGCGACCATGGCGCGCTGCGCCAGATCGTCACGCTGGGCAGCCCGTTCACCGGCAACCCCCACGCGACCAACCTGACCGCGCTTTATGAACTGCTGACCGGCAACAAGGCGGGTTCGGAGAAGTCCACCGCGCGCTACGGCAAGGGGCATCATGTTCTGCCGGTGCCCTCGACCGCGATCTATTCGCGCTCGGACGGGATCACCGCCTGGGAAAACTGCGTGAGCGAGACCGATCCGCAGACCGAGAACATCGAGGTCCATTCGAGCCACTTCGGCTTCGTATCGAACCCGGCAGTGTTCTGGGCCGTGGCCGACCGTCTCGCCCTTCCCGAAGGGCAGTGGGCCAAGTTCCATACCGGCGGACCGTTCGCGGGGTTTTATCCCTGAGCGCTTGGCCCTGACCCAGTGGCCGTGTTGATGCCGCAGGCCCAAGCGCCCATTGCTTCCGCCCTTGAGGGGTAGGAAAGCGATGCGCATGTTCGAACTGCCAAGGCCGGTAGTGCTGCTGGGACTTGCCGGGTGGTTGCCCCAAGCGATTTGCCTGTGGCTGGTCATGGGCGGCGGCCCGCTCGGATGGAGCGCGCTGGCGGCGGGGTGCTTCTATGCCGCGCTGATCCTCTCGTTCCTTGGCGGCTTGTGGTGGATGGCAGCGCTTCTGGGCGGGTTGGCCCGCGGCGATGTTTATGTGGTGGCGGTGGTCCCCAGCCTTGCGGGCTGGGCCGCGCTGCTGCCGTGGACTGTGGGCTGGGACTGGCCGGGGCTGTCGCTGGTGGTGCTGGGGCTGTTGCTGCTGGGCAGTCCGCTGATCGACCGCTGGCTGGCGCGGCATGTGGCGCTGCCTGCCGGGTGGCTGACGCTGCGCGGGTGGATGGCAGGCGGGCTGGGCGTGCTGACTCTGGCGCTGGCCTTTGCGGGCGGGCGGTGATTGTGCATACCCCGTTCGTCCTTCGACAAGCTCAGGATGAACGGGGTATCGGGGCGAAACGATTGCCGTCCGTTTTCAGGTGGCCGGTCTATCGGGTCTGGCGATTGTTTTTGGGTGGGATGCGGTCATTTATGTCGCATCAGATCGGCGCTCTCTGCCGCATACCCAGCACGAAGTTCTTCGAAGCGCGGATGCCATTCGCCTATGCCGTGCAAAGCCTTCAGAGCATTTTCAAGGCGCACCGGAGCAACGACCGTCCGAAGCCTCAACGCGGTCGCTTCCGTGGCGGTCGCTGGGCGCGTGATCGACCTATCGCGGGCTTCGACATATGCTTGACCTTCAACGCCGACCTTGAACCAAGGCTGCGGAATGGTTTCGAGATTTTCTTTCCGATTGCCGATTATCCGCCAATCTCCGCGATGTAGTTTCGCGTCGAGTGTGAGAGCGGCAAACTGAAGCCGCTCGTTATCCACATCGGCAGGGGATGCCTCTGCCGAAACTACCTTGTCGTAGATGACGACATATAGTTCGCCCTTCCAGTTGCCCGCCAACTGGCCGATACCGTATCGTCTCTCGTCCAACGGGATCAGGAAGACATCCCCCACAACCAACTTCTTGCCCACGCACGCCTCCTTAATGGAGGTGGGTTTTGTCGAAATCGCCTATGTCCGCAATGGCGTCGTGTCCGGAACGGCGGCTTTCGTTTGCATTCGCGTCAAACCTGCCTGCCCCTCCAACCCACCCCTACCCCCCATCCACCATCGCCGCGCGTGTATCGTCCAGCGCCATGTCGATCAGTTTGCGCATGGCTTCGCCGGCTTTGGCGGGTTTGCGGGCGGCGATGGCGGCGAGGACTTGCGCGTGGTCGGGGATGGCGTTGCGGGGTTGGACGAGGCTGCGCTGTTTGAACTGGGTGGTGTAGCGCACCGCCGCGCCGATGCCTGCGCTGAGGAAGATGAGCGCGTCGTTGCGGGTGGCGTGGAGGATGGCGTTGTGGAATTCGCGGTCGGCCTGCTGCCCGGCGTCGGTGGCGAGGGTTTCGCGCTCCATCGCGGCGAGCGCGGCGGTCATGCGGGCAAGGTCGGCATCGTCGCGGCGGCTTGCGGCGAGGCTGGCGGCGGCGGGTTCGATGATGCCGCGCAGTTCGAACAGGCTGCGCACCAGCGACACGTCGGGCACGCTGGCGAAGCTCCATGCCAGCACATCGGGATCAAGCAGGTTCCAGCGGTCACGCGGGAGGATGCGCGTGCCGGTCTTGGGGCGGCTTTCGACAAGGCCCTTGGCGGTGAGCACCTGGATCGCCTCACGATAGGCGGTGCGCGAGACGTCGAGCGCCTCGGCAAAGGCGACTTCGCCTGAAAGCGTGGTGCCCGGCGCATATTCGCCCGAGACGATGGCGGTGCCAAGCTTGGCCGCGAGCGCGCCGTGCAGGCGGCGGCCGGAGCCGCGCGGAGGGCGGGGGGCTGGGGCGTCAGTCATGCTTTGCACCGCCGGGCAGACGCCGGGTGCTGCCGCGCAGGACAAGGCGGCCTTCGATGACCTTGTGCACCGGCTCGGTCACGCCTTCGCCAAGCGCCCGGGCGATGGCGAGGGTTTCCTCGACCATCTCGGCGGTGGGCTGGGCATAAGTCGTCAGCGCGAACGAGGGCCAGCTGGCCATGGGCACATCGTCGAACCCGGCGATGGAGATATCGCGCCCGACATCGAGCCCGAATTCGGCGCGGGCGACGTCTATTGCGGCCAATGCCATGTGATCGTTGGCGCAGAAGATCGCGTCGGGCGGCTCGGGCAGGGTGAGCAGGCGGCGGGTGGCGGCAGCGGCGCCTTCGCGGGTGAAGTGGCCAGCTTCGCGCATCGGGGCGGGCAGGCCGCGATCGCGGAAGAAGCCGGTGAAGCCTTCCTCGCGCGCGGCACTGGTCGAGGCGTCGTCATGCCCCGCCATGAAGCAGGGGCGCTGGTGCCCGGCGGCAACAAGGTGGGCGGCGATGGCGCGCGCGCCGCCACGATTGTTGCCGGTGACCGACGAGACGCGGCCCGGATCGGCGGTGGTGCGGTTGTACATGATCACCGGGATCTGCGCGTTGCGGCACTGGTTGGCGAGGCTGGACGACAGGTTGGTCGAGAGCAGGACGAGCGCATCGAGCCGGTATTGCAGGACTTCGTGGACTTGCGCTTCCGATGCGCCGCGTGCGGTCGCAGGGAACAGCAGCACGCGCAGGCCTGCCGTGGCGAAGGCGGCGGAGAGCTGGTTGAGCGAATCGGCGAAGAACGGGTTTTCGAGATTGCCGACGCCAATGCCGACGATGTTCGAGCGGCCCGAGGTGAGGCTGCGGGCGATCAGGTCTGGCTTGTAGCCGATTTCCTCGGCGGCCTCGATGATGCGGCGGCGGGTTTCGGGGGCGATGCTGGCGCCGGGCGTGAACGCGCGGCTGACCGCAGAGGCGGAAACGCCTGCCTTTCTGGCCACATCGCGGGCGCGCATCACCGAACTCTCATCCATGCGGGCAGCTAGCATTGGCGCGCGGAGGGTTGCAAGGTCTGTGCAACGAATTGCAATATGATGCACGCGGTTGCAATGCGCGTGCAACAGCGCTATCGGGGCGGGGTGAGGGCGGCGCAGAGGCCTGCCCGCAAAGGTATGGGAGCAGTTCGATGGCAGTGTGGCTCAAGCGGGGATCGACGGCGGCGGCGAAGGCGGAACTCGACCGCAAGGTGCGCGATGTCGTGGAGGCGACGCTGGCCGATATCGACGCGCGCGGCGATGCGGCGGTGCGCGAACTGTCGGTGAAGTTCGATGGCTGGGACCGCGAGGACTACCGGTTGAGCGCCGCCGAGATTCAGGACTGCATCGACCAGCTGACCGGGCAGGATCTGAAAGACATCGAATTCGCGCAGACGCAGGTCCGCAATTTCGCGCAGATCCAGCGCGCGAGCATGACCGATGTGGAAGTGGAGACGCTGCCGGGTGTGGTGCTGGGGCACCGCCACCTGCCGGTGAACGCGGCGGGCTGCTATGTTCCGGGCGGCAAGTATCCGCTGCTCGCCTCTGCGCACATGAGCGTGATTACGGCCAAGGTGGCGGGCGTGCCGCGCGTGGTCACTTGTGCGCCGCCGTTTGGTGGCAAGGCCGCGCCCGCGATCGTCGCGGCGCAGGCCATGGCAGGTGCGGACGACATCTACGTGCTGGGCGGCATTCAGGCGGTGGGCGCGATGGCGCTGGGCACGCAGTCGATGGCGGCGGTGGACATGCTGGTCGGGCCGGGCAACGCATTTGTGGCCGAGGCCAAGCGCCAGTTGTTCGGGCGCGTGGGTATCGATCTGTTCGCCGGGCCGACCGAGACGTTGGTGATCGCCGACGAAATCGGCGCGGATGGCGAACTGTGCGCGACCGATCTGCTGGGTCAGGCCGAACATGGCCCGGACAGCCCGGCGATCCTGCTGACCACATCCGAAGCGCTGGCGCATGAGACGATGCGCGAGATCGAGCGCCTGCTGCAAATCCTGCCGACCGCCGACATCGCGCGCAAGGCGTGGGAAACCTACGGCGAGGTTATCGTGGCGGAGGACGCCGCAGAGATGGTACGCATCGCCGACGAAATCGCTTCGGAGCATGTACAGGTGATGACCGCCGATCCCGATTACTTCCTGAAGCGCATGACCAACTATGGCGCGCTGTTCCTTGGGGCGCGGACCAATGTTTCGTTCGGCGACAAGGTGATCGGCACCAATCATACTTTGCCGACGAAGAAGGCGGCACGGTTTACCGGCGGCTTGTGGGTCGGCAAGTTCATCAAGACCTGCACCTATCAGCGCGTGACCACCGATGCGGCCTCGGCGATGATCGGCGAATATTGCAGCCGTTTGTGCGCGCTGGAAGGCTTTGCCGGGCATGGCGAGCAGGCGAACGTGCGCGTGCGGCGCTATGGCGGGCGCAATGTGCCCTATGCGGGCGCGGCGGCTCCCACGCCTGAGACGGTCGCTTAAGCCGTGGCGGATGCACTGCCGCAGACGCCGAGCTTCCGGCTGGAGGGCAAGCGCGCGCTGGTGACCGGGGCGGGGCGGGGCATTGGCCTGGCCATGGCGGCGGCGCTGGCGCAGGCGGGCGCGGCGGTGACGCTGGCGGCGCGGTCAAAAGCCGAGATCGACGAGGCGGCGGCTGCAATTCGCGCTGCGGGGGGCGATGCGCAAGCGGCGGTGCTGGACGTGTCCGACATCGCCGCCGTGGGTGCATTCTTCGCGGCGCGGCCTGCATTTCATGTGCTGGTCAACAACGCGGGCACCAATCGCCCCAAGCCGATGTGGGAGGTCAGCGAGGCCGACTATGATGCGGTGCTGGACCTTAACGTGAAAGCCGCGTTCTTCGTGGCGCAGGCCTTTGCGCAGCGGCTGATCGCAGCGGGGGAGCCCGGCAGCATGATCCATATCGGCAGCCAGATGGGCCATGTCGGCGGGCCGAACCGCTCGCTCTATTGCGCGAGCAAATGGGCGCTGGAAGGCATGAACAAGGCCTTTGCGCTCGATCTTGCAGGCCGCGGCATCCGCAGCAACACCATCGCGCCGACTTTCATCGAGACGCCGATGACCAGGCCGTTCTTCGAGGACGCCGCGTTCAAGGCGAGCGTGCTGGCCAAGATCAAGCTCGGGCGTCTGGGCAAGGTCGAAGACCTGATGGGCGCGGTGGTGTTCCTCGCGTCGGAGGCTTCGGCGCTGGTGACCGGGACCAGCCTTGTCGTCGATGGCGGCTGGACGGCAGATTAGGGTCAGGACCTAGAATGACCTTGGCATGCCGAGCACGTGTTCGGCGATGTAGGACAGGATCAGGTTCGTGCTGACCGGGGCGACCTGATAGAGCCGCGTTTCGCGGAACTTGCGCTCGACATCATATTCGTGCGCGAAGCCGAAGCCGCCGAAAGTCTGGATCGCGGCATTGGCAGCTTCCCAGCTGGCCTTGGCGGCAAGGTACTTGGCCATGTTGGCCTCGGCGCCGCAGGGCTGGTGCGCATCGAACAGGGCGCAGGCGCGGAACCGCATCAGGTCGGCGGCGCAGATCTCGGCATAGCTTTCGGCGATGGGAAATTGCACGCCCTGGTTCTGGCCGATGGGCCGCCCGAACACCTCGCGCTCGCTGGCGTAGCGGCTGGCGCGATCAATGAACCAATAGCCATCGCCGATGCATTCGGCGGCGATCAGCGTGCGTTCGGCGTTGAGGCCATCGAGGATATACTTGAAGCCGCGCCCTTCCTCGCCGATCAGGTTTTCTGCCGGAATGCGCAACTCGTCGAAGAACACTTCGTTGGTCTCGTGATTGACCATGTTGGCGATGGGGCGGATCTCCATGCCGTTGCCCAGCGCCTCGTGCAAATCGACGATGAATATCGACATGCCGTCCGAGCGCCTGGCCACCTGATCGAGCGGGGTGGTGCGCGCGAGCAGGATCATCAGATCCGAATGCTGGATGCGGCTGATCCAGACTTTCTGGCCGGTGACCCGGTAGTGATCCGCGTGGCGCACCGCGCGGGTCTTGAGACTGGTGGTGTCGGTGCCGGTGGCAGGCTCGGTCACCGCCATCGACTGCAGGCGCAGTTCGCCCGAGGCGATGCGCGGCAGGTAGGTGCGCTTCTGTTCGGCAGAGCCATGGCGCAGCAGCGTGCCCATATTGTACATCTGGCCGTGGCATGCGCCCGCATTGCCGCCCGAGCGGTTGATTTCCTCCATGATCACCGAGGCTTCGGCAAGGCCGAGGCCCGAGCCGCCATATTCGACCGGGATCATCGCGGCGAGCCATCCGGCGCGGGTCAGCGCATCGACGAATTCCTCGGGGTAGCCGCGCTCGGCATCGATGCGGCGGTGGTACTCCCCCGGAAACTGGGCGCAGAGCGCGCGCATCGCCTCGCGGATGTCCTGATAGGCGTCGGTCGTGGCGGGCAGGGGCATCGGTCGTGGGCCTCGTCAGGAAAAAGTGGCGGCGGCGTCCATGCACAGCGCGCCGCTCTCGTTCGTCGCGAAAAGGCGCGCGGTGCCGTCTGCCTCGAGCGCGCCGCAGATGTGGAACGGTGCGGTATCGAACAGCGGGCTGACCGCGCGGAAGCGGTAGCCGGTCACGCTGAGGCCGGGGTGGCGCGCTGTCAGTTCGTGCAGCAGCAGCGTGGCGATCAGCGGGCCGTGGACGACGAGGCCGGGATAACCTTCGACGCCTGTGGCATAGGGCTGATCGTAGTGGATGCGGTGGCCGTTGAAGGTCAGCGCCGAATAGCGGAACAGCAGGACCGGATCGGGGTCTATGCGGCGCGACCATTGCGAGCTTTGCGGTGCGGGCACCGGAGCGGGGCTGGGCGCGCCGGGGGTGGGGGCGCTGCGGTAGACGATGGTCTGGCGCTCGCTCACGACAGGGCCTTCGGCATCAGAGACGACGTGATCGACTTCGACGAAGACGAGGCTGCCGCTACGCCCGGTCCTTTCAGTCACGCTGGCGATGGTCGAACGGCGGGTGACCGGGCTGCCGATCAGCAATGGACGCACAAACTGCAGCGCGCTGGATGCCCACATCCGGCGGGGAAGGGTGACCGGCGGCAGGAACGCGCCGCGCGCCGGGTGTCCATCTGCGCCGAGGTTGCTTTGCGGGACGGAGGGCAGGAAATGCAGCCAGTGCGAGAGCAGCGGTGCAGCATCGCCGGACTGGGGCGCGATTTCCTGCGAGGACAGCGTGGCGACGAGCGCCTTTACCGCACCCGCGCTGACGATGTCCTCTGCTTCTTCGGTCCGGCCGGTCCAGTCGGTCAGGGTGGCGTGATCGCTTTCCATCGGCGCAAGGTATGGCGCGGGGCGGCGCGCTTGACCAGACCGGCTTCAGGTTTCGAAGGCTGCGGCGATATGATCGAGAATGCCCGATGTCACCACCGGGCTGTCCGCGCCGGAATCGGTCACCACGCCCACCGTGCGGACAAGGTCGAAGGCTTCGAGCGGGACCGCGACCATGCCCGGCGTCATCAGGCTTTCGGGCATGACGGTGACGCCCAGCCCGGCCACCACGTAGGCAGCGACGCGCTCTTCGTGCAGGCTTTTGACCGGGAAGAACGGGCGAATACCGCGCGCGGTGAAAAACTGGCTGACCCGGTGCAGCACTTCGCAATGGCGGCGCGCAAGCATGGGCTCGCCGGCGAGATCCTCACACGTGATCGATGCGGCGCTGGCGAGGCGGTGGCGCTCGGACATGACGAGGACATAAGGTTCGCGCAGCAATTCGGTGGTGCGCCGTCCCGCCGTGCCGTCAAGCGGGCCGAGCACGAGATCGACCCGGCCCCGGTCAAACAGGGATAGCAGTTCGCCGGGGCGGCGCTCGATCAGTTCAAGACGGATAGCGGGATTGGCAAGCGCGGCGGCGGCGATCCGCGTGATCGTCTGCACCGGGATCGTGGTAGCCACGCCAAGGCGGATATGCAGCGTGTGGGCGTCCTCGCTGATCGCGCGGCGGGCTTCCTCGAATTCGTGTTCGATGCGGCGAGCATAGGGCAGCAGCCGCGCGCCTGCCTCGGTCACTTCGACGCGGCGATTGCTGCGCAGGAACAGTGGCTGGCCGACTTCGGCTTCCAGCCTGGCGATAGCGGCGGAAACCGTGGGCTGGGCCACGCGGCATAGTTCGGCGGCGCGCGAGAAATTGCCGCTGTCGACGATGGCTATGAAATAGCGCAGTGAAAGTCGGTCCATCATAGCTTTTATCTATTCACTTCATCGCACAAGTCCACGTTTTCTTGTGGGCCGGATGAGGGTAGCCTTGCGCCGACCTTTGGAGAGGCACCGACCCGATGCGAGCTACCCCCGATTTCGATTTCGGCCTGACCGAGAGCGCGATGATGATCCGCGAAACCGTCGCCCGCTTTGCCGACGAGAGAATCGCGCCGCTGGCCGCGCGGGTGGATGCGGACGACTGGTTCCCCCGCGCGGAACTGTGGCCCGCGATGGGCGAGCTTGGCCTCCACGGCATGACCGTGCCCGAGCAATGGGGTGGGCTGGGGCTGGGCTATCTCGACCATGTGATCGCGGTGGAGGAAGTGAGCCGCGCCTCTGCTTCCATCGGGCTTTCGTATGGCGCGCATTCCAACTTGTGCGTCAACCAGATCAGCCGCTGGGGCAGCGATGAGCAGAAGGCGAAGTATCTGCCCAAGCTGATTTCGGGCGAGCATGTCGGCAGTCTGGCGATGTCGGAAACGGGAGCCGGATCGGACGTTGTTTCGATGAAGTTGAAAGCCGAACCCGTGGCGGGCGGCTACCGGCTGAACGGCACCAAGTTCTGGATTACCAATGCGGCCTATGCCGATACGCTGGTCGTCTATGCCAAGACATCGCCCGAGGCGGCGAGCCGGGGGATTACCGCGTTCCTGATCGAGAAGGACTTCGCCGGGTTTTCCATCGGCCAGAAGATCGACAAGATGGGGATGCGCGGATCGCCCACGGCAGAGCTGGTGTTCGATGACTGCTTCGTGCCCGAAGAGAACGTGATGGGGCCGGTGGGCGGCGGCGTGGGCGTGCTGATGAGCGGGCTGGACTACGAGCGCGTGGTGCTTTCGGGCATCCAGATCGGCATCATGCAGGCCTGCCTCGATGTGGTCATACCCTACCTGCGTGAGCGCAAGCAGTTCGGCAAACCCATCGGCGCGTTCCAGCTGATGCAGGCAAAGGTGGCGGACATGTACGTGGCGATGCAGTCTGCCCGGGCTTATGTTTACGCCGTGGCGCGCGCCTGCGATGCCGGGCAGACAACGCGCTTCGATGCGGCAGGCGCGATCCTGCTGGCCAGCGAAAACGCCTTCCGTGCGGCGGGCGAGGCGGTGCAGGCGCTGGGCGGCGCGGGCTATACCAGGGACTGGCCGGTGGAACGCTTCCTGCGCGACGCCAAGCTGCTCGACATCGGCGCGGGCACCAATGAAATCCGGCGGATGCTGATCGGGCGCGAATTGATCGGCGCCAACTGATGGCAGACTTCATTCTGCTGATGCATGGCGATGCCACCGCTGCCGAGGATGAGAGCGCGTGGGATGCCTATTTCGCGCGATTGCACGCATCGGACGCGTTCGAAGGCGGCAGTTCGATTGGCGGCGGCCAGCGCTTCCGCAAGGGCGGGCAGGGCGCGAGCGACCTTTCGCCATTGACCGGCTTCATCCGGTTGCAGGTGGCAGACCTTGCCGAAGCTGAAACCTTTCTGGCCGGAAATCCTTTGTACGAAGCGGGCGGCACGGTCGAAATCAGGGAACTGCCCCGTGATTGAGGCTGCGCCGGCCCCGTGCAAACGGCAGAGGATGAAGTGATGGATACGCTGATTACGGTTCTGCAATGGTACGGTGCCGCAGCGGGCGTCATCGCGGCGGCGCTGGTGGCGCTCGATCTGGGGCGGCGGATCACCGGTTGGGCTTTCGTGTTGTTCGTCACGTCGTCGCTCAGCCTGATCGCCTGGGGGTTCCTTCAGCCCGACGCTTCGGGGATCGGGGTACAGAATATTATCCTGCTGCTGATCAACGCCGTGGGCGTCTACCGTTATCTCGTCCGCAAGGAGTCCCCGTGATGAGCGCACCTGTCCTCACCACCAATATCGACATCGCCAGCCCCGAGGCGCAGGCCCGCGCCGCGCACAATCGCGCGCTGGCCGAAGAGCTGCGCGCCCGCGTGGCCAGGGCGGCACTGGGGGGCGACGAGAAATCCCGCGCGCGCCATGTCTCGCGCGGCAAGCTGCTGCCGCGTGACCGGGTGGAGCGCCTGCTCGATCCGGGCGCGCCTTTCCTTGAAGTGGGGCAGCTGGCGGCGAATGGCATGTATGGTGATGAAGTGCCGGGCGCGGGGATCATCGCCGGGGTGGGCCGGGTTTCGGGCCGCACCTGCATGATCTTTGCCAACGATGCCACGGTCAAGGGCGGGACCTATTTCCCGATGACCGTGAAGAAGCATCTGCGGGCGCAGGAAATCGCGCTGGAGAACCATCTCCCGTGCATCTATCTGGTGGACAGCGGCGGCGCGAACCTGCCCAATCAGGCGGAGGTGTTCCCGGACCGCGATCACTTCGGGCGGTTCTTCTACAATCAGGCAAACATGAGCGCGCGCGGCATTCCGCAGATCGCCAGCGTGATGGGCAGCTGCACCGCAGGCGGGGCCTATGTCCCGGCGATGAGCGATGAAAGCGTGATCGTGAAAGGGCAGGGCACGATCTTCCTTGCCGGGCCGCCGCTGGTGAAAGCCGCGACGGGCGAGGAAATCAGCGCCGAGGACTTGGGCGGGGGCGACCTGCACGCGCGCAAGTCGGGCGTGGTTGATCATCTGGCCGACAACGACGAACACGCGCTGACGATTGTGCGCGATATCGTGTCGCACATCGGGCCAGCAGGCGGCGCAGGGATTGTGCGGCAGGCGAGCGTGCAGCCGAAGTATCGCGCCGAAGACCTTTATTCGATCATCCCTGCCGACGTCCGCGCGCCTTATGACGTGCATGAGGTGATCGCGCGGATCGTCGATGGATCGGAGTTTCAGGAGTTCAAGGCGCTTTACGGCACCACGCTGGTCTGCGGCTTTGCGCATATTCACGGGCTTCCGGTGGCGATCCTTGCCAACAACGGCGTGCTGTTTTCCGAAAGCGCGCAGAAGGGCGCGCATTTCATCGAACTGGCCTGCCAGCGCCGCATTCCGCTGCTGTTCCTGCAGAACATCAGCGGCTTCATGGTCGGCGGCAAGTACGAGGCCGAGGGCATCGCCAAGCACGGCGCGAAGCTGGTGACGGCGGTGGCGACTGCCAACGTGCCCAAGATCACCGTGCTGATCGGCGGCAGCTTCGGTGCAGGCAATTACGGCATGTGCGGCCGCGCCTATTCCCCGCGCTTCCTGTTTACCTGGCCCAACGCGCGGATCAGCGTGATGGGCGGCGAACAGGCGGCTTCCGTGCTGGCGACGGTGCACCGTGATGCGGATACGTGGACGCCGGAACAGGCCGAAGCGTTCAAGGCGCCGATCCGTCAGAAATACGAAGACGAAGGCAACCCCTATTACGCCACCGCGCGGCTGTGGGATGATGGGGTAATCGACCCGGTGCAGACGCGCGACGTGCTGGGGCTGGCGCTTGAGGCTTGCCTTGAGGCGCCGATCCTGCAGTATCCTAGCTTTGGGATATTTAGGATGTGAGGATCATATGGAGTTTCTTGCTAGATTTGGTGGGTTATTTATCCGAGCCTTCGAAGATAATAGATTTATCAAAGCGTTATCGAGATTTATTGCTTTGATAGGTGCAATTTGGGCTATATCTGCTTTTGCATATAAAATAAAAGAAAGCATTACACCTGTATTTCTTCACTTTAGTGTTAGCTTATTCGCATTAATTATCTGTTTCATATCATTAATTGAAATTTATGATAAAATATACGGCAAAATTGGGCGAGAACTAAGGATATTTCGCCACCCTTTTGTAAATTACAAGTTCGCTATGATTAAGGCTATAAGATTATCCGCTATAGATGATTCTTATTTTATAGCTGTAACATGGCTAAAATTTTCCAGAGTTCTTATATCAATATGCGTAATATCTTTTCTCGTGGTAACTTACGAGTTGGATGATCACAGCCATTTAATGACAATTGGTGTTTTTAGATATGTAATATCAGTCCATGAAATACTGGACTCCATGATGATTGCGGGCATATTTTCGACGCTAGTATTCGCATTGTGGCAAATTGCGGAGATAAATATGATCTCTATGGGCACTGCCAAGTTCGTGAATAAGCGGCAAAACGCAATATTTCGCGTTCGGAAAGCCAAAAGAATTGAGGAACGTCATTGATCAAATCCCTGCTTATCGCCAATCGTGGCGAGATTGCCTGCCGTGTGATCCGCACGGCGAGGGCAATGGGTATCCACACAATTGCGGTCTATTCCGATGCCGATGCGGGTGCGCTGCATGTGCGCCAAGCCGATGAGGCGGTGCACATTGGCCCAAGCCCGGCGCGTGAGAGCTATCTGGTGGGGGAGAAGATCCTTGCCGCTGCGCGTGCCACCGGGGCCGAGGCGATTCATCCGGGCTATGGGTTCCTGTCCGAGAACGCGGAATTTGCGCAGAGCGTGATCGATGCGGGGTTGGTCTGGGTGGGGCCGAAGCCTGCCTCGATCACCGCGATGGGGCTGAAGGATGCGGCCAAGGCGCGAATGATTGCGGCGGGCGTGCCGGTGACGCCGGGGTATATGGGCGAGGCGCAGGAGCCCGCGTTTCTGGCGCAGGAAGCGGCGAAGATCGGCTATCCGGTGCTGATCAAGGCCGTGGCGGGCGGCGGCGGCAAGGGGATGCGGCTGGTTGAACGCGCGGAGGATTTTGCAGGTGCGCTCGCCTCGTGCCAGCGCGAGGCGTCTGCTTCGTTCGGCAATCCGCATGTGCTGATCGAGAAATACATCCTCTCGCCCCGGCACATCGAGGTGCAGGTGTTCGGCGATAGCCACGGCAACGTGGTGCATCTGTTCGAGCGCGATTGCTCGCTCCAGCGCCGCCACCAGAAAGTGATCGAGGAAGCGCCCGCGCCGGGGATGGACGCGGCGACGCGCGAGGCGATCTGCGCGGCGGCGGTGCGTGCGGCCAAGGCGGTGGACTATGAAGGCGCGGGCACGATCGAGTTCATCGCCGATGGCTCGGGCGCGCTTTCCGCCGACCGCATCTGGTTCATGGAAATGAACACGCGGCTGCAGGTGGAGCATCCGGTGACCGAGGCGATCACCGGGGTCGATCTGGTCGAATGGCAATTGCGCGTGGCATCGGGCGAACCGCTGCCCAAGCGGCAGGACGAGCTTTCGATCAATGGCTGGGCGATGGAAGCGCGGCTCTATGCGGAAGACCCGGCGCGGGGGTTTTTGCCGGTGACTGGAACACTCGAACGGTTCGCCATTCCGGCAACTTCACGCCCGACCCGCTGGCTCCATGAAGGCGGGACCGCTCCGATGGAGTGGGCACCTGATGTTCGTCTGCGCATTGAGACCGGAGTCGCGCAGGGCGACGCAATCTCGCCGTGGTACGACCCTATGGTAGCCAAGCTGATCTGCCATGCCGAAACTCGAGCAGAAGCCATCTCCGGCCTTTCCAAGATGGCTTGGGACACGCAGGTTTGGCCGATGAAGACCAATGCTAGTTTTGTTGGTTCTTTGGCAGTGATGCCGGACTTCGTTCGCGGGCGGATTGATACCGGCTTCATTGCACGACACCTTGAAGACACCGCCGACGACGTTGAGCCGCCGCGATGGTTGTGTGATCTTGCAGCACAGCGTTTGGCTGCGAAATCAGGCCGTTATGATTTGGCGGCGTCTGGGTTCCGGTTGAACGCGAAAAGGGCCAACGTCGTCCAGATGAGCGATCGGGGGCAGCATTACGCTGGAGAGCTGGATGCAGTAGTCGCGTATGATGAACAAGAACGTGCGCTTGTACGCGATGATGGGAGTGGTGTGTTAGCAACCTATATGGGCGCTACTTGGTTCTTTGTAGCGGCACGCACCGACGGCGCTGCCGGTGGTGCGGCCTCCGACGGCGCGATCCTCTCGCCCATGCCGGGCAAGGTCATTGCGGTCGAGGTTGCGGCGGGGCAGGCGGTGACCAAGGGGCAGAAGCTGCTGACGCTTGAGGCGATGAAGATGGAGCATTCGCTCGTCGCGCCGTTTGATGGCGTGGTGGCGGAACTGAATGTCAGTGCGGGCGCGCAAGTGCAGGTCGATGCGCTGCTGGTGCGGGTCGAGAAGGCGGAATAATCCAGTTCCGTTCGACACGAACGGAACTTTGGGAGTGCAGTATGGCCGGGCGCTATTTCGATGAATGGACCGTGGGTGACCGGATCGCGCACGAGATCCGCCGCACGGTGACCGAAACCGACAACCTGCTGTTTTCGGTGATGACGCACAATCCGCAGCCGCTGCATATCGATGCCGAGGCGGCGAAGGCGAGCGAGTTCGGGCAGATCCTGGTCAACGGGACGTTCACCTTCGCGCTGATGGTCGGGCTTTCAGTGGGGGACACCACGCTGGGCACGCTGGTGGCCAATCTGGGCTATGACAAGCTGGTCATGCCTGCGCCTGTATTCATCGGCGATACCATGCGCGCGACGAGCGAGGTGGTGGAACTGAAGGCTTCCAAATCGCGGCCCGGGGCAGGGATCGTGGTCTTCGCGCACGAATTGATCAACCAGCGCGATGAGGTCGTCTGCCGCTGCCTGCGCTCGGCGATGCTTCACAGAAAGCCCGGCTGAGCGGCAGGATCGAAAGCGCCGATTGCGCGTTGAAAACGTGGGGCCGCCGTGTGGGTGCGGCTTTTTGGAACGTGAGCAACGTGATCGGAGACTGCATGGATAACTGCGCAACAGGCGTCGCAGGGCTGGACGAAATCCTTGCGGGCGGCCTCGCGCACGGGCGGTTGTTCCTGCTTGAAGGCAGTCCCGGCACAGGCAAGACCACGATCGCCACGCAGTTCCTGATGGAGGGCGCGCGCGCTGGGGAGCGGGTGCTCTACATCACCCTTTCAGAGACTGAAGAGGAGCTGCGCGCAGGAGCCATTTCCCACGGCTGGGACTTTCCCGAAGCGTTGGAAGTGTTTGAACTGGTGCCGCCCGAAAGCCTGCTCGACGAGGACCAGCAGCAGAGCCTGCTTTATTCGTCGGACCTTGAGCTGGGCGAGACGACCAAGCGCATCTTCGAGGCGTTCGAGGCCGTCAAGCCGACGCGGATCGTGCTCGACAGTCTTTCCGAAATTCGCCTGCTGGCGCAAAGCTCGCTGCGCTATCGCCGTCAGATCCTGTCGCTCAAGCACTACTTCTCGCGGCATGACGCGACTGTGCTGATGCTCGACGATCTGACCGCGGACGCGCTCGACAAGACGGTGCACAGCGTGGCGCACGCAGTGATCCGGCTGGAGGAACTGTCGCCAACTTACGGGTCGGAACGGCGGCGGATGCGCGTGCTCAAGTATCGCGGGCGGCGCTATCGCGGGGGTTACCACGATTTCGTGATCGATACGGGCGGCGTGCGCGCCTTTCCCCGGCTGGTTTCGGCGGAGCATCGCGCCACGTTCGCGCGGGAATCGGTGCCGATCGACAACGACGCGCTCAACGGCCTTCTCGGCGGCGGGTTCGAGCGCGGGGCCAGCACGCTTGTCCTGGGGCCTGCGGGCACCGGCAAGTCGCTGTTCGCGCTCAGCTTCGTGCGCTCTGCCATCCGGCGCGGCGAGCGAGCAGCGATGTTCGTGTTCGACGAGGAACTGGGCCTCCTGTTCGGGCGGGCCAAAGGGCTGGGCATCGACCTGCAGGCGATGGTCGACAGCGGGCACCTGATTATTGAACAGATCGATGCTGCCGAACTGACGCCGGGAGAATTTTCCGAGCGGGTGCGGATCTGCGTGGAAAAGCATGATGTGCAGACGGTCGTGATCGACAGCCTCAACGGCTATCAGGCAGCCATGCCCGAGGAGCAGGCGCTGATCCTGCACATGCACGAATTGCTGCAATACCTGAACCGGCAGGGGGTGATGACATTCCTGACCGTGGCGCAGCACGGGCTGGTGGGCGACATGAAATCGCCGGTGGATGTGACCTATCTGGCCGATACGGTCATCCTGTTGCGCTATTTCGAGGCGCGCGGGCGGGTGCGGCGGGCGATCTCGGTGGTCAAGAAGCGGACCGGCCATCACGAAGACACGATCCGCGAATTCATGATCAGTCCTGACGGCATCACACTGGGCGAGCCGCTGGTCGCCTTTCAGGGCGTGCTGCGCGGCGTGCCGATGCTGGTGGGTGGTGACGAAGGCCTTCTCGACGTCGCCCAGCAGCGATGAACCGTACGATTGACCAAGGCGCCGTCATTCTGGTGCCGCGCGGACGCGATGCGGTCATTGCCCAGGGCATGCTGGCCGAAGGCGGGTTCGACAGCCTGATCGTGCCGGGATTACCTGCATTTTGCGAGGCGCTGCGCGGTGGAAGCGGGATGGCCATTGTTACCGAGGAGTCCTTGCGCGGGGCGGACTTGCGCGAACTGGCCGAGGTGCTTGCAGCGCAGGAGGAATGGTCGGACCTGCCGTTCATCGTGCTGACTGCGCGGGGCGGCGGGCTTGAGCGCAATCCCGGCGCGGTGCGCCTGCTTGAAACGCTGGGCAACGTCACGTTCCTCGAACGGCCGTTCCACCCGACCACGCTGCTCAGCCTTGCCCGCGCGGCGCGGCGGGCGCGGCGGCGGCAATATGATGCGCGCAGCAGGCTCGAAGCGATCCGCGAAGGGGAATCGCGGTTGCGCGTGGCGATTGCCGCGGGCGGGTTGGGCGCGTGGTCGTTCAATGTGCCCACGCAAGGTCTCGAGGCCTCGGAGACGTGCAAGGCGCAGTTTGGTCTGGGGCCGGACGATCCGTTTACCCAAGCTGATCTGGTTGCCACCATTCACCCCGAAGACCGCGCGGAGATGCTGGCGGCGGCCGAGCAGTCGATCCGGCATGGCGACGATTACAACGTCGAATATCGCTGCATCTGGCCCGATGATACGCTGCACTGGCTGCGCATCTCCGGGCGTGTCGAGTACGATCCGCAAGGCCGCGCGAGCCGGGTTGTGGGAGTGTCGCAGGAAATCACCGATCAGCGCCGGACAGAGGCGCGGCGCAACGCGCTGCTGCTGCTGGGCGACCGGCTGCGGTTGATGACCGGGCCTGAGGAAATGTCGTTCATCGCCGCGCAGATTCTGGGCGAAACGCTGGAAGTCAGCCGCGCGGGCTATGGCGAGATCGACGCGGTGGCCGAGACGATCACGATCCGGCGGGACTGGTTCACGCCCGATACGCACAGTCTGGCAGGCGTGCTGCACTTCCGTGATTACGGCAGTTATATCGAGGATCTGAAGCAGGGCAGGCTGGTGGCGATTGCCGATGCCCGGCTTGATCCGCGCACTCAGGACAATGCCGAAGCGCTTGAGGGAATCCATGCGCGCGCGGTGATCAACATGCCGATAGTCGAGGCCGATGGCTTCGTCGCGCTGCTCTACCTCAACCATCTCCACGCGCGGGCCTGGCCCGATGACGACATCGCCTTTGTGCGCGAAGTGGCGGACCGGACGCAGGCCGCGATCAAGCGGCGCAAGGCCGAGATGGAGCTGGCGGCGCTGGCCGAGACGCTCGAGCGGCAGGTCGAGGAACGCACGCGCGAGCGCGACCGGACATGGCAGAATTCGCAGGATATCCTTTCCATTGTCGGGCCTGACGGGCGGTTCGCCTCTGTCAATCCGGCGTGGACCGCGATCCTTGGCTGGCTGCCGTCCGAGATTGTCGGCAAGGACCATACCACCTTTGCCCATCCTGATGAACGCGCCGCGACCGAAGCGGCTTATGCCACGGCGAGGGCGGGGCCGCTGCGGCAATACAAGAGCCGGTTGCGCCACAAGGACGGCAGCTATCGCTGGTTCTCGTGGGTCGCAGCAGCGGACGGCGACCGGGTCTATGCCAGCGGCCGCCATATCACCGCCGAACAGGAAGCGCAGGAAGCGCTCGAACGCGCCGAGGACCAACTGCGCCAATCGCAGAAGATGGAAGCGGTGGGCCAGTTGACGGGCGGGCTGGCGCACGATTTCAACAATCTGCTGGCGGCGATCTCGGGCAGTCTCGAACTGATGCAGACACGCATCGCGCAGGGCCGCGCGCCGGAAATCGGGCGCTATATCGGCATTGCCGAGCAGGCGACCAAACGGGCCACTGCGTTGACTCACCGGCTGCTTGCATTCTCGCGGCGGCAGACGCTCGATCCCCGGCCAACCGACATCAACCGGTTGATTGCCGGGCTGGACGATCTGCTGCGGCGCTCGGTCGGGCCAACGGTCGAACTGGAGATTGTGGGCGCAGGAGGGCTGTGGACGACGCTTGTCGATCCCAACCAGCTTGAGAATGCCATCCTCAATCTGTGCATCAATGCGCGCGACGCCATGCCCGATGGCGGGCGGATCACCATCGAGACGGCGAACAAGTGGCTTGACACAAAGGCAGCGCATGAGCGCGAATTGCCGCCGGGGCAGTATGTCTCGCTCTGCGTAACCGATACCGGCACCGGCATGGCACCCGACATCATCGAGCGCGTGTTCGATCCGTTCTTCACGACCAAGCCGCTGGGCGAGGGGACGGGGCTTGGCCTGTCGATGATCTATGGGTTTGCGCGGCAATCGGGCGGACAGGTGCGGATCTATTCGGAAGTGGGCGAGGGCACGACAATGTGCCTCTACCTGCCGCGTTCCGATCAGCCCGTGCTCCCCGACGACTTGCGCGCCGCCGATCACCGCAGGGACGGGGCAGCGGATGGCTCCCGCGTTCTGGTGGTAGACGATGAACCGGCGGTGCGCGCGGTGGTTGCCGATGTGCTGGGGGAACTGGGCTATGAAGTGCTGGAGGCGGCGGACGGTCCTGCGGGGCTGGATATCCTGCGGTCGGGGGAGCGCGTCGATTTGCTGATCAGCGATGTCGGCCTGCCCAAAGGGATGAACGGCCGCCAGCTTGCCGATGCTGCGCGGGTAGACCGGCCCGAACTGAAGGTGCTGTTCATCACCGGCTATGCCGAGAACGCGGTTGTCGGCAACGGCCAGCTCGATCCAGGGATGCACGTACTGACCAAGCCTTTCGCGCTTGACACGCTGGCTTCGAAGATCCGCGACCTGACCGGGGATTGATGGCGCGCATTAGGTCCTGACCCTAACGCGCAGGCATGCGATTTTGGCATTGAAGAAAGCAAGCATAGCTATTATCGCCATGCCATGAAAGTCAACGTGGCGTTCCTCTCATCCGATGTAGGGCGGCTGTTCCGCAAGCGCTTCGGCGTGGCAGCGCGCCAGTTCGGGGTGACGGGGACGCAATGGCGCTCGCTCGCCGCGATCCAGCGCAGTCCGGGAATGAATCAGGGCGCGCTGGCCGCGTGGCTTGAGGTCGAGGCGATCACCGTCGGGCGGATGGTCGACCGGCTGGAGAAGCTCGGGCTGGTCGAGCGGCGCGACGATCCTGCCGACCGGCGGCGCTGGCAATTGTTCCTGACCGCCAAGGCCGAAGACCTGATGGCCCGAATGGGCGAATGCGCGCAGGCGGTGATCGATGAATCCGTGGCCGGCTTTTCCGATCCGGAAAAAGATCAGTTGCAGGCGCTGCTCGAACGTGTGCGAGTCAATCTTTCCGATGAAACCCCTGTTGAAGTGAACGAGGCCAATGGCTGAAGCCGATCCCTTTCCCGTGACAGATGCCCCGGCGGCGGCAGGCAACCCTGCCCGGCCTCCGCAGCGCAGGCGCATGCGCGCGGTGCTGATGGTGCTGGGGCCATTGCTCGCGGTGGCGGGCGGCTTGTGGTATTGGTTCGGGCAGCCGGGCGTGGTGGAAACCGACAACGCCTACGTCAAGCAGGACATCGTTGCGGTTGCCGGCGAGGTTACCGGGCTGGTGACCAAGGTCAATGTGCGCGAGAATCAGCGCGTCAAGGCGGGCGATGTGCTGTTCACCATCGATCCGGCCACGTTTACCGCAGCTGTCAGGCAGGCCGACGCCCAGATTGCGACTGCTCAGGCCCGGGTGACCGCGATGGCCTCCGACATCACCGCCAAGGCTGCAGAGCTGGCAGGCGCGCGCGATGATCTGGCACTGGCGCAGGCCAACTATGCGCGCGAGAAAGCGCTGATGGACAAGGGCTTTAACACCCGCGCCCGCATGGATACCGCAGGGCACGCTGTGGCCAGCGCGCGCGACCGGATCGCGGCGATTCAGGCAGAGGTCGAACAGGCGCGCGCCCAGATGGCGCAAGGGTCTGCCGTTCCCGGCGTCGATCCGGCGATTGCCGCGGCGCAGGCCGCGCGCGCGCGGGCCAGTCTCGAAGTGGAGCGCACGGTCGTGCGTGCGCCTGCGGACGGCGTGGTGACGCAGGTTACCCGGCTGCAGATCGGGCAGATGGTGTTTCCGGGCGTGCCGATGGTGTCGATCGTGCGCGATGGCAGCGCGCGGGTGGAGGCGAACTTCAAGGAGACAGACCTCGATCACATGCGCCCCGGCCAGCGCGTCGATATCGAACTAGACGCCTACCCCGGCCTGAAGCTGAAGGGCCGGGTTGAATCCATTGGGGCGGGCACGGGATCGGAATTTTCGGTACTGCCTGCACAAAACGCCACCGGCAACTGGGTCAAGGTGATCCAGCGCGTCCCCGTGCGCATTGCCATTGAAGGCAAATCCGCAAGGCCCCTGATTTCGGGCCTCAGCTCCGATGTAACGGTCCATGTCGGCGAATAGCGCTTCCGAAACGCCGACGATCATTTCGCGCAACAGGCCCCTGATGCTGATCGGGTCGATGGCGGCAATGGTCATGTACACGCTCGACACCACCATCGCCAATGTCGCGTTGCCACATATGAGCGCAGCCCTCGGTGCGACCCAGGATACCATCACGTGGGTGCTGACCAGTTATGTGCTGGCCTCTGCCGTGGCCTTGCCGCTGGCAGGCTGGCTGGTCGACAAGTTCGGCATTCGCGCAATGATGCTGGCCTCCGTGCTGCTATTCACAGTCGCGTCGATGCTGTGCGGCGTGGCCCAGAACATCGAACAGATGGTGGCTTTTCGTATCCTGCAAGGCTTGGCAGGCGCGTTTCTTGCGCCGCTTGCGCAAACGATCACGCTCAACTCCAGCACCTTGGCCGAGCGGCCAAAGATGATGGCGATCTATACGCAGGGTGTCATGCTGGGGCCGATCACCGGACCGATTCTGGGCGGCTGGCTGACTGACAACTACAATTGGCGCTGGGTCTTCTACGTGAACCTGCCGATTGGTGTGCTTTGCTTTGCCCTGCTCGCGCTGTATCTGCCAAAAACTCCAACGCACGATCGGAAGATCGATATCGTCGGGTGGTTGCTGGTGGCGCTCACCGTATCGGCGTTCCAGTTGATCCTCGACCGGGGCCTGACGGTCGACTGGTTCGCTTCGGGAGAGATTGTGACATATGCCGTGATAGCCGCTGCGTGCTGCTGGTTGGGCGTGTTCCACATCTCGGGCGGGCGTAATCCGCTGTTTCCACTGGCACTGTTTCGGGATCGCAACTTCACCGTGGGCTTGGCCTTCATGTTTCTGGTCGGGCTGGTGATGATGTCGGTCATGGCTATCCTGCCGGGCCTTCTCCAGCAGATCTATGGCTACACCGCCTTCCAGTCTGGCGTGCTGCTGGTGCCACGTGGCCTTGGCATGCTCGTTTCGGTCACGGTGTTCGGCCGCTTCATTGCGCGGGTCGATGATCGTTTGCTGCTAGCGCTCGGGCTGTTCCTGATGGGCGCATCAATGTGGATGATGACTGGCTGGTCAACCGACATGCCGCGCGGCCCGATCATCGCTGCTGGGCTGTTGCAGGGCCTTGGCCTTAGCTTCACGTTCATTCCTATGAACATGATCGCCTTCGCGACGCTTGCCCCGCAGTTTCGCACGGATGCCTCCAGCCTTGCCAACCTGATGCGCAACCTTGGCTCGTCTATCGGCATCGCACTGGCGTCGGTGGAACTGGCGCGCAGCGTGCAAGTCAACCATGCAGAGCTTGGCGCGCATGTCACGCAGGCGCTGGTCCCGTTCAACCTAGACCGGATCACTGCCTTCGGTGGCACTGGCGAGGCGGCGCTGAGGATCGTCGACGGGCTGGTAAGCCAGCAGGCCGCGATGATCGCCTATATCAACGACTTCTACGCGATGGCGCTGGCCTGCATTTTTGCAATCCCGCTGCTACTGCTGGTCAGGACAGGGAAGAAGCCCGGCTGATCGGGCCGGTCCACTTGCATAGCAGTCAAAAGCGGGCCTTCAAGCGCCGTCCAACTTCATCTAGCAAGTCGATAGCCGCCCGTCCGCGGAATGCGGGAAAGTCCGAGATGAAGCGCAGACTCCAGCTGCGGCGCGCCGGCCGCTCCGTGAGACCTGACGCGCGCTCGCTGTACATGGGCGGTCGAGGCCCTAGCTTACCAACAAATCTTTCCCAAAGTACGGGCGCAAGCCTGCGTCGGTCTCAGCGGGCGGGATTCCTGCAGGATCGTTGAGCCAGCGCCACATCCGGCGGATGTCGACTGGGCCGTTTACGCAGGACCGCCCCTGATGCTGGTAGTAGTTGTTCGCGCGCGGATCCATGTAGATCATCTTGCGCTCGACCTCGTCCAGAATGTCCGCAAAGCGCCAATAGCCTTCCTCGGTCACCTCGACGCTGCGCTTGTCTTTTTCGATCAGGCCCGCGATGCAGCGCAAGGCAAACTGGCCGACGAGTTCGAGCAGATCGACCACGGTAAAGCCGCCGAAATTGTTCGAGTTGGGGCCATAGCACATGAACAGGTTGGGAAATCCTGTTACCATCGAACCAAGGTAGGCGCGTGGGCCATCTTTTGCCCATGCATCCTCGATGCGCTGGCCGCCCCGGCCACGCACCTCCATTGGCCAGAGATAATCGTTCGCCTTGAAGCCTGTAGCGAAGGTGATGATGTCCAATTCGTGCTCCACCCCGCCGGAGATGATCCCCTTGGGAGTGATTTCGTCGATCGGGTCAGTGTTGAGAGAGACATTGTCGCGCAGCAGCGCATCATAGACGCAATAATCGGAATCCACGCGGATCGGGCGTGATGCCATTGGCGGGAAGTCCGGTATCATCTTTTCCAGCAGATCCGGCCTCGATCCCAGTTTGCGGGTGGCAAAAGCCACGCACATGTCGCGGGTCATCTTGTTGGCAAAACTTAAGGTATGGGGGTCATCGAAAGCAGGATCGACCATGATCCCCGCCTTTGACGTATCCGGATTGATCAGAGCGCCCACCCGGAAACGCACGAAATTGCTGTAGAACGGGAAGTTGCGATCAATCCACAAGGCTTGCGCGGGCAGCTTCTTGAGATATATCTCGTCTTCAAGGCACCAGTTGGGCTTGCGCTGGAACAGCGTAAGATGTGCCGCAGTTTCGGCAATGACCGGCACGGTCTGATAGCCTGAAGCGCCCGATCCGACCACGGCCACGCGCTTGCCCTTTACGTCTACGCCTTCGGGCCATTCTGCGGTGTGGAAGGCGTGCCCGGCAAAGCTGTCCATTCCCTTGATGTCGGGAATTTGCGGGCGCGAGAGGAAGCCGACGCAAGAAATGACAGCGTTGAATTGCTCAGTAACCGTACCGGACGGGCCGTGTGAATCCACGTGCCATTTTGCGTCCGCTTCGTCCCACCGCATTGCGGTGACTTCGGTGTTGAACACGATATTGCCACGTACCCCGAAATTGTCGGCCACCCATTTGAAGTAGCGCAGGTTGTGATCGCGCGGGGAGTAGCTGTATTCAAACACGTAATCGTAGCCGAACAGGTGGGTGTAGCCACGGCTCGATGTATCCACCCGCGCACCGGGATAGCGGTTTTCGTACCATGAGCCGCCGACTTCGGGATTTTTTTCAAAAACGACGAACGGAATACCGGCCTTTTTCAGCTGCACGGCAACATTCAGGCCGCAAATGCCGGTGCCGATGACGGCCACCTTGAAGCCTTCCACGGCCCGTGGCGGGGTGCCCCCTTGCCAATGAACACCGCGCGCCCATGGATCAAAAGCAGCTTCTTCTTGCCAAATATGAAGGTCTGCTTCGGGAATATCGTGCCCTGCTGTCAGCGAAAGGCTGGTGCGCAGACGGCTTTGAGGGCCAAGATCAATCTGGCCTGCGCCGGCATCGCGATAGCGCTTGAGAAACGCCGCGCCCTTCGCCTTGAGCAGCGCGGCATCGGCATCGTTCTTCATTTCGCGCCCGGTGCCGAATTTTGCCGCAGTTCCGGGCGGCATTGCGATGACTTCTTCATCCCCGGTCAGCTGATACAGCAAGCCGCGCAGCACCATGGGTGAGGCATATTGCATCGCATCGTCAATCTGCGCATCGGTTGCCGAGAGGAGTTCGTTGTTTTTTTCCATGACCATTCAGTTCCTTCGGTCCAATCGGATCGTGCGGCCCGCCGTCAGGGCAATTGCGGACACGGCTCTACCTGCAGGCGTGCGCAATGCCGGGCACGGGCACGCTGGGATGTAGGAAATCAATTCCATTGGCACCTCTCAGGCAGCCGGTTTGGCACGCGGCTTTTGTCGCTACCCTTGTGCCGAAAAAATGCATTAGCACAAGTGCATTGATTGAAGGATGTGCGCTTCGCGCGCAACTCTGGCGTGACAGCCGCGCTTGCGGATTGTTCCGGGCTGAAAAGCCTTTGCCAAGGTCGGCGTGGTGCGACGGGGATCAAGAGAGGGCCTTGACGAGCGAACTGTCAAGCAACATACAAACTGTATGTAGCGTGATGGTCGGCTTGTGAAAGACGTCGGCGTTTTCGCACAATGGAGCGGGGAACAGTCAGGGCATGGTGCGGAACTTGGCCGAATTGCAGTGGACGCTTTCCACGCTGCTGCCCGACGAGAAGGCGATTGTCGCCGTCACTCCGATGAACACCGGCTTTTCGAACGATACCTATCTGATCGAGGGGCCGGATCTGATCCTGCGTCTGCCACCAGCGGCAGGGGCGATGCTGGATGGGCATGACGTGATCGGGCAGGCGCGCATTTATGCGGCGCTGGGCAGCACGCCCGGCGCGCCCCCGGTGCCGCGCATCGTGCATGTTGAAGAGAGTGCCGATCTGCTGGGCGCTCCGTTTTTCATCATGGGCCGCGTGCCGGGTGAATCCGTGAATGATATCGAAATGCAGCCGTGGTTCACGCAGGCGCCCGACGCTGTGCGCCGGGCGATGTGCCGGGATTGGGTATCAGCCTTTGCCGGTCTGGCGCGGCTGGCCCCGCTTGACGTGCTGGGCGCGCCCGTTTCGCCCGAGGATGACGTGCGGATGTGGCAGCGCTTTGCGGCAGCAGCGCAGTGCCCGCAGCTGGCGGACATGATCGAACGCCTGCTGAAAACGCCTGCCCCGATCAGCGGGCCGCCTGCGGTGATTCAGGGGGATTCCAAGCTTTCAAACCTGATGTGGGACGATTTCCGCATGTCCGCGATGCTGGACTGGGAGATGAGCCTGAACGGCGAACCGATGGCCGATCTGGGCTATATGCTCTATCTGTTTGAAAGCGAATTTCATGGTGCCACGCGCGCGCCGAAGTTGCCCGGAATGATGAAGCGGGCCGAAGTTATCGCGTTGTGGGAGGACGTTTCCGGCCGGTCCGCAGCGGGTATTGTCTGGCATGAAATTGCCCAGATCGCGAAAATCACGGCGATCATTGCCGAAGGCACAAACATGTTCAACACTGGGCGCAGCACCGATCCCAAGCTCGCCTATTTCAAGCAGAACCTCGATTACTACCTCGGTGTGGTCGCGGCGATGCTGGCTGGCAGCGGCCACTGACCCGGCGATATATGCGAACAAGGACAACCTGTACATGGTCCCGACAATTGCGGCCCTGACCGGCGCGGACGAATTCTTCAATCACCAGATCGTGAATACTTTTGCTGCCGTAGCCACGCCCGAACGCGCGTGGACGGAGAAAGCGTGGTTTACCCTGATGCGCAAGGATGGCTCGCTCCAGGCAGGCTTCGGCCTTGGCAAATACGCCAACCGCAACATCGTCGATGGCTTTGCCGGGGTACAGATCGGGACCCGCCAGTTCACTGTCCGGGCGAGCCGTCTGCTCGATTCAGCACCAGAAGCGATGGGCGTGGGGCCGCTGGGCTACGACGTGGTGGAACCGCTGAAAGCGATCCGTCTGACGCTGGCCGAGAATGCCGCCCAACCGCTGCGCTTTGAACTGACCTTTCACGCAACGATGCCGGGCTTCTTTGAAAATCGCGATGTGGTGATCCAGGCGGGTCGCGCCGCGTCCGATGTGATCCGCTATCATCAGGCGGGCACCGTTTCGGGATGGATCGAGATCGAGGGCCAGCGGCACGAGGTGAACCCGGACGAATGGTTCGGGTTCCGCGACCGGTCATGGGGCGTGCGCGAACATGTCGGCCTTGATCCGGCCGACCTTGCCCCCACCGGCGGCCACGGCACCACCGGCGGCAACAAGGCCGGAAGCGCGTTTCATTTCAACTGGCTGGTTTCCAAAATCGACCGGGCAGACGGCACCAGTTATGATCTTGCCTATTATTTCCGCGATTTCGGCGGCGAGGGGCCGCCCGCTTTTTTCAGCGGCTATATCAATGAAAGCGACGGGCGGCAGATTCCGATCCTGCACCTTTATCCCGAGATCGATTATCGCGCGTCTGATCGCGGTGCGATGCGCGGCACGGTGACGGCGATCATCGCGGGTAAGGGCAAGTCTGTAGAAGAACGCATGTTCGAAATCGAGGTCATCAACCCTGAAATGGGCTTTCGCCTGCTGCCGGGCATGTATGGCGAATGGAAGGGGCAGATCCACGGAAGTTACAAGGGCGAGGCATTCCTTGATGGCGAAACCATCGAGGATGTGAACAACCCCGCCAAGCTGGCCGAAACCTATCGCTGGCAGATCCGCGACCGACCCGTGCGCATACGTGAAGGTGCAAACGGCGGCTATGGCGATATGGAAAGCATCATTCTGGGCGATTATCCGGGGGTACGGATCGTTTGAGCGCTGCAATGGATGCTGTGCAGAAATCAGGCCGGGGCGGCAATCTGGAAGCGCAGCGCGAACGGGCCATTGCCACGCGCGCAACCATCGTGGCAGTGGCCCGCGCGCTGTTTGCCGAGGTGGGTTTTCACGCGGCGGGGACAATAGAGATTGCCGCACAGGCGCAGGTTACGCGCGGCGCATTGTATCATCATTTCGCTGACAAGGAGGATCTGTTCGCCGCCGTCTTCCGGCTGGTGGTTGCGGAGTTGAACGAGAGATCGAGGTCCGCTGTTGCGTCGCTATCAGGCGATCTATGGTCGCAAGTAACCGAGGCATTTCAGCAGTATCTGATGCTGGTGGCCGAAAGCGACGAGTACCGCCGGATCCTGCTGATCGATGGTCCGGCGGTGCTGGGGTGGGTGCGCTGGCGCGAACTGCAATCGGCATTCGTCGCGCAAGGGACTGCCGATGCGCTGCAAATGCTGATGGATCAGGGGCTGGTTGAACGGCAGCCGATCACTCCGCTTGCGGGCATGATCCAGGCAGCGCTTCATGATGCCGCATTGTCTATTGCTAACGCGGCGCAACCTGTGACGGCGGCAGAGCAGGCCATGTGCGCATTTTCATTCATGATGCGCGGCATGCGGCAAACGCCCGCCGCCACATGACAGAACATGCAGGGCGGCAGGCGCTGGGTAACGATCGATCAGAGGTGCTTGATTTCCTTGAGCGTCAAGGTGCTGACAAGGCCACGTTCGCTGGTGCCGAGCTTTTCGAAGGGGATATAGATCATCTTCATGTCGATGATGACAGCGGCGCTGGTGCCACGAATACGTTCGACGCGACCGACGCGACGTCCATCGACTGACCAGACCAGATCACCAACCTTGGCCACGACTGCTGCTGCGGGGGCGGGTGCAGCATCTTGTGCGTGCACTGCGGCAGGAACTGCACAAAGGCTGAGGGCAATAACGAACGCAGAAGAAATCTTCATGTCTGTCACCAATATTTCAATATGATGGGGACGGTTCGACCCGCCTGAGTTTGCATTTAATTCGCATCACTCGAATTGTCGATAGTGATTCGAAAAATATCTGGACGCACCTGCAGCATATCGCCAAAGCATCTTGCGTACGACCCGCGCCGCGTCCAGTCTGGCAAATATCGCCAATTCGCTATCGTTGAAGCAAGAGTTGGGTGGCAGGCTGATTCTCGGATGACCGTGGACACCCAGCCCGTTGAGAAAACCCTGACTGCGACCGGTACCATGGCTCCTGTCCCCAAAGGCAAGCGCGTCGTTGGGCGTCCGCGACGGTTGACTCTGGACGCGATTGTCGATGCTGCGTGCAAGGTGGGCGGCGAGACTCCGGACCGGGCCGAGGATTATGCGGCAAACATCCTGTCCATGCTTGAACGGCGCGGGCTGACCCGTGGTCGGGCGATCGATATCCATATCGAAGCCAATCAAGCCATCATCGGCGCTGCAATCATGCTGATCCGGTGCAAGGACATTGCTGATACCAAGCGCGACGCCGAAGGCAGGCCGATGTCTTTGCCCAAGGGATTGGGCGACTACCGGCCTACCCTTGACCGGATCATCCGTGATTTTGAAGAAGGTCGGGCCGCAGTGTCCTGAAGAAAGCCCGGATATCGTCAACCAGCACGTCGGGCGTCTCCATCGGCGCGAAGTGTCCGCCACGCTCGGCGATGTTCCAGCGCTTCAGGTTGTAATAGCGCTCTGCCCATTTGCGCGGCTGCATCCACACGTCGCCCTTGAACTGGAGCAATGCGGTTGGCGCTTCGACCGGTGGCTGCCGGTCATGCGCAGGGGCCATCGCTTCGGCCTTGGTTTCGTAATAGTGGCGTGCGGAACTGACGTATGTGTCGGTCAGCCAATAGAGCATGGCGTTGGTGATCAGATCGTCCTTGCTGAACACCGATTCCACATCGCCGCCGCAATCGCTCCACGCCCGGCGCTTTTCGGTAAGCCACGCGGCAAGGCCCACCGGGCTGTCGTGCATCGCAAAACCGATCGTCTGCGGGCGCGTGCGCTGAATCTGCATGTAGCCATTGCCCTCGGCCATGAAGCGCGCAAACTTGGCGCCCCATTCGCGTTCTTCGGGGGCATAATCATCTGGCGCGGGGAAGGGTGGCATGACAGCGCCGGCAAGGTGCAGGTGGACGCCGATGACCCTGTCTGCATACTTGTGCCCAAGCCGTGCCGATACGAACGACCCGATATCGCCACCCTGCGTGGCAAAGCGGTCATAACCCAACCGATCCATCAGCTTTACCCACACATCAGCCGTGGGATTGAAAAACATGCCTTCGGTTGTCAGCGGGCTTGAAAAGGCAAAGCCGGGTAGCGAGGGCGCAATCACGTCAAAGGCATCTGCCGCATCGCCACCGTGGGCGGCAGGATCAGTTAGCGGGCCGATGATCTTGCGCATGTCCCAGAAGGTCCACGGCCACCCGTGATTGATGATGAGCGGGATCGGGGCAGGAGCACCTTCGGCGCGCTTGCCCTTGATGTGGACGAAGTGAACGGGGACGCCGTCAATCACGGTGCGGAATTGCGGCAGCAGGTTCATCGCCGCTTCCTGCGCGCGCCAATCGTATTGCGTGCGCCAGTAATCCACCAGTTCGCGCATGTAACCAAGGTTCATGCCGGCCTGCCATTGGCTGTTATCGCCGATTTCCTGCGGCCAGCGGGTGCGGGCCAGGCGCTGTGCCAAATCATCTAGATCCGCCTGCGGGATCGCGATGCGGAACGGCGTGATCACGTCAGTCATTTTTGAAGATCTCCGCATACGAAACGATACAGGCCTTCAGCCGATACGGCGAGGCGCGCTTGGGAACTTTCGGTCACGCCGCTGCGGGCATGGTTGCACAAGGCCCAGCCCAGCGTGTCCATCACGGCAATCATCCATGCCCGCGCGGTATGGTTGCCAGGCTGCAACGCCTCGCGAATGGCAACGAGGCGTTCGGCCATCATGGCCAGCAAATCTTGCCCGAAAGCGATGGCTGGTGCCGGGGCCTTGGGCAAGTGGCTAAGCGAGACGAGCAGTTCGGTTGCCTCGCGCTCGCGGCTTACAAAGACGGCAAACTCCTGCACCCACGTCGCAATCTCTTCGCGGCTGGGTGAGGGGCCAGCCAACCGGGCGATCACCGGGCGCAACCGGGCCGTGTATCCTTCAGCAATGGCTGCCAGGATTTCGTCCTTTTCGCGAAAGTGCAGGTAGAGCGTTGAACGCTGAATATCGGCGGCAAGCGCGACCTGCTCCATCGTGACCGCCCCGAACCCATAATCGAAAAACAGGTGATTGGCCGCAGTGCAGATGCGCTCACGCGTGGCTGCGCGCCGTGCGTTCACGGGCTTGGGTTGGTCCTCTGCGGCTTTGACTGGTGATGCCATGCGATCTCCATAAAAATAAATGGACGTGTTGTCTATACTGGACACAGTGTCCGATAAGGGCTATGACTACGGGGAATCGAGCGGCATGTTCCCTACGACGGACCATTGCTGCAGGCTGGCATACAGGAGCGGGCGATGATTGATCTGAAAGTGCGGCGGATCCCCTTCAACTTCGACGGTGTCGATTTTGTCTGGAACAAGAACAACCCCGAGTTCGCGGTGACCATGAACAAGCTGTCGTTCTTCGCCATCGCGTTTGAAAAGTACATCTGTCAGGCCATGCGCGATGTCGAGCCGCTGATCACCGATCCGCGCATTCTTCAGGAAGCCAAGGATTTCCGCGCGCAAGAAGGCCTGCATTCGATGGCGCATCGCAAACATGTGAAGGCCCTGATCGCGCAGACCCCGGCACTGCAATCTGCGCTGGATCGCGCGGTGCAGATGTATGACGATCTCTATGCGCGTGAACCGCTGAAGTACCATATCGCCTACACCGGCGGGTTGGAAAGCATCTTCACGCCATCGTTCAAGGTCATGTTGGACCACCGCGAACACTTGTTCAACGGTGATGCGCGCGTGGCATCGCTGTTCCTGTGGCACTTCTGCGAAGAGATCGAGCACCGCAGTTCGGGTCTGCTGGTCTATGACCATGTCTATGGCAGCTACATGTACCGCATTACCCGATTCAAGGGCTTCATGCGCCATGTGGGTGAAGTGATCGCCGCGATCACCGAGGAATTCCAGAAGGCGTTCCCCGAACTGCCGCCGGAAATCCTGACGGGTTATTCGAACTTCAAGGTGCCACGCATGGCCAAGCTGAAGTCGGTCTATGGCATCACCATGTCGCAGATGCCGTGGCACAACCCCGAGCATCAGCCGCTGCCGGAGTATTTCAACGAATGGAGCGCGCGGTATGACCGGGGCGAGGACGTGACCCGCGTGTTTGGCGAAGGGTCTTCGACAGGATTGCCGCTGGCGGCCTGATCGCAATATTTGAAGTGGAGATTGTTGATGTTTGATCTGGTCATTCGGGCTGGGACCATCGTTGATGGCACCGGTGCCGCTTCGTTCACCGGCGATGTGGGCATCAAGGACGGAACCATCGTTGCCGTAGGCGATGATATCGGTCCCGGCGCGAAGGAGATCGACGCAACCGGCTTGCTGGTGACGCCCGGTTTTATCGATACCCACACCCATTACGATGGGCAGGTAACGTGGGACCCGCTGCTGTCGCCCGCCGCATGGCATGGCGTGACCACAGCGGTCATGGGCAATTGCGGCATGGGCTTTGCGCCGATCCGCCCCGGTATCGAAGCGCGTGATTACCTGATCAACGTGATGGAAGGGGTTGAGGATATTCCCGGTTCCGTTCTGGCTGAAGGGGTCAGCTGGGATTGGGAGACTTTTCCCGAATACCTCGATTCAATCGACCGCAAGCCACATGCCATCGACGTGGTCGCCCAAGTACCGCACGCACCGTTGCGGGCCTACGTCATGGGTCGCGAGCGGGCATTGCAAGCCGATGCGACGCCTGAAGACGTGGCGGAAATGGCAAAGCTGACCAAGGAAGCGATTGAAGCGGGGGCCTTGGGCTTTTCCACATCGCGCACCTTCATTCACTTGTCCAAGGACGGTGAACTGATCCCCGGCACGGCGGCTGAACCCAAGGAACTGCTGGCCATTGCCGATAGCATGGCCGAAGCCGGATCGGGCGTATTCCAGCTTATTTCTGACAAGCTGGGCAAGCCCGAAGACCTCGCGTGGATGAGCAAAATCGGCAAGAAGACCGGCAAGCCGGTGATTTTCTCGCTGGTGGAAGTGAACCCGGACAGCGACCCTTTCGCTTTCCGTCCGACGCTGGATGCGCTGGAGCGGATTTACGAAACCGAAGGCGTGGATATCCGCGCAGCCGTGCCGTGGCGTCCGCCGGGGTTCCTGATGGGACTGGAAACGTCCCTCAACCCGTTCAGCTATTACCCCGTCTTTGCCGAGATTGATGCACTGCCGTTTGACGCAAAAGTGGAGCGCATGCGTGATCCCGCTTTCCGGGCCAGGCTGCTGGCAGATGGGCCGGACATGTCCAAGTCCCTCACCGGCCTTGCCACGCGGTTTGACAAGATGTTCCCGCTGGGCGATCCGCCGAACTATGAACCGACGCCTGAAGAAAGCGTCGAAGCCTTGGCGCGCGCCAAAGGCGTGACCCCGCAGGAATATGCCTATGATGCGCTGCTGGAGCAGAACGGCAAGGCGCTGCTGTTCGTGCCCGTGGCGGCATATATGCAGGGCAGCCTCGACATCCTGCACGAACAGTTGAGTCATCCGCGTACCACGGCGTCGCTTTCGGATGGCGGAGCGCACGTGGCCAGTATCAGCGATGCAAGCTTTACCAGCTTCATGTTCACCCACTGGGTCAAGGGCCGCACGCGTGGCAGCCGGATCCCTGTGGAAGAAGTGGTGCGCATGCAAACCAGCGAACCGGCGGCGGTGTATTCCTTGAACGACCGTGGTGTGATCGCGCCGGGCCGCAAGGCTGATATCAACATCATTGATCTTGATGCGATGCATCTGCCCGCGCCATACATGGCCTATGATCTGCCGGCAGGCGGCAAGCGCATGATGCAGAAGGTCGATGGCTTCCGCTACACTCTGGTCAGCGGTGAAGTGGTGGTGCGCGATGGCGTGATGACCGACGCTGTGCCGGGCCGCCTTGTGCGCGGACCGCAGGAGGCGCGCGTTCCCGAAATGGCATGAGCGGCTTGAAGTGAACTGTGAGGGGCAGGGCGCGCGCAGGCGAGGCCTGCCCCTGCTGCATCTGCTGTTGTCCCGATTGCCAGTGGGCAGCGTTGTGTCTAAGCCCGGACGATAATACACCATCCGAGGAGCATTATCTGTGGGGCAGACCGCGCACGACGATACCGGGCGGACCGCTGGCACTTTCGCTCCGTTGCGCGTGGTGATGTATCGGCGGATATGGATCGCCAGCCTTATGTCCAATTTCGGGCAGTTGATCCTCGGTGTGGGGGCGGCATGGGAAATGACCCGGATGGCCTCTTCTCCGGGGCTGGTCGCGCTGGTGCAGACGGCCTTGATGCTTCCGATGATGCTCGTGGCCCTGCCGGCAGGCGCGCTGGCGGACATGTTTGACCGGCGCAAGATTGCGATGACCGGGCTGGCGGTGGCCATCACCTTTGCCACCGCGCTGACAGTGTTGTCCTATCTTGGATTGACCACGCCGTGGGTGCTGCTGGCATTCTGCGCGCTGATCGGATCGGGCGTGGCGCTCTATGGTCCGGCGTGGCAGGCATCGATTGGTGAGCATGTGCCGCCTGCGCTGATGCCGCAGGCGATTGCCTTGGGTTCGGTCAGCTACAACCTTGCCCGCAGTTTCGGCCCGGCGCTGGGCGGGGTGATCGTGCTGGCGGCAGGGGCAAAGGCCGCTTTTGCCATCAACGCGCTGTTCTACCTGCCGTTGCTGATGGTCTATGTATTCTGGAAGCGGTTGCCCCTGCCATCGCGCCTTCCGCCCGAACGGATTGACCGGGCGATCGTTTCGGGGCTTCGCTATGTCTATCATGCAAGGCCGATCCGCACCGTTCTGATCCGTGCGTTCCTGTTCGGCACGGCAGGGGCCACCGCCACGGCGCTGGCGCCGCTGATCGCCAAGAACCTGCTGGGCGGCGATGCCAGCATCTATGGCGTGTTGCTGGGCGCAGCCGGGGTAGGCGCGGTTCTGGGCGCGGTGACGACTGGGCGCTTAGCCGAGGCAGTCAGCCCGGAACGCGGCGCAACGCTGCTGGCAGGCGCATCGGGAATCGCGCTGATGCTGGTCGGCTACAGCCATTCGCTGTGGCTGACGTGCGCATGCATGTTTGTTTCGGGCGGAGCGAACATCATGATGATCTCGCTGCTCAACATTTCGGTCCAGACAACCGCGCCGCGCTGGGTGACAGCAAGGGCGCTGTCGCTGTTCTTTTCCGGCCTGACCGGTGGCATCGCTTTTGGTGCGTGGATGTGGGGGACTTTGGCCGGGCAGTGGTCGGTTGAACAGGCCATGATCGCATCGGGCGTGATGATGCTATTGCTGCCGCTGGTATCGTTCATCCTGCCCTTGCCCGCCGCGCCCAGCCAGGCCGACGTGGAGATGGTAGTGCTGGGCAACGAGCCGGATGTGGGCATGGCGATTACGCTGCGGTCCGGCCCGGTGGTGATCGAAATCGACTATGACGTAGATCCCGATCACGCCCGTGAATTCTATGAGGCGATGCGCAAGGTGCAGCGCACGCGGTTGCGCAATGGCGGGTTCGACTGGTCGATCTGCCGCGACATTGCCGATCCCGCGCTGTGGACCGAACGCTACCACTGCCCGACCTGGGGCGATTACTTGCGCATGCGTGACCGCTATACCCAGTCGGACCGCGATGTGCAGGAAGCTGCGCGGGCGTTCAGCGCATCGGGCGGACTGCGCGTGCGCCGGATGCTGGAGCGCCCGTTCGGCTCGGTCAGGTGGAAGCAGGATACGCCCGATCTGCGTTCCGAGGGGATGACCTATCTCGGACCGTAGGCGGACTAGCGGACCCCGATTGAGGCCATGAAGCCGCCATCCACCGGCAGCACCGCACCGTTGATGTAACCCGCCGCATCGCTGCCCAGAAACAGCAGTACCGCCGCCTGTTCATCCGCTGACGAACGCCGCCCGATGGGCTGTGCGACCTGATCGATGACGGCGGTTGGCGTGACCTTTTCGATCTCGACCAGCATGGGCGTCTGCACCGCGCCGGGCAGAGTGCAGTTCATGCGGATGCCGCGCCCGATCAGCGATGCCGAATGCATCATCGTCCAGACGATTACCGCTTCCTTTGAAAAACGATAGCCTTCGGTGACCATCTCCGGGCGGGATGCGCACCATTCAACTGCGGCGTCGAAGTCTTCCAGGTCTATCAGGTTGCGAAGGTCCGCCAGATGGTGCGGCCAGCCCATGCCACCGGTTGACGCGACGTTGACGATGGCGCTGCCCGGTTGCATCAGCGGGGCAATTCCATCCGTCAGATGGCGCGTGCCGATGTAGTTGACCTTCATCACATCAACCGGCGGGGCACCGGGCGGAATTCCTGCGCAATTGAACAGAGCATCGACCGGAGATTTGCATTCGGCCAAGGCGCGATTGATGCTGGAAGATTCGCGCAGGTCCACTTGCGTGAAGGCATCAAGCGGCAAATCGCAGGGCTTCCAGTCCAGTCCGTGCACGTGCGCGCCGCAATCGAGCAGCAGACGCGCGGCGGCATGACCGATGCCCGAATGGCAGCCGACTACGACGACCCGCTTTCCGGCGTAGCTTGAATTGTTCTCAAGCGGCATGTGTGAACCTTTCGATTGCGCATGGAACGGGCGCCCAGAGACAGTATATTTCCGCCAGTGCTTTTCGTGCATTGCCCCCGGAAAATCTAGCGGTTAAGTGGTCAAACAAAATGCATAAGCAGTGGTGCAAATCGTTTTGCGACAGGCGCACGTTCCGCACGATTGGCGTCGGGCCATAACGCATTCGGGAAAGGTTTCTTGGGCATGAGCGGGTTTGACGAGACGTTCGATTTTGTCGTGGTCGGCAGTGGCGGCGGTTCGATGTGTGCGGCGATTGTCGCCTGCTCTGCCGGAAAATCAGCCGTGGTGCTGGAAAAGTGCGATCAGATCGGCGGAACCACCGCGCGTTCGGGCGGGGTGATGTGGATTCCGAACAACCCGTTCATGGCCAAGGCGGGCGTGCCTGACAGCATCGAGGCGGCAACCAAGTATCTCGATGCGGTCGTGGGCGATCACAATGATACGCCCGGTGCATCAAAGGCGCGGCGCAAGGCGTTACTTGAAGAAGGCCCGCGCATGCTCGATTTCCTGATCGGCAAAGGGCTGAAGTTCTCGCGCATTTCAAGCTGGCCCGATTATTATGATGAAGCCCCCGGCAGTTCGGTTCCGGGGCGCACCGTGGTGGCCGATCTGTTCGACGCAAACGAACTGGGCGAGGCCAAGAAACTGCTGCGGCCCAATTTCCTGACTTTGCCTGTGTCACTTGAAGATGCGCTGAAGCTGCCGCACGTCAAGAAATCTTGGCCTGCCAAGAAGGCTTTGATGCGCATGGGGCTGCGGATCATTGGCGCCAAGCTGACCGGCAAGAACTATGTCACGGCAGGCGCGGCATTGCAGGGCCGGATGATGCAGGCCGCGCTCAAGGCTGGCGCACAGCTGCGCGTCAAGTCAGCGGTCAAGGAATTGATCGTCGCAGATGGCCGTGTGGTTGGCGTTGTCACCGAAAAGGACGGCAAGCCGCACCGCGTGGGTGCGCGTCTGGGCGTATTGGTCAACGCCGGCGGCTTTGCGCTTAATCAGGCGATGCGCGATCAGTACATGCCCGGAACGTCAACTGGTCACACCAGCGTTGCCGAAGGCGATACCGGTGAAATGATCCAGGAAATGATGCGCCACGGCGCAGCCATTGCGCAGATGGACAGCTTTGTCGGCAGCCAGTTGGCGCTGCCGCCGGGCGGCGAGGCATGGCCGATCAAGCCCGGTGCCCAAGGGTTGACGGCTGCCCCCCACGCCATTCTGGTGGACCAGAGCGGCGTGCGTTATTTGAACGAAGGCGGTTCCTATACCGAATATTGCCAGCGCATGATCGAGCGTAACAAGTCGGTCCCTGCGGTTCCAAGCTATGCCATCTTTGACAATCGCGTGATGAAGAACGTGATGATTGCAGGGACAATGCCCGGGTCGGCCAAGCCTGCGGAATGGACCGAAAAGGGCTTTTTGCACACAGCCGATACGATTGAAGGCCTGGCGCAATCGCTGGGCGTTGATCCTGCGGCATTGCGCGGCACGGTCGATCGCTTCAACGGTTTTGTGGCCAAGGGCCATGACGATGATTTCAAGCGTGGCGCGCGGGCATATGACCGGTGGCTGGGCGATCCGTTCCACAAGCCGAACGAAACGCTGGGCGAAATCAGCGAAGGTCCGTTCCACGCCTTGACCGTGATCCCCGGCGATGTCGGCACGCTGGGCGGGGTGGTGACGGATGAAAAGGCACGGGTATTGCGTGAAGATGGCACGCCGATTGCCGGGCTTTATGCCACGGGCGTTTCGGCAGCATCAGTCATGGGGCGCACGAGCCCCGGATCGGGCGTCAACGTGGGACCAAGCCTGGTGTGGGGATATGTGGCAGCCAAGGACGCGGTCGAGGCGGCCTGAGCGCCGTTCCCAATTCCAGCGATTGCATTGAACAGGAGACACCAATGACCACTACTGCTGTCCGCAAGGGCCATGTCCGCAACCCCGGTTCCCTGTTCATCGGTGGAAACTGGGTGTCACCTTCGGGCACCAGCACGTTCGAGGTGGTCGACAGTGCCACCGAAGAAGTGTTCCTGACCGTGGCCGAAGCGCAGGCACCCGACATCGACCGCGCCGTGGCGGCGGCGCGGGCGGCGTTTGACACAGGGCCGTGGCCGCGCATGTCACCGGCTGAACGCGGGGTCTTTTTGAACCGCATCGCCGATGCATGGGAAAAGCGCAGCGAAGAACTGGCCGATACGTGGGCGCTGGAATCAGGTGTGATCCGCGCCATGTCGATCTATTCGGCCAAAGGCGTGGCAGATGTGTTCCGCTATTACGCGGGGCTTGGCACCACGTTTGCGTGGGAGGAAAAACACACCTCGTCGATGGGGCAGCCCGCCTTGCTGGTGCGCGAACCGGTGGGCGTTGTGGCAGCGATCATCCCGTGGAACGCGCCACATGCGCTGATGGGGTATAAAGTGGCAGCGGCGCTGATCGCGGGCTGTACGGTGATCATCAAGGCATCGCCCGAAGCGCCTGCATCACCCTATTTCATGGCGGAAATCTGCGAAGAAATCGGTCTGCCTGCAGGCGTTGTCAACGTGCTGACAGCCGAACGCGAAGTGTCCGAACTGCTGGTGCGCAGCCCCGGCGTCGATAAGGTCAGCTTTACCGGATCAACCGCTGCGGGCCGCAAGATCGCCTCGATCTGTGGCGACCGGATTGCCCGCGTCACTCTGGAACTGGGCGGCAAATCGCCTGCGGTGATCCTTGATGACTATGACGTGGAAAAGGCCGCTGCAGCCATCGCCCGGACCGCGCCGATCATGACCGGACAAGTCTGCGCATCGCTGACCCGCATCATCATCGGTGACAAGCGCCACGATGATTTCGTCGATGCTCTGGCCACCGCGTTCGGCAAAATCACCGTGGGTGATCCGTTCGATGCATCCAGCCAGATGGGGCCGTTGGCCATGGAGCGCCAGCGTGACCGCGTGGAAGGCTTTATCGCACAAGGCAAGGCCGATGGTGCGCGGCTTGCCGCAGGCGGCGGACGTCCGGCGCATCTTAACCGTGGCTACTTCATCGAACCCACCGTGTTCGGCAACGTCGATAATTGTTCGGCCATCGCGCGCGAAGAAATCTTCGGCCCCGTGGTCAGCGTGATCCCCGCATCAAGCGAGGAAGCGGCCATCGCCATTGCCAATGACACGATCTATGGCCTGAACAGCAGTGTGTTCACCAACGATCCTGACCGTGCCTATGCAGTGGGCCGGCAATTGCGCGCAGGCACCGTGGGGCACAATGGCTTCAGGAGTGATTTCAACATCGCATTCGGCGGCTTCAAGCAATCGGGCATCGGGCGCGAAGGCGGGGTTGAGGGATTGCACCCTTATCTTGAAGCCAAGACCATGATCTTTGAAACTGCCCCTTCGCACAGCGTCTGACACCCGCTTTGGGGCAGGGCGCACGGCCTTGCTTGCAATTTGAAATAATGCCATGCACGATGTTCATTACAAAATGTATGGCCGGTTTTCCTGTTCGGATTCGCCTGAGACGGTAGCGCTGTGTGGCGTTGCCCCAGGTGTGCAGGGGTAACCGAGACGGCGTTTGGGAGCTTTGAAATGCAGCTGAGTTTGCCTGAAGACAGCGTACCTGTGAAGGAAATGTTCGAGCGCTTTTTTGCGACCGAATCCACCTCTGCACGGGTCCGCGCGGCTGAACCGGTCGGGTTTGACGCTGAACTGTGGAAAGAGCTGCTGGCGCTTGAAGTGCCGCTGATGCGCACCGCGTCCAGTGCCGGTGGCGGCGAGATGAGCCTGTTTGACGCCTGCCTGATGATGGAGCAGGCCGGACGTCGTCTGGCGCCGGTGCCGCTGGCGGAATCGCTGGTGGCCTTGCGCGTGCTGGGCGAAGTGGGCGGCGATGCTGCGCGCGAATGGATTGGCAAAGTGCGCGATGAAGGCGCGGTGCTGACGTTTGCCCTGCACAGCGTTGCAAACGGCAAGCCGCAACTGGTCCCCGGCGGGGCGGTTGCAAATGGCATCGTGACGTTTGACGGCACGGAACTGGCGATCGAAGTGCCCGCAGCGGCGCTGGATGCGCCCCATACGCTGGGCGGGGCTGCGCTGGGCGTGTTCACGCCGGGGCAGGGCACTCGCGTGGTGCTGGCCAGCAATGCCGATGCCAAGCGCATCTGGGAAGCGGGCGTTGAAGAGTGGAAGATCCTGACGTCTGCCGCACTGATCGGTCTGGCGCGCGAAGCGGTGGAAATGGGCGCAGCCTATGCCTGCGAGCGCGAAGCGTTTGGCCAGAAGATTGGCACATATCAAGGGCTTGCCCATCCGTTGGCCAATGACATCATTGATGCCGATGGCGCAGCGATGCAACTGATGTGGGTGCTGCGCGCAATTGCCGACAACGCCCCTGATGCAGGTGGGCTGATTGCGACCCTGTTCTGGTGGGCAACGCGCACGGCAACAAATTGCGTTGCGCATTCGATCCACACTTTTGCCGGGTATGGCCTGTCGATCGAATATGACATCCAGTTGTACCATCGCCGTGCCAAGGCGTGGGCGCTGGCCTATGGTGATCCCGAAGCGGAACTTGAGCGCGGTGGACGCAGACTGTTTCTGGGCGAGACGACCAGCCTGCCTGATCCCGGCGCGGTCGATGTCAACTTTGCCTCGCCCGATGAAGGCAATGCGCTGGCCGAAGAGCTGCGCACGCTGCTGACGGGCATTCTTGATCCGGCCAAGCATTCTTTGTTCGAAGAAAACTTTGAAGCGCACGATTGGGATGTGCACCGCGCACTGGGCAAGGCCGGTTTCCTGTTCCCAAGCTGGCCTGAAAAGTGGGGCGGACGCGGCGCGGATGATGATGCTGCACGGGCATGCCGCACGGTTGCCGCCGAACTGGGCTATGCCGGCCTTGCGGCAGGTGTCACCGGGATGGCGGGCACTCTGGTGCAGGCCGCAGGCGCGCCTGAATTGCAGGACGAAGTGCTGCTGGGCTTTGCGCGCGGCGAATTCACATCTTGCCTTGGCTTTACCGAGCCATCAGGCGGATCGGACGTGTTTGCCGCCAAGACCCGCGCCGTGCGCGATGGCGATGAATGGGTGATCAACGGCCAGAAGATGTTCACTTCTGGCGCCGAACTGGCCAGCTATGTGCTGCTGCTGACGCGGACTGATCCTGATGTGCCAAAGCACAAGGGGCTGACGCTGTTCCTGGTGCCGTTGAACGTTCCCGGCGTGGAAATCCAACCCGTGCACACGTTCATGGACGAGCGCACGAACGCCACGTTCTATGCCGATGTGCGCATCCCTGACCGGTACCGGTTGGGCGAAGTCAACGGCGGTGTACGCATGATGGCAACTGCACTGTCGATGGAACAGGGCGGCAGCCATTACCACCACCAGATGCGCAAGATGGTGGCCGCCGTTCTGGAATGGGCGCGCAACGAAGAGCGTGACGGCAAGCCGATGATTGAACATGCGGGCACACTTTCCCGTCTGGCCCGCGTCTATACCCATTCAGCGATCAGCGAAGGTCTGGCCGCGCGGGTTCTGGCCACGCGTTTGGCAGGTGAACCTGATCTGGCTTATGGTCCGGCATCGAAGGTGTTCACGACCGAGGCCTTCATAAAGGATTCGGCGGACCTTCTGGATCTGGCATCGCCGGGATCGTTGATCCGCAGCAAGGATGGGCTGGGCGTTGTGGAAATCGGCTATCGCCATTCCACCGCAACATCGGTTTACGGTGGCACCAGCGAAGTTCTGCGGTCGATGGTCGCCGAACGCCGGTTGAACCTGCCGCGCAGCCGCGCCTGATCTGTGTTGAAAAACAGGTCGCGGCCTTCATCTGGCTTTAATCCCAAGCAAGATGCAAGTGTTCCAGCCCGATGACCGCGCCTGCCCATGACCGTGGCGCAGGCGCGCCGGGATCAAGCCGGACGATGGGCATCCGCGCCGCCCACTCTTCAAGCAGGATGCGCATTTCCATGCGGGCAAGATGCTGGCCCACGCATTTGTGCGGGCCATTGCCCATGCTGTTGTGGTGCACGGCGCCGCGATCAAAATTGACGGTGAAGGGATCGGCATAAAGCCGCGCATCAATGCCCGACAGGCTGTTCATGACCATGATCATGTCGCCTTCGACCATGGTTGCGCCCTTGCGGGTGACGTCCTGGCGCGACATGCGGGCGGAATTGGACAGGCCGTGGCGGCGCAGCAATTCATCAACCGCAGCAGGGATGATGGCGGGATCATCTTTCAAGCGTTGTTGCAGTTCTGGCCGTTCGGCAAGGCGGAGCAGGGAAAAGCCCATCAAGGATGCAACGGTGTCCAGCCCGCCCAGAAACACCAGTTGCGCCATGCCAAGCAATTCACCTCGATGCTGATAGCGCGGGTTGTTGCGCCACTGCGAAATGCCGGTGAACACATCATCGCCGGGGGCTTCGATCCGCTCATCAAGGAGCTGCCCCAGATATTCGACAAGTTCGCGGTGAGCGGCCATGCGTTTTTCGGGTTCGCCGCGCACGGCAAAGTTGCGGCCCCAGCGCAGGAAATCATCGCGGCGCTCATAAGGCAGATCGACCAGATCCCAGAAGATGCGCAAGGGTGCAATCGTGGTAAACTCGGCCACGATTTCGCTGCGCTTCTTCGGTTGGAGGGCTTCGATCAGCGCGACAATGACCGCGCGGGCGCTGGCTTCATGGCGCTGTTCAATGCGGTTGCGGGTGAAATAGGGGTTGAGCACGGCGCGATACCGGCTGTGGTTCGGCGGGTTTTCGGTGATCGGCGGCATGGACGGAAAGCTGCCTTTGGGCACGTTCTTTTCCGCGTTGGAAAACAGGTCATGGCGTTCCTGAATCCACTGGATGTCTTCGCCGCGCGTGGCAATCCAATGCCCGCCATAGCGCGGCGTCCAGACGATGTCCGGCCCATCATGCAAGCGGGCAAAGGCGGTGAAGACATCGCCTTGATCAAGGCCTGCGGGGTGGATGTAATCGAAATCCACCACCAGCGCCGGATCGACATTGGCCGGAACGGGCAGGGGCGCGTTCATCGGAAATCCCGGCAGAATTCGCGCAAATCCGCGATGAACAGGGCAGGCTGTTCAAAGGCGGCAAAGTGGCCACCCTTGGGTTGCACAGTCCAGCGCACGACGTTGTACATCTGTTCGGCCCATAAGCGCGGGGTCGGCCGGATTTCCGCCGGGAAGCGGGCATGGGCTGTGGGCACCGTGACAAATGTCCAGTCAGGGGCAGGCGCGCGGGCCGGACCGATCGATTCATAATAGAGCCGCATGGCCGAATTGATTGTGCCGGTGACCCAGAACAGCATGATGTTTTCGAGCAGGTGGTCCTTGGAGAACGACGTTTCGACATCATCGCCGCAATCGCTCCATGTCTTGAATTTTTCGGCGATCCAGGCGGCAAGGCCTGCGGGGGAATCGGTCAGGCCGTAGGCCAGCGTTTGCGGCTTGGTGCCCTGGATTGCCTGATAGCCGCTTTCATGGAGATCGTAATTGCGCTTCCATTCCTGTTCGGCGATTTCCTTTTCAGACAGTCCGGCGAACGGGTTGGCCATGTCTGCGGGGCGGCCAAGGATGAAGTTGAGGTGAAGCGCGATCATGCGTTCGGGGTGCAATTGGGCCATTGCGCTGGAAATGGCCGAGCCGAAATCTCCGCCCTGTGCGATGTAACGGTCATAGCCCAGACGCTCCATCAACTGGCAGTTGACGGCGGCGGCCTTGTGCAGGCTGAAGCCGCGATGGCGGGTGGGGCCGGAAAAACCATAGCCGGGGATGGACGGTGCGATGACATGAAAGGCATCGCGCGGGTTGCCGCCATAGCTGGCAGGATCGGACAGGGGGCCAAACAGATCGAGGAATTCGGCAACGGATCCGGGATAGCCATGCGTGACGATCAGCGGCACGGCATCAGGTTCGGGCGAGCGGATGTGATAGAAGTGGACGTTTTCCCCTTCGATCTGTGTCGTGAACTGGGGAAAACGGTTGAAGCGTTCCTCGGATGCGCGCCAATCAAAACTGTCGCGCCAATAAGTGCACAGATCATCCAGAAACCCGCGTTCGGTGCCATAGTCCCAGCCTGCGCCGTCCAGTTGATCGGGCAGGCGGGTGCGCGCAAGACGCGCCTTCAGGTCGGCAAGAACTTCGTCGGGGACGTGGCAGCGGAACGGCGTGATGGCGGTTGGCATTGTTCAGGATACTCTCGGACAATCTGGCCGATATGGCCGTTTGGCCCGGCTCTCTTGATTAGATATGCATAGAGCGTATTGCATAAGTCGCAATGCTGTTGCTGGTGCCGCAATCCTGGCACGCACGAAAGCAGACCGATGCAAGGAGCGGGATGATTCATGACCGAAGCTGAAATGCAGGCAATTGCCGATGACATCGCCATCCGCCGCGTGCTGGACGAATATTGTCTGCGGCTGGAAGTGAACGTGTTTGAAGAATGGCTCGACCTGTTCACCGAAGACGCGGTTTATGAAGTGTTTCGCCGTTCGTTGCGCGGGCGCGCAGAAATTGCCGCGATGCTTTCACAGGCGCCGCATGGCGTGCATGTGCCTGGCGCGGCCAGAATCACCGTCGACGGTGATCGGGCCGAGGCGCTGCAAAGCTATCTGTTTGTGCCGACCACGGACGATAAATGGAACGCGGGCTGGTACAAGCGGACGCTGGTGCGGACGGCGGATGGCTGGAAGATTTCACATACCGCCGTCAAAATTGCACGGCTGGGCGATCTGGCCCCCGATGCCCGCGCCCATGCCCTGCCTTTCCCCGTGACAATCGGGTGATTTCCTCCTGACGCCAGGCCCTCACGCTTAAATAATGCGCCTGCAATAATGCATCTTTACAAGGGCATTCGGGCGATGTTACACCATGTAACATTACGGGCAGGGACTCGCGTTTAAGCGTGCCCTGCTGATCCCGTCTGTGCAGGAGAGCGGCAATGGAAGTCAGAATTCTCATCAAGGGTGGAACCGTGGTCGATGGTTCGGGCGCGCCGGCTTTTGCCGCTGACGTGCGCATTGCCGGCGGCCGGATCACCGAAGTTGCGCCAAACCTGCAACCGTCCAAAGGTGAGCGCGTGGTTGATGCAGCGGGCTGCTATGTAACGCCTGGCTTCATTGAAACGCACAACCACTGGGACGGTGGTGTGTGGTGGAACCCCAACCTTGAGCCGCTGCCAGCCTATGGCGCGACGACATCGATCAACGGCAATTGCGGCTTCTCGCTGGCGCCTGCGCCGCAGCGCCCCGAAGACGTGCAGGACGTCATCGACATCTTCAACTACTTTGAAGACATCCCCGAAGAGCCGATGCGCAAGATCGTGCCGTGGGACTGGAAGAAGTGGAGCGAATACAAGGCTTCGATGGAACGCAACGTCAAGTTGCCAATGCATTACAGCGCGTTTTGCGGCCACATCCCGCTGCGCCTGTGCGTGATGGGCCAGGACGCGTGGAAGCGCGTGGCAACCGCTGACGAAATCGAACAGATGTGCGAACTTCTGGAAGATGCGCTGGAAGCAGGGGCGATGGGCCTTTCGTCGAACTTCCTTGATTATGACAAGTTTGAACGTCCCCTGCCATCGCAGCAGGCTGACGATGCCGAACTGCTGGCGCTGATGGGCGTGGTGGCAAAGTATCCGGGCGCAACCTTCCAGGTCATTCTCGATTACTTCATGCGCAAGACCGCCAACGCTTCGCTTGAACGCTTTGGCAACCTTGCCCGCCAGACCGGCGTGCGGATGCAGTGGGCCGGTATGCCGACGCTGGAATACATGGCCGATCAATTGCCACGCGCCGAAGAACTGCACGCACAGTTCAAGGCAGAAGGGCTGGACATCTTCACCAGCTTCAACGTGATTTCGCCTACATCGGTGATCAACTTCAACCGTACGCTGGTGTTTGGCCAGAACGGCAATCCGGTGTGGCAGGAACTGGTCAACACTCCCGGATGGGAAGCCAAGGCCGAACTGCTGGCTGACCATGCATGGCGCGCACGGGCGCGGGAATCATGGGACAACCAGTTTGCCCATTCGTTCCTGCACGTGCCCAAGGCAAACCTGCTGCGCGAAAGCGAATCCGGCTATGGCCCGATTGGCCTGACCTTGCAGGATTACATGGACCAGACCGGCATCGCCCATGCATCCGACGCATTGGCCGAGTGGGTGCTGAACAACGGACAGGAATCGGTTGTTCTGAAGGAATCGTGGGCCAAGGACGAAGGCATCCTGAACAAGCTGCTGATCGATACGCATTCGCTGGCCAACGTCACCGACGCAGGCGCGCACGGCAAACTGTTCTGCGGCGCAGGCTACAACGTGTTCCTGCTGACCGACTATGTCCGCGACCGCAAGGTGCTGTCGCTGGAGCAGGGCGTGCACATGCTGACGGGCCGACTGTCGAGCTTCTTCGGCCTGAATGATCGCGGTACGATCGAAGTGGGCAAAGTTGCCGACATTACCGTGTTCAACCTCGACGAAATCGAGATGCGCCCGGAAAAGAAGATCTTCGACGTGTGGGATGGCACCGGCGGCCGTACTTATCGCTATACCCGCGATGCAGCGCCGATGCGTCTGACGCTGGTGGCTGGCGTGCCGACATTCGATAACGGCGAATTCACCGGACGTTACCCCGGCGAATTCATCGGACCTGAAGCTGGTCCGGGCGAAGCTTTGGCCATCGCTGCGGAATAAACTGTTGGCGCAGGCGTCAGCCGCAATTGCCGAAGCGGTTGGCGATGCCTGCCAACCGCGCAAGCAAAGCAGTCGTGAGCGTATGCTCGCGGCTGCTGCTGCTGCGTTTTGCGCCAATGGCTATCTGGCGGTCACAGTAGACGATATCGCATCGAGCGCGGGCGTCAGCCGGATGACATTTTACCGCCATTTCAGCGGCAAGGCCGAGCTGGCCATCGAACTGTTCAAGCAGAACGTGATTGCGTGGATGCCGCGCTTCAAAGCCATCACGCAGCACAGGCATTTGAACGCTGCCATCGTGCAGGCGTGGCTTGAAGACCTGTTTGCAGCAGACCGCGAAAGTGGACAACTGCTGCGCGTGTTCATGCAGGCCAATGCCGAAGGTTCGGGCTTTACCGAAGTGGCGCGCGAATTGATGGGCCATCTGATTCGCGTGTTGGGCGAACACATCCCGGCCTTTGCGCTGAACCCTGAAGCCCCTGCGGATCGCAAGCGGTGGCTTGAGGCCTGGCTGCTGCTTTATGAGATTCTGGATCAAAGTAACCATTCGGCACGCGGTGCAAAGGCTGCGCCCGATCCGTTGCTGATCGAATTGCTGGCCGAACGGTTCTTGCGTTTCATCGATTGAGGCAAGGCATAGCCATGGTGGCGGGCCGTTCTTTGATCTGAAACAATGCAATGGACAACAGACGTTGCAAAGATGCGGCAAGTGCTACGGCCTGCCTGGCTCTATTGCCAAACTCTATTGAATACCGAACGAGGGAGAAAAGGTGCCGATGAGCGCTACAAATGAAGAAGAGCATGGGCAGTATGCCTGCATGTTCTGCGGCTATGTCTATGACGAGGAAGCTGGCGCGCCCGAACACGGCATACCGCCTGGCACCCGCTGGGCCGACATTCCCGAAGATTGGTGCTGTCCGATGTGCTCAGCAGAGAAGCCCGATTTCGAGCAGGTTTGATTTGGCCCCGGAGAGGCCTTGGAAGGACATCATCATGGATACTGCAACAGTAAATCTTGCCGAGAAAGACCGCGGCGGTCTGTTCAATCCTGACGAAGAAGCCGCGGCTGCCGGTTGGGGCACGGCGGACCCCTATCCTTTGCTGCAAAAGCTGCACGATGGCCCGCCTGTGGTCAAAGGTGTGCTGGAAGACCTGATGGGCATTGCGCGCCAGTACAACACAGATCACTGGACCGGCGATGTCTATTCGATCCTGTCGTTTGAGGCGGTCAACAAGGCGTTCATGGACGCCGAGACTTTCAGCAACCGGGTTTATGAAAAGCTGTCGAAACCGGCGCTGGGTGACACGCTGCTCAATCTTGATGGCGGCGAACACAAGCGGATGCGCAATGTGTCTAAGCCCTGGTTCAAGCCATCGTTCACCGATGGCTGGTGGACGGACCAATGGATTGTCGATGCGGTGGACGAGATCTTCGACCGGATCTGCGAAAAGGACCACGCCGACCTCAACCTTGAGTTGTGCGCGCCATTGCCAATGAGTGTCGTTTCGACTGGGTTCGGGATTCCCGCAAAAGAAGCACTCGAATTCCGCAAGGCTTTGCTGTTGCACGGCTCGCCCGAAGAAATGGCCAAGGGCCACGCTTATGCCACATCTGTCCTGACCCGCCTGATCGAAGAGCGCCGCGCCGATCCCAAGGACGATCTGATCAGCCGCTTTGTCCATGCCGATCTGGAACTGGAAGACGGCGGCAAGCGCAATATGACCAACGAAGAGGTCATGCGCTATTGCAACCTGATCATCCATGCCGGTGGCGGCACGACCTGGCGCCAGCTTGGTATCACGATCATGTCCTTGCTGAACCATCCCGAACAGCTGGAAGCTTTGCGCCAGGATCGCAGCCTGATGCGTCAGGCCATTCAGGAAGTGACACGGTGGTATCCAACCGACACGGCGTTCTTGCGCTATGTCGAAAAGGACACCGTGTTCGAAGGCGTCGAAATGAAGGCCGGCGATGTGGCTATGCTATGCCTTGGCACGGCCAATCGTGACCGCAAGCAATGGGAAAATCCTGATGAGTTGAACATCCATCGCCCGGCCAAGCGGCACTTCGCCTTTGGTGCAGGCGTGCATGCGTGCCTGGGCCAGCACTTGTCTCGGCAGGAAATGGAAGTTGCGCTTGGCGCGATGCTCGACCGGCTGGGCGATTTGCGTTGGGATCCAGATGCCCGTCCGGCGCGCATGGGCGGGGGAACGCTGATTGGTCGCGGGCCTGAATCGCTGCCCGTGCGCTTTACCCCGCTGCCCAAGAAATAGGACCTGAAACACCGCGCGCGATGGATGGTTCAGACCGGTTGTCGCGCGCTGGTTTGTATGGTTTCGGTAAATGCACAAGGCCAGTTGCATTGCATCACGAACGGGAGTTAGCTGCGTCAAAACAATAAGCTGAAAAAGAGGATGCAGCCATGCATGACACTGTGATTCGCGGTGGCACGGTAATTGACGGAACTGGCAATGCCGGGTTCGTGGCCGATGTTGCCATAAGCAATGGGGTGATAACGCACGTAGGCGCGGTTACAGGCCCGGCCCGTGAAGTGATTGACGCCCAGGGCGCCATCGTCACTCCCGGTTTCATTGATGTGCACACCCATTACGACGGGCAGTTCCTGTGGGATGACCGGCTTGATCCCAGCTTTTCGCATGGGGTGACCACGGCCATCGGCGGCAATTGCGGCGTCGGTTTTGCGCCGGTCCGCCCCGAGCACCGGACGGCGCTGATCGAATTGATGGAAGGGGTCGAGGAAATCCCCGGCGTGGTTCTGGACGAAGGGCTGGACTGGAACTGGACCAGTTTTCCCGATTACCTGAACCGTCTGGCCGAACGCCAATATACCATGGATATTGCCAGCCACATTACCCACGCGCCGTTGCGGGTGTTCGTGATGGGTGAGCGCGCCCTGCGTCATGAAGCGGCCACGGCTGACGATGTCGCGCAGATGGCAGGTCTGGTGCGCGAAGCGATGGATGCGGGCGCAGTGGGTTTTTCCGGTGCGCGGCTGATCGAACACCTGTCGAGCAAGGGAGACAATGTTCCCGGCACTTTTGCCGACGATGACGAATTGCTGACCATTGCCAAGGCGATGGGTGAATCCGGCCACGGCACCTTCCAGATCATCCCCTTGGGCGGGGTTGGTGCAGTGATGTATGATCAGGCGGGCCGGGATGCGCGCCGTGCCGAACATGACCGGATCGTGCGCATTGCCGAAGTATCGGGCCGTCCGCTGACGTATTCGCTGGTGCAGTTCAATTCCGACAGCACCGATTGGCAGATGATGGTCGAGGAATCCGAGCGCGCTGCCGCAGCAGGCCTGCCGATCACGCCACAAGTGGGCGCGCGGGGCGTTGGCGCCATGACCATGCTGGACGGCTATCACATCTTCATGTTGCGCGCGTCCTATCATGAAGTTGCGCATTTGCCTTTGGCTGAACGGGTGGCAGCCCTGCGCAACCCGGACCGCCGCGCTGCCATTCTGGCCGAGCAAAGCGATCCGGCGCTGGTGGCACAGGACCTCAAGCTGGCGGCATTCATCGACACGCTGCGCGGCAGGATCGGCGGCATTTTCCCGATGACGCTTCCGCTGAATTACGAGCCTGCCGCCGAAGGCAAGCTTGAAGTGCTGGCTGCGCAGGCCGGTGTGCCGATGGAGGAATACCTTTATGATCATTATTGTGCAGGCGATGGCAGCAATGTCTGCGCCAGCCATGCGCTGAACTTTGCCGGGGGCGGGCTGGATGCAACGTATGAAATGCTGCGCCGTGATATCACCGCCAGCGGGCTGGCCGACGGCGGTGCGCACATGAAGATGATCTGCGATGCGTCGATGCCCACGTTCATGCTGTCATTCTGGGGGCGTGACCGGTCACGCGGGCCGGGTCTGCCGCTTGAGCATATTGTCCGCAAGTTGAGCGCAAAGAACGCCGAGCTTTACGGTCTGGATGATCGGGGCCGGATTGCGCCGGGTATGCGCGCCGACATCAACGTGATCGATCATCAGCGTCTGGAATTGCACATGCCGCGCATGACACATGATCTGCCCATGGGCAGCGCGCGGCTGCTGCAAGGATCGACCGGCTATATCGCCACCATGGTTGGTGGCTGCATTACCCGCAGAAATGATGAGGAAACCGGCGCGCGGCCCGGCCGGTTGATCCGTGCCGGACAGGCTGAAGCGGCGCTGGCTTGAACAAGATAAAAGGGAAGGGATGGCGATGGAACAAGGGCAAACCGCAGAGCGGACGTCGATTACGACTGCCATGAATTTTGTGCGCGACAAATCCGGCGCGGGATCGTTCAGCAATCTCAACCCTGAATTGACCACGTTGAAGCTGGCATCAAGCCAGGTTGAAATCCACGATGCGCGTGGCTTGGCCAAGGCGCCAAGTTTTGCGCAGGAAGGGTTTGAAATTCACGACCTGCCCATGCCGGGCGCCAACTTTTTTGACATGGACTGGGTGCGCAATGTCTATGGCCCGCGCACTTTGGAATTTGTGAAGCAATTGGTGAATGCCGATCATATTGCCAGCTTTCATGCCGGCATGTTTTTCCGCGATACCGGCAAGATGCTGGATACGCTGGATACGCCGTTGCGCGGCAAGGCGGCTGATTTCGTGCATATGGACTATACCCGTGCATCGGTGATGCCATTTGTGCGCGAGGCGGTGGATGCCGAAACGCTGGAGCGGTTTCCGCATGTGAAGATTTTCAATGTCTGGCGTTCGCTGACGCCGCCGCCGCAGGATGTCGGCCTTGCCTTTTGTGATCAGCGCACGCTGGATCGCGATGACTGGGTGTTTGGCCAGACGGTGGAAAAGAACTTCCCCCAAGGCGTCCCGTTTTTGACCGGGGTGTTCAATCCGGCACAGAAATGGCACTATTATTCAGCGATGTCACAAGATGAAGTGGTGATCTTCAAGGGCTGTGACACCGATGAGGCTGCCCCTGTGGGATGCATGCACGGGGCGTTCGTCCATCCCGATCCCGGCCATGTCACCGTGCCACGCGCCAGCATCGAATTCCGCGTCATCGCCCTGTTCAAGGATTGATCATGGGCAGCACGTTGATCCGGGGCGGGTTGCTGGCCGATGGCAGCGGTGATGAACCGCGCATCGGCGACATCCGCTTTGCCGGGGGTATCATCACCGAGGTTGGCCGCGATCTTGCCCCGCTGGCAGACGAAACCGTGATCGAGGCCGACGGATTGCTGGTGACACCGGGATTTGTCGATGTGCACACCCATTTTGATGGGCAGGCGACATGGGACACGCAGCTTGCGCCATCATGCTGGCATGGCGTGACCACGGTGGTGATGGGCAATTGCGGGGTTGGCTTTGCCCCGGTCCGGCCCGGACAGCAAGACCGGCTGATCGAATTGATGGAAGGGGTTGAGGACATTCCGGGCACCGCGCTGCACGCCGGGATGGCGTGGGGCTGGGAAAGCTTTGCCGACTATCTTGACGTGCTGGACCAGCGGCAATGGATGATCGACGTGGGCACCCAAGTGCCGCACGCCGCGGTGCGCGCATATGTGATGGGTGAGCGCGCGGGCGCGGGCCAGCCAACCGCCGATGACATCACCCAGATGCAAGTGCAGGTGCGCCAGGGGATGCAGGCGGGCGCGCTGGGCATTTCAACCAGCCGGATGCTGGCGCACAGGACCAGCCGTGGTGAAATTGTGCCCGGAACGCTGGCGCAGGAAGATGAACTTGAAGCGATGGCCGATGTGCTGCGCGAACTGGATACAGGCGTCTTTGAAGTTGTGCCGCGCGGGATGGACGGTGAGATCTCGGTCGAAGCCCACGCCGAAATTGACTGGATGGCCGATCTGGCGCGCAAAAGCGGGCGTCCGCTGGTGTTTTCGATGGTGCAGACACACACCGAAAGCGACCGTTGGCGTGTCTATCTTGACCGTGCCGCGCAGTTGCAGGCGCAAGGTGTGCCGTTCTATCCCGAAGTAGGACCGCGGCCGGTTGGCATCATCTTTGGCCTGCAAAGCGAATTCACGCCGTTTTCGCACAGGCCCACTTATGCGGCGCTGGAAAATCTTCCGCTGGCTGAACGTCTGGCCGAAATGCGCAAACCTGATGTGCGGGCGCAGATCCTGTCCGAACCGGTTGGGCAATACCGCTCGCAAGGGCAGCAGGACATGCACACCAATTTTGCCAACATGTACCGCATCGCCAACCCGATCAACTGGGAGCCGACGCGCGCAGAAACCATGCCGGTGCTGGCAGCGGCCGCAGGGATGGATGTCGAGGCGTACTTGTACGATTACCTGCTGGGCGAAAACGGCGGGAACCTGATCCTCTATCCCTATACGAACTACACCAGCGGCACTCTGGCCGAAGTGCACGAGATGCTGGCACACCCGGCCACACGGTTCGGTCTGGGCGATGCCGGAGCGCATTGCGGGATTGCCTGCGATGCCGGTAGCACCACGCTGCTGCTGGCGTTCTGGACGCGGGACAGGACCGATGGGCCGCAGATTGCGCTGGGCCAGGCGGTTCGGATGATAACGCGCGATACCGCCGATCTTTACGGGCTGGGTGACCGGGGGCGGCTGCAACCGGGCTATCGCGCCGATATCAACCTTGTTGATTATGCGCAGTTGGAACTTTTGCTGCCGCACATGGTATGGGATCTGCCAACTGGTGCGCGGCGGATCATGCAGCGCGCCAAAGGCTATGTCGCCACTTTCGTTGCGGGCGAGCAGACCATTGCCAATGATCAGGCGACAGGTGCATTGCCCGGACGGTTGATCCGGGGCGCCAAGTCTGGTCCACCACAATCTGCGCTGTGAATTTCGGCGAGAGCCGCAGGAGAATTTGGATTATGCTTACCGTTCATCATCTTGCCACGTCGCAGTCAGACCGCATCGTGTGGCTGTGCGAAGAACTGGGAATACCGTACGAACTGAAGCGCTATGCCCGTGATCCCGTGACGCGGCTGGCCCCTGCGGAATATTGCGCGTTGCACCCAGCCGGCACTGCGCCGGTCATTTCAGACGGTGATGTGCAACTGGGGGAATCGGCGGCTATCATCGAATATATCATCAATCGCTACGGTCAGGGCCGTCTGGCGGTGGCGCCATCCGATCCCGCATATGCCGATTATCTGTTCTGGTTCCACTATGCCAATGGATCATTCATGCCCGCAGCAATGATGGGGCTGGTGTCGCGCATGGTGCCTGCCGAAGGTGCTGATGCGCTGAAAAGCCTGACGCGGCGGCTGGACCGTGCGTGGGATCTGGTCGAAGCGCGGCTGGGGCAGAGCGAGTATCTGGCAGGCGACAGCTTCACCGCCGCCGATATCATGATCCTGTTCCCGCTGACGACGATGCGCCTGTTCGCGCCGCGTGAACTGGCAGGCTATCCCAATGTTGCGGCGTACCTGCAACGCATCGGCGCGCGTCCTGCCTTCAAGGCGGCGATGGAAAAGGCCGATCCGGGATTTGTCGTTCCGCTGACCTGATGCAAATGCCCGGTGCCAGCCCGCAAGAACGGGCTGGCACCGGCAATTCACGATCAACCCAGGAAGTATTTGCCGCCATCGACCACGATGGTCTGGCCGGTGATGAAGCGCGCGCCATCACCGACAAGGTGCATCATCGTGGCGGCCATGTCTTCAGGCTGGATCTGCGCTGCGATCAACTGTGTGGTTCTGGCGCGTTCCTCGGCAGCAGCCATGTTGCCGCCCATGATTTCCGAATAGCCTTCGGTGGCGGTGCCGCCCGGAGCAATGGCGTTGACGCGGATGTTGTCACGTCCAAGTTCGGATGCACAGCTTTTCGTCAAGCCGATAACTGCGGCCTTCGATGCGGTGTAATCGAGCATATAGGCCATGCCGAATGCCGAGATCGAGGTCTGGTTGACAATCGCTCCGCCGCCGCGCTGGCGCATGTAAGGCACGACCGCGCAAGTGCACAGCCAAGGGCCGCGGACGTTGACCGCCATCGTGCGGTCCCAGCGATCGACGGAAATGTCGCTCATCGGGCCGCCCTTTAGCGAGGCGAACATTGCGGCGTTGTTGACGAGAATGTCGATCCCGCCAAATTCCTCAGCGGTAGCTTTGGCCATGGCTTCGGTGGAGTCCTTGCTGGCGACATCCACTTTCAGGAAGGCTGCTTTCTGGCCCTTGGCGCGGATCGCTTCGACGGTCTTGGCGCCTTCATCTTCGAGAAGGTCAACAATCATCACGGCAGCGCCTGAATCAGCCAGGGCTTCAACATAGGCGCGGCCAATTCCGCGAGCACCACCGGTGACGATGGCAACTTTTCCTGAAAGGCTCATTGGTTTGTCTTTCGCTTGAATTTTTGGTCTGAACGCCGCGGATGCTTGGCAGATCAGCTACCTTTGGTGATTTCCTGACCGAGGACGAATACCGATGAGGTACGGTCAATGGTGTTGGGGAAGGTTGCAGCCTTTTCAGCGAGTTCCTTCATCACGGCTTCAGCGCTTTCGCCTTCGACTTCGGTGACATTGACATAAGGTTTGTCGATGCGGTTCTGTGCCATGATCTTGAACCGGCGGACCGATTGTGCCCCGGTAATCGACATGAGATCGGCGGCGTGAACTTCATCGTACCAGGTGTTGTACGCTTCTTCGTCACCTTCGCCGCTAGTAGGACCATTGATGGCGATAAGCAGAAATCTGGGCACTGGCAGTTCCTCTCTTCAATGTGGCTTGCACGTCGATGCATATTTGCAATTCGCGCGTGTCATATCATTGGCAAAAGACGCGTCAAAGCCCAATTCTGCTGACTTGCGAAAACCACCGCAAACCCATGATTGCGGAGCATATAGGCAGAAGGCACGCCGTTGGTCCGTTAATTGGCTGCGACACTTGCAGATGCTGCAGAAGCAAGGCTGTGGATATGCCAAACCGGCATAGGTGAGGCATTCCAAACAGCATTGGTGGCCGCAGAGTCAGAGCGGTAAACACCTTGCGACCAGACAGAAGCAATCTGTGAGGCGGCAAAGGGAGAAGGTCTGATGGCCACGATTTCCAAGGCGTTCGATGTATCGCCAATTGACGCAAAACTGCCATTCGGCGCGATTGTCCATGGCCTGCGACACGATGCGTTGCGTGATCCAGATGTGCGGCAAGCGCTTGTTGATCTGTGGATCGACAAGGGCGTGCTCCTGTTCCGCGATGGCGATGCAACCGGGGCCATGCAGCTTGACCTGAGCCGCTGTTTCGGTCCGCTGGAAGCGCACCTTTTTCCCGAAAGCCGCAGCGAGGATGTGCCTGAGCTGACCAAGATCAAGTTCTATCCCGAAGACGGTAGCTACTATTCGATCAATGGCGAACTGCGCGGGGGCTGGCTGCCGTGGCACAGCGATCTGACTTATACCAACCGGATCAATCGCGGCGGAATCTTGCGGCCCGTGCAATTGCCGCGCCGTCTGGGGATGACGGGTTTCTTGTGCCAGATTGCCGCATGGAACCGTCTGCCTGTGGTGCTGCAGGAAAAGATCGAAGGGCTTCACGTCGTTTACGAGGTGGAGGTCAACATGGAATTGCAGCGCTATTCCGGGGTTGATGCGCGGCTGGTCCGCCTTGCCCGATCAGGCACGACGATTGAAAAGCGCAAATACGGCTATCCCCGCGTCATTCACCCGATGGTTTATGTGCAGCAGGAAACGGGCCGCAAGATCCTGAATGTATCACCCGCCTTTGCGGTGGGCATCTACGAGAACGGTTCACCCGCTGGCGATGCGCTTCTGGCCGAAGTGATGGCCTACTGTACCGATAACGCGCTGGCCTATTTCCATGACTGGAAGCGCGATGACATGGTGCTGTGGGACAATTGGCGCACCTTGCATTGCGCCACCGGCGTCGAACCGGATGAAACACGCGTCATGGTCCGCACCACGATTGCGGGCGATTATGCGCTGGGGCGCAATCTGGGGGCAGGCGGCCCGCAAGTGGATTTCGATGTGTGAACGGGATTCCGGGTGCGGCCGCGACGGCCGAAGGACCAATAGCCAAAGGAAAACAGGCAGTGTCGGAATGCAGCTTCGATATCGTTGTGCGCGCAGGAACAGTGCTCGATGGACTGGGCGGTGCAGGATACATCGCCGATGTTGCCATCAAGGATGGCAAGATCGTCGAAGTAGGCACGGTAACGGGCCGCGGAGTTGAGGAAATCGACGCCAAGGGCCGGATCGTCACGCCGGGCTTTGTCGACATCCACACTCATTACGATGGGCAGGTGACATGGGAAAACCGGCTGGCACCTTCATCGGGCCACGGCGTGACGTCGGTCATCATGGGCAATTGCGGGGTGGGCTTTGCGCCATCGCGCCCGCACCAGCGCGAAACCATGATCAAGCTGATGGAAGGCGTCGAGGATATTCCCGAAGTGGTGATGACCGATGGCATCCCGTGGAATTGGGAAAGCTTTCCCGATTATCTCGATGCGCTTGACCAGCGCCACACCGACATCGATTTTGCTGCGCAATTGCCGCACAACCCCTTGCGCATTTACGTGATGGGTGAACGCGGTGCCAATGCCGAGCCGCCGACCGCCGATGAAATGGCACAGATGCGCGCGCTGACCGCCGAAGCGATCCGTGCCGGTGCGATTGGCGTTTCGACCACGCGCAATCTGGCACACCGCTTCCGTGACGGACGCTCTGCCCCGACGGTACTGGGCGATGACGATGAATTGCTGGCGATTGCTGCGGGTCTGCGTGATGCCGGTACCGGCGTGTTCGAAATGCTGGGTGATGACCGGATCAGCGGTGAAGAGCAGATCGCGCTGCTGCGCAATATCTGCGAAACATCGGGCGGGCGTCCGCTATCATTCACGCTGACTCAGCCCAAGGATGGCAATGACCGCTGGCAGGTGATCCTTGACGGCATTACCAAGGCCAATGCCGATGGTCTGCCGCTGAACGCGCAAGTCATGCCGCGACCTGTCGGCATTCTGGTGGGGCTTGAACTGTCGCTTCACCCGTTTGCGTTCCATCCCAGCTTCCGCAAGATTGCATCGCTGCCACTGGCCGAGAAGGTCAAGGCCATGCGCGATCCGGAAATGCGGGCGCGGCTGATGTCTGAACAAAGCGAAGACCCGCACGATTTCTTCAAGACCGTGGTGGACGATACCGAATGGTTGTTCCCGCTGAGCGATCCGCCAAACTATCACCCTGCGATGGAAGAAAGCATCGCGTGCCGTGCGCGCGAGGCCGGGGTTGATCCGCTGGACCTGATCTATGACGAACTGCTCAAGGATGATGGCCGGGCGATCCTTTACCGCCCATCGGCCAACCGCAATGGCGAACGGTTCGAAGGCGCAGGCAAGGCATTCCTGAAACATCCCCATGTTCTGCTGGGGCTGGGTGATGGCGGCGCGCATTACGGGATGATCTGCGATGCGGCTTTGCCAACCTACTTCCTGACGCACTGGGTGGGCCATCCTGATCCGGAAAAGCGGGTTCCGCTGGAACGGGCGATCCAGATGCTGGCCTATGATACGGCCCAGGCGGTGGGTCTGCATGATCGTGGCCGGATTGCGCCGGGGTACAAGGCGGACATCAATGTGATTGATGTGGACGGCCTGCGGCTGGGGTTGCCGCATCCGGTATTCGATCTTCCCGCAGGTGGCCGCCGTCTGGTGCAGACCGCGTCCGGATATGATGCGACCATCGTGTCGGGGCAGGTGGCGTATCGTCATGGCGAATCCACCGGCGCACTGCCGGGGCGGCTAATCCGTGGCGCCAAAACGGCCCCTTGATGGCGCGGGGCGATCCCTTTCACGCATCTGGAGAATTCGATGACAACCAGTACGGGCCGACTTGCCGGAAAAGTTGCGATCATTACCGGCGCGAGCACGGGATGCGGGCCAGTCATGGCGCGGCGCTTTGTCGCTGAGGGTGCAAGCGTACTGATGTGCGCGCGGCGTGAAGACTTGGTGCAGAGCGAAGCCGCCGCCATCGGCCCGGATGCCATCGGCGTGCGTTGCGATGTGACCAATGAAGATGATGTGCGCGCCATGGTGGAACGCGCGATCACAGAATTTGGCCAAGTCGACATTCTGCTGAACAACGCGGCGGTGCCGGGGCAGGACAAGTACATCTGGGAACAGACGCTGGAAAACTGGAATGCGACGATTGCGGTGGACCTGACCGCTGCGATGCTGTGTTCGCGCGAAGTTGTGCGCCAATCGATGCTTGAGCGCAAAACCGGTTCGATCATCAATTTTTCGTCCACGGCAGGCTGGCGCGGCGATAAGCGCAAGACGCATTACGTTGCGGCCAAAGGCGGATTGCGCGCCTTTACCAAGAGCGTGGCCAATGACGTGGGGCCTTATGGCATCCGCTGCAATTGTCTGGTTCCCGGCAGCATCGATACCGAACTGTGGCAGAACTATGCCCGCCGCCGTGCCGGCGAAGAAGGCGTCGCTGTAGAAGACTGGCGCGCCGCGACTTTTGCCAGCCTGCCTTTGCGCACGATTTCGAAGCCGAACGACATTGCCAATCTGGCGCTGTTTCTGGCCAGCGATGAAAGCCAGACAATTACCGGACAATCGATAAACTGCGATGCCGGCGCATACATGGTAGGTTGAGGAAGGACCCGAACAATGGCCAAGAACACCCGTTCCATCGAAGAACGCCTGCAAGCGCTGGAAGACCGTGAGGCGATTGCCCAGGCGGTCTGCGGCTATGGCTATGCCATGGACGGATGCAATGCGCCCGCCGTCGGATCCTTCTATGCCGAAGACGGCGTTTATGCGGTGGCCGATGTCGGCGCATTTGAAGGTCGTCCGGCGGTGGAGGCGATCACCCGCCGCGAAACGCATCTGGGGCTGGTCCATGCCGGTTGTGCGCACATTTCAACCCCGCCCTACATTGTTTTGGACGGTGATGATGCAGTGGCGACATGCCATACGATGGTGGCGATGCACGGCGAGAACGGCTTTTTCGTCGGCAGGTTGAGCGCATCGCGCATTCAGTTGCAGCGGCAGGCAGATGGTGCGTGGCGGATCAGGCACCGCCAGAATTACATGCTGGACGGCGATCCGCGCGGCCCGGCGATGCTGGCCCGGCTGAAGGAAGGGCGATCACTGCACGAGGGCAAATGACGCCTTTGCGATAGACATGATTCCCGGATAATGCGATTGAGGATGCGCATTGTTATCAAGCCCCGATGCGCGCAAAAGCTGCGCAACGGGGCAGGAATTCCGGGAGAGTTGCGTTGCGAACAGTATGGAATCTGGCAGGTTTTTCGCTGGCGCTTGCCGCTGTTGCGCCCGTTAGCGCGAAGGCCGAAGCGCCAGCGGCTGCGGTCAAGGCTGCAACTGCAAAGACGCAAGCCAGTGCCATTGCCCATGCGAACCGGCTGATTGCGCAAATGACGGTCGAGGAAAAGATCGGCCAGATCAGCCAGCGCTTCGATATTGCATCACTGTTTCCCACAGGCACCGCATTGCCGCCGGGAATGCCGCCGCTGACCCCGCTGGACGATGTGGTGGCCAAGGGCCAGATCGGCGCGGTGCTGTTCGTCCATGATCCGGTTGTTGCCAACAAGTATCAGCGGCTTGCACTGGAAAAGACGCGCCTGAAAATCCCGTTGCTACTGGGTTATGACGTGGTCCATGGCATGAAGACCATGTTCCCCGTACCGCTGGCCAATGCAGCCAGTTTCGATCCTGCGGGCGTTGAAACGATCCAGTCGGTTGCTGCCAAGGAAGCGCGTGCGCTGGGCATTCACTGGACCTTTGCACCGATGATCGACATTGCGCGCGATCCGCGCTGGGGCCGCATTGTCGATGGTGCAGGCGAAGACCCTTATCTGGGCGCGGCGATGGCGCGGGCCCAAGTTCGCGGCTTTCAGGGCGCACATATTGGTGCGGCCGATCGTATCATCGCCGGGCCGAAGCACTTTGTCGGCTATGGCGCGTCGGTGGGCGGGCGCGATTATGATTCCGTCTATATTTCCGATGCGGAACTGCACAACGTCTATCTGCCGCCATTCAAGGCCGCGATCGATGCAGGCGCGGGCAACGTGATGAGCGCCTATATGGACTTCAACGATGTGCCCGCATCGGCCAACAGCTATTTGCTGAACGATGTCCTGCGGGGTGAACTGGGCTTCAAGGGCTGGGTCGTGACCGATGCCAGCGCCGTGCACAATCTGGTCAAGCAGGGCTTTGCGCCGGACAAGGCAGAAGCGTCATCGCGCGCGCTGATGGCCGGGGTCGATATGGAAATGTCGATGGCTCCCAATGCTTTTGCCACGCTGGCCGATCAGGTGCGCGCCGGCAAAGTGCCGATGAAGCGTGTGGATGAAGCCGTGCGCCGCGTGCTGGTGGCCAAATACCTGATGGGTCTGTTTGACAACCCGTTTGTGGACGAAGCAGCAGCGGAAAAGGTCATCAACGATCCTGCGCACCTTGCGGCATCGCAAGCTGCGGCTGAACGCGCGCTGGTGTTGCTCAAGAACGATGCGCAGGCGCTGCCGCTTGATCCCGCAGCGGTAAAGCGTGTGGCCGTGATCGGTTCGATGGCGGATTCAGCAGGCGATACCACGGTTTCACTGGCGTTTTCGCAGAAGGATGCCGTCACCGTGTTCAAGGGTGTTCGCGCGCGTCTAGCCGGGGTGGCCGAAGTGGAAACCGTTCCCGGCGTGCAATTGCGCAGGCTTAACCCATCGCCGCTTGACGGGCTGGTGCGTCCGGCCCCCAAATGGACACCCGAACAGGCCGCTGCCGAAATTCAGAAGGCGGTTGATCTGGCGCAGCGGTCCGATGTGGTGATCATGACGCTGGGCGAATCCACGAACATGAGTTCGGAGCAGGGATCGCGGTCCGATCTGGTTCTGCCGGGGGATCAGCGCAAATTGCTGGATGCGGTGCTGGCCACGGGCAAGAAGGTTGTGGTGGTGCTGATGAACGGACGCCCGCTGGACCTGACCGGGGTGCATGACAAGGTGCCTGCCATTCTCGAAGCCTGGTTGCCCGGATCGCAAGGCGGCACGGCGATTGCCCGTGCATTGTTCGGTGATATCAACCCCGGCGGCAAAACCCCCGTCACATGGCCGCGCAGTGTGGGGCAGGTGCCGACATATTATGCGCGCAACCTGACACATAACCCCGATACGGTGGGAATGCGGTATTGGGATGCGCCATCAACGCCGCTGTACCCGTTCGGCTTCGGCCTGAGCTACACCACGTTCACCATTGCCGATCCGGTGCTCGACAAGCCGGAACTGGCACCGGGCGGCAAGATCACGGTTTCGTCCACGTTGACCAACACCGGCCAGCGCGCTGGCGATGAAGTGGTGCAAATGTATATCCACCAGCGTGCAGGGCGTGCCTCGCGTCCGGTGCGCCTCCTGCAAGGCTTTCAGCGGGTTTCGCTTGCGCCTGGTGAAAGCCGCAAGGTGGAATTCACGCTGGATGAAAGCAACGTGCGCTATTGGAGTGCGGCGACAAAGGGCTGGGTGATTGATCCCGGCACATTCGATCTGTGGCTGGGCAACAGTGCAACGGCCAAGCTGCACACCACCTTCACGGTTGGCGGCAAGCCGAGTCCAGCGCAATAAGTTCGTGGTTCAGGGGACCGTTGGTGCGGTCCCCTGAAAACACGTCAGCCCTTCATCTGGATGGTCAGTGCGCTGCCTGCCAGGCCGGGGCTGGATACGCGGACGATCGCGTCCCCGCGCCGCTTCACCGGTTGCACAATGGCCATTGCCGTGCCGTGATAGCTGCGGGTCCGACCATCCTGGAAGCTTTCGATGCCATAAGGATTGGCTGAACCTGCCGCCCGCAATGCGCCGGCACCGGCCACTTCGAACACCAGAGGAACGGCGGCATCGGGCACAATCCGCCCTTGCGCGTCAGTCACTTCGGCAAAGACATAGCCAAGATCGCTGGCGTCACCCTTGATCACCTTGCGTTCGGCACGCAGCCGCAGCTTTGCAGGGGCGCCCACTGTTTCCAGCGTTTTGCGCGCCACTTCCTTGCCCCCGGCATAAGCGACCGCAACCAGCGTGCCGGGTTTGTACGGTACGTTCAGCGTGGTCTTCATCTTGTCGACATCGGTCAGCGCCTTGCGCGCCACTTCGGCACCGTTGAGCAAAAGCGCCACTTCCTGTGCGCTGGAATAGATGTGCACGACCATCGGCTGGGTATTGGCTTCATCCCAGTTCCAGCTTTCCAGCACATCGGGCCAGCCCCACGCGGTCTGTTCCTCGTGATAGCCTTCGGGCACGGGGCGCTGGACGAACAGCGCCAGCTTGGTGCGGCCCCAGACAACGTCACGATAATGGCTTGGCGGCTTTTTCTGGCCGAGCAGATCCACTTCGCCCGAGCCCGATTGATAGGCCGGATAATCCCACACATAGAAGTTGAGCATGGACACATCCATGCCGAAGATGATCTTCTTTTCTTCCTCGGGCGGCTTGGTGTTTGAACGCAGGCGCGATGATCCGCTGCCGACTTCACCGATGTAATCCTGACCGGTCCACAGGAATTCACCCATGTAGGCAGGGTTCTGGTCCATCCGCTGCTTGATGTCCCAGGCATCATAGGAATGGGTTTCGGTGGTCGTGAAGGTCAGGTCCGGATAGTCCTTGCTGTCCTTCATCACCGCGTTGAACGAATAGTTGTAGCTCGTGACGTCCAACTGGGCGCGGGCCGCTTCGCCCTTCTTGCCGGAATAGGACGCCGTAATCGCTTGCGTGATAAAGCGTGAAGCATCGTGTTCGCGGATGACGGCGCGCATCATCGTGGCAATTTCCACGCCGCGCGGGGAAATCGCTTCGTGGATTTCGTTGCCAATGCTCCAGAAGGCAATGCTCGCATGATTGCGGTCGCGGCGGATCATGTTGGCAAGGTCGATCCGCCAGTGCTCCTTGAAGAAGCGGTCGGTATATTGCTTCATCAGCTTGGGTTCTTCCCATGCGTCGTAAGCTTCGTCCATGACGATCATGCCCATTTCATCGCAGACATCGAGGAAATAAGGCGTGGGCGGGTTGTGCGAACAGCGGATGGCGTTGAAGCCGTGCGCCTTGGCCAGTTCCACCTTGCGGCGTTCGGCCCGGTCAATGGCAACCGCGCCCAGAATGCCATGATCATGATGCAGGCAGGCCCCCTGCAACTGGTGGGTCTTACCGTTGATCTGCAGGCCAAGCTTGGGCGAAACGGTGATCGTACGGATGCCGAAACGCTGGAAATAGCGGTCCGTCACCATGCCGTTGCTGCGCAGTTCGATCTCAGCGGTGTGCAGCGCAGGGCTTTGCGGCGACCATAGGGCCGGGCGCGAGAACGCAAGGTCTGCGGTAATGCGCGCAGTCTTGGCGGCGTCCACGGTCAGGCTGCCTGTGGTGCTGGCAACGGTCTTGCCCCGTGCGTTGCGGGCGATGATGCGGTATTCGACGCTGGTGGTTGCAGCGCCTGCATTTTCAACTTCGACGCCAATGGCAACGCGCGCGGATTGGGCATCGGCATCGAGGGTTGTGGTGGAAACACCATAGAGCGGCACGCGCACATTGCCGGTGCGGTTCAGCCAGACATGGCGGAACAGGCCGGAACCTGAATACCAGCGCGCGGTTTCCCCTTCATTGGCAACGCGCACGGCGATGATGTTGAGGCCATTGGCGTTGAGATGCGGGGTGAGATCGAAAGCAAAGCCCATGTAGCCGTTGATATTGCGGCCAAGCTTTACGCCATTGATCCAGACTTCCGTAATGAGGTACGCCCCATCGAAGCGGATTTCGACCTTTTCGTTTGCGATAAGCGGTGCCAGCGTGAAGTGCTTGCGATACCAGCCCACGCCGCCAACGGTCCAGCCCATGCCCCAGCCAAAACCGGTCTGGTCCACATCGAACGGCCCTACCTTGCGCGGTGGCCCGCCCGGCACAGTGGGATGAACCGAGGCCATGACGATCGGAACTTCGGGTGAGACGACGGGGGCGTCCTTCGGGTGCGGGCCGGGGTTCCACATGGCAACCGGCGGCACCCAGCCTTCGGCCTGTTTCGGTGCGCCGGGGCGGTCTTCGATGCTCCAGTCGTGAGGCAACGAAAGTTTGCGCCAGGCGGCATCGTCAAACTGCGGCAAGTGGGCATCTGCGGCATCGCCAAGGTGGAAACGCCAGTCGCTGTCGAACAGCATGTCGCGCATCGGCTCTGCTTTGCCAAGCGCCTTGGCGGTGGCTGCAGTGCTTGCAGCGATGGACAGGGCCATGCTGGTAGCGGCCGCGCCTTTTAAAATTGCGCGACGAGGAAAAGTGTTTGTCTCTATCGGCATGGGACTTGTTCTTTCAGTGGTAGAAAAGCTTAGTCGATATCAGGGTTCAAGGCCGTTTTCCGCGAGAAAGCCAAGCATCGCTTGTCTGACGAACTGGTTGCCAATGCTGCCACTGCGCAGATCAAAGCTATGTTCGGCAAAGGGCATTCTCAGCAGACGTGCCTTGATCCCTGCAGCGCTTGCCTTTTCGGCAAAGGCGTAAGCTGCTTCGGGCACCACCAGATGATCGGCTTCGGGGATGATCAGCAAGGTGGGCGGCGCTTTTGCGGTGATATGCGTGGCCGAACCGATTTCGTGATATCGATCAGGGTATTGCGCCGGTGTGCCGCCGGTATACCGCGTGGTCATCATGCGGCCGAACACGCCTATCAGCGGTGCCGGATTGTGGTACATCCGTTCAGGGTCGACGACAGGATAGAGCGCTGCGATGGCGCCAATCTTGGGAAGTGATCCTGCACACGCGGGCTTCAGGGTTCCGGCGTTGGCCATGTAGGCAATATTGATGGCAAGGTTTCCGCCCGCCGATTCACCCCAGAGCGCCATTCTTGCCGGATCGCCACCTAGTTGTGCTGCATTGGCTTTGGCCCATACAAGGGCACAACCAAGCAACGGCTGCGTGACATTCCATGTCGGCCTGTCTTCGGTTGCCAGCGGATACTCGAACGACATAACCAAATAGCCGCGTTCAGAAAACCAGCGAAGGTCGGCCTGGCGCTGGCGCAGCGTTTCGGCGCCCCACCCTCCGCCGTGAACATAGATGAAGATTGGAGCGGACCTGCCTGATGCTGCGCCGACCGGCTTGTATATGTCGATTGGCAAGTCCTGCCCGCCTTGGCGGGCATATATTATCGTCTGTGGTACAGCGCTGCCGACTGCCTGCCCGCTTGCAAGAAGGGCCTGAGCCAGATCGATCTTTACATCATTGGCCTGCGCCACGGATATTTGCCGAAGCTGTCCGAACGTCATGCCGAGTGTCGCCGTCAATGCCAGAAGTGCCACAACGAAGGCCATTCGCCTGCGGTTGCGGCGCCAACGAACACCAGCCCAGATTGCGCCGACCAGTGCCAGGATTGAAATCCATGGGCCATGGCTGGCCATCAACAGTGGGCCGACCTCACCCAGAACTGGGATGGATGGTGCGAACAGGCCGATGGCTGCGAGGCCCAGCAGAGCAAGTATGATCCCCGCCAGGCCGCGCAGTATCCGGGACGGAAACAATGCGTTCATGCTACCCTGCAAAATGCAAAAAACGCCGTTGAGACAACGGCGTTCATTGTTTGCCCGGGTGTCTGCTCGAAAACCATCTCAGATCGCTTTCATCGCGTTAACTTGCCGGGCTTGCTGGTGATTTGAGCGGGGCTGGTTCACAGCCCCGCTCATTAGCGAGTGTTCGATCAGCGTGAACCGAACGCGTAGCGCAGAGATACACCAATTTCACGCGGCGCATTGTACCGGACAACGTCGTAGCCAGAAGGTGCGGCAAACGACGGGAAGATCGTGTTTGCGGTCAGGATACGGTTAAGTTCGGTCTGCTTGTTGAAGGCATTCTTGGCGTAAACGCCCAGATCCCAAGCACCATCACTGTCGTTCAGGCCGAGGAACAGATCAGCCACGGCATAGGACGGTGTGTCCTTGAATGTCGTTCCGGTCCGGAAGTTGCCAAAGTTCGGGTTGTGGCCCTGAACGTTGACGTTGAACCGGAAATACGCCCCCATCGAATCCGTCAGCGGCTGCTGGTATGCGCCGTTGAAAGAAGCCTGGAACGGAGCCTGCGTGTTCAACACGGTTCCCTTGGCGATCGGGCAGGTGTTGATCGGGTTGGCAGCGTTGATCGGACGGGTCACGTCGTTGCAAGGGCCGGTACCTCCCTGCGACTTGATCTGCGAATAACTGACATTGGCGCCCAGCGTCAGGTTGTCGATCGGACGTGCAGCGATCTCGAGTTCGAAGCCACGTACGCGGGCATCGATGTTGCGATAGAATGCAAGGCTGGTCTGGGCGACGGCGTTTGCAACCGTATTGAAGTAGCGAACACCTTCGAACGTGGTCAGCTGATCTTTGTAGTCAAGCTGGAACACAGCCAGGTTTACCTGCAGGTTGCGGCTGAACGCCGACTTTACGCCGAGTTCGTAAGACTTTGCAGTCTCGGGCTTTGGCGTAAGGTAGATGCTTGGCAGGCCCGGGTTGTTGATCGCAGGCAAACCGCTGCGATAGGAGCTGCCGGTCGTCGCATAGACCATGAAGTCGTCGTTGAACTTGTGCGAAAGCGAGAACTTGTAGACCGCTTTCGAGTACTTGTCGTTGTTGCTCTGGCTGGAGTTGCGGAAGCCGTTTGGCAAAGCCGCGTCGCAGGTGCCTGGATAGGACTGGCTGGTAACCAGGAGCGGGTTGCGGGCAAATGCGCCTGCAATTTCGCACGAGGTGATCAGCGGCTGAAACTGCGCCGGGAACTGGCTGACGATGGCGGCCAGCGAACCTGAACTTACACGTGCAGCAAACGTCTTGATGTCAACTGCGACCGGGATGCTGTCCTTCAGGATAGCGATGCCGCCGCTGAGCTCGGTACGGTCCGTAATGTAGAAACGGATGTTGCCGTAGAAGCTGTCGAAACGTTGACCCAGGCCGATATTGGTCGAGCTGTTGAGCACATAGGCAGGATTCGGTGTGGTCACTGCACCCGGGAATGCGGTCGCAGGGTTGCCGAATGCCCCGGGGAGGTAGGTCGGAGCATCGAAGTTCTGAACACCGTCGCTGCTGCGCGAGAACCAGCCGATATCATAGTCGAACGGACGATCTGGGTTCTTGATCGACGAAATGCGAGCTTCGTTCGTCACGAACTTCGGCAGGCCAATGTTGCTAGGCGAGGTGAACGGCGAGAAGCCAGGCAGGATGTTCAGAGGATCGACCTCTGCAAAGCTTGGCTTGTTGCGGCTGAACGCCCGGCCATAGTTGTAGCTTACGGTGTGGCCCAACACTTCCCAATCCGCGCTGGCGGTCAGGATGTCGTAATGCTCATCAACCGAACCCGGGCGGTCCTGCACCGCAGCGCGATCTTCACCGGTCAGCGCAGGGCCGTTGAAATTGGCGGGAATGCGAATTGCGGCAAAACCGGGGCTGCCGGTGCCGACAACCTGCGCGTAAAACCGCTTCTGGGTCTTGCGGCGCTGGTACATGGCATTGAAGGTGAGTGTGTCGGTAGGCTTCAGCAGCACGGTTGCGCGCAACGTGCGGTCCTTAAGAAGCGGCTTGATGTTGCTGTTGACGCTGTAAATGCGCGAACCTTCGCCATCTTCGATATTGGCTGCAAGGCGGACAGCCAGCACATCCTTGATAAGTGGAATGCTGATCGCGCCTTGAATGTCGCTGTGGTTGGCCTGGCCGTAGAAGCCTGAAACGTAGCCACCCCATTCAGCGAGATCTGGCTTCTTGGTGGTCACGGTCACTGCGCCAGAGATCGATGGGGCGCCGCGCGTCGTGCCCTGCGGGCCGCGCTGTACTTCGATCTGGCCGATGTCGAAAAGGGTCGAGATCGTGTCACCCGGATTGAATGGCACTTCGTTGAAATAGATCGGGGTCGCAGGCGTGCCCGAACCCGGCTGCCAGGTAACGCCGCGCAGCGTGACCGAGGTGTTCGCCCCAGCATTCACCAGCGAAAGGCCCGGAGCGAGCTTGCCGATTTCGTCAACCGAGGTGATGTTCTGGTTGGCGAGCGCTTCGCCGGTGACCACTTGGACGCTGACCGGAACGTCCTGCAGACGTTCAGCGGTACGACGCGCAAGAACCAGAATTTCGCCAACCTGCGCCTGCGAATCTGTACTGTCGGCGGCTTCCTGCGCGAATGCTGCGGTCGGCAGCGTCAGCGCGAGCGCTGTCGTAGCAAAGAGCGAATTATAGAAAACCTTGGCCATTCAATATCCTCCCCAAAATCACTGACCCGATTGGGCCTAATGTCTCAACCTGCCTCTAAACCCATTTGGATAATGCAATGAGACATGCTCGTTCTAACTAACAGGGCTCATGGTCATCGTCAATTGTAGGAGTTGACGGGGGTGCGTTGATCCGTGCCTGTTGCATAATTGTAACCATCGCCCGGTGCATCAGCTGAGCGGCCAGCGCGCGGTGCCGAAGAAGTCCCGCCCACTGCCGATGACCCGCGCAGCGTCTGCGCTCCTCTCGGGTTGTCTGGCAAAGCAAACTGCCGGGGCATGGGGATTTACGTGGTCCGCATCGCGGTATTGATCGAGGTCGAGCGTGCGTACTGCAGCGATCAGGGATGCACGCCGCAGGATGAGTGCTGCCTCGGCGTCCTGCTCGGTTGCATCTTCGAGAGCACTAGCCAGCCGGTTGAGGGGAACGCCATCATACTGTGATCCGGCGATGCACTGATCGATGATGGACCACGCCAGAACTTCCTCGCCAGCACGCCACAGCCGCATCCGCGGGGGTGTGTGGTCGAAGTCGCCGTCTACGCGGTAAATGGTTGCGAAGTCGCTCTTTACTGCATGTCTTGCAGCAAGCAGCGCAAGGTCGAACAGATGCATGCATTGCTGAGCGCGATCGTTTGCCGACAAAGCGATCAGGTCGTCGAGGGGCTTTCCCTCAAGATCCGAGAGTCTGGCAAGGGCGCCGGGGCAGATGCTCCAAGGTGTGCGGATAGCTTCTCCGGTTACCGTTGCGACGATACCGTCGGCATGCGCGAGTTCCAGGGTGAAGTGATGGACGTCGTCTTCCATTTCGGCGCGTACGACCGCACCGCAGGACATGATCCGGACAGCACGGCGATACGAACCCCAAGGCTTTGGTCGGGGCGCTACTGGGCTGCGCTGCGATTCAGCGATTGCATCCGCCAATTCTTTCGGCCTCCCTGACCGGTGCTTGGGCGAGCTTCCGATCCCGCCTCTCAGAAATCAGAATGCAGCGCATGTGGATCATATTCAAGGCCTCGTAGCAACAGCGCCAAGAATCATTTGCAACACCCGGCATTATTGCAATAGTGCTTGTTCATTCATGGGTCTGGCCAGCCGAAGCAGTTTGGTGGGCGCCATTCCCCCGAAGATATCCCGGGAGAGCATTTTGGCGTCTAATTCAGGCCTCATGGCCAAGGCAGGAAACAAGTCGGTGCGCGTGGGTGCAGATGGCACTGCCTGGATCGAGGGTTACCGTTGTGAGGATTGCGGTGCTGTAATGGCGGTGCCGACGATGGCATGTCGGGCCTGCGCGAGCCGGGTGCCGCCGGCGCCTTACCGGTCAGCGCAGACGGGCAAGCTTTACACATGGTCGATTGTCCATCGCAGCTATCCCGGTGTGGCCGTGCCGTTTGTGTCGGCGATTGTCGATCTTGACGGTGGCCTTTCCTTCAAAGGGACGCTGAAGGGTGTTGCGCCCGAAGCGCTGAAGGCCGGATTGCCGGTGCGCCTCGTGTTCGATGATGCTGGCGGCACGAGCGATGCCGATGGCAGCCCCTATGTCGGCTTTCATTTCGTAGCAGGAGACGCCCAGTGAGCGATGCCTACATCGTCGGTGCGGGGATGATCCCCTTTGGCCGCTATCCCGACCGGACCTATTTCCAGCTTGCCGCTGACGCCACGCTGATGGCGCTGGATGATTGCGGCTTGTCGATCAAGGATGTCGGCGCGGTCTATGCCTCGTCGACCTTCAACGCAGCGTCGATGCTGGGCCAGAAGATGATGCAGCAGATCGGCCAGACCGGGGTGCAGATCGTCAATGTATCCAACGCTTGTGCATCGGGTGCAACCGCCGTGCGCGAAGCGTATGTGGCGATCAAGAGCGGTCTTTACGATGTGGTGCTGGCCGTTGGCGCTGAAAAGAACCCGCGCGGGATGCTGGCGGGATCGCCCGTGGATGGCCCACCGCCCGAAGGCCTGTTCGGTTCGGTATCGATGCCTGCGCTGTTTGCCGAAGCGGGCATGGTCCACGCCAATGCCTATGGCACGACGCTGGCCCAGTTTGCGCAAGTTGCGGTCAAAAACCATCATCACGCCACGATGAATCCAAAGGCTGCCTACCGCAAGGAAACGCCGCTGGAAGAAGTGATGGCCAGCGAAATGATCGCTTATCCGCTGACCAAGCTGATGTGTTCGGCCAATGTCGATGGTGCGGCAGCCTTGATAATGGTGTCCGAAAAGAAGGCCCGCGAACTGGGCCTTGGCCGCGCGGTGCGCTTGCGCGGGTCGGCACTGACGTCTGATCCGTTCGAGCCGCGCAATCCCGACATGCTCGATCCCAATTCGGTCACGCGCCTCGCCGTGGCGCAGGCTTATGAAATGGCCGGCATGGGTCCGGAAGATCTGGACCTTGTCGAGCTGCACGATTGCTTTGCGACCGCAGAAATCCTGCATTACGAAAACCTTGGCCTGTGTGGCGAAGGTGAGGCAGGGCGGTTTATCGATTCCGGCGCAACGGCGCTGGGCGGCAGCATACCGGTCAACGTATCGGGCGGGCTTTTGTCAAAGGGCCATCCGATTGGCGCCACCGGCGTTGCCAACATGGTTGAAATCATCGACCAGTTGCGTGGCGAGGCAGGTGCGCGGCAAGTGGCGGGTGCCCGGATCGGCCTCACCCATGTGCTTGGCTTTGGCGTGGGTGCCGCAGCTGGGGTCCACATTTTCGAAAAGGCCTGATGGCCGTGGTGTTGCGCGGCGCGTCAGGCGTGTTCGCGCACGAACCATGCAAACAGATCGGTGGCAACGGCGAGGGCATCTTCGCTGTTGCTATCATCACGTGCGGCCTGAAGACAGGCAAGGCTGAGTTCGCGCAACACGACTTTGGCCCAGGCCGAGGCGCGGGCGTTTTCAGGCGCGCGATTGGCCGCTTTGGCAAAGGCCGAAATGTGCGTTGCCAGTGTCTGGGCAAAGCGTTCGCTGGTGCGCTGGATGGCGTCCGGGGTATCCTGACCAATGCCAAGCCCGATGATCAGCGTGGCGGGCGCGCGTTCCCGGCGAACAAATCCGACTATTTCAGCGATCCATGCCTGCACCTGATCCCGGTCTGGCACCGGGCCATGCAGCAGATCCACCATTGCGCACAGCCCATCCTGATATTCGTCGGCAATCTGTTCGAGGATTTCTGCCTTGTCGCGAAAATGCGAATAGAGCGTGGTGCGGCGTGTACCAGCGGCATTGGCGATTTGATCGAACGTGGTGGCACCATATCCCTGCCGAAAAAACAATTCGCGCGCGGCCTGGCAGATGTGCGCGCGGGCAAACGCCTTTCGGGCAGATTGCAGCGTAGGGTTCGAAGGCAAAGGTACGACGGCTTCCATCACGTCACCGTAGCAAATACAAAGCGTTGTGTCCATTAATTGACATTAAGACTATTTATCGACACTGTGTCGAACTTTACGGACGAATCAACGGCAGCGCTGTGATTGCGCGCCCGCGCGCAGGAGAGAGAACATGACGAACGATCCCCTTCTTCAACCGTTCAAGACCCGGAACCTGACGTTCAAGAACCGCATGGTCCATGCGCCGACGACGATGAACATGTCTGACGACCGTGGCTATGTAACGCGGCAGGCCGTGGGGGCATATGAAGCGTTGGCCGCTGGCGGATTTGGCGCAGTGTGTGTGGGCGCGACCTGTGTCCGTTGGGAAGGCCTGATCAACGAACGCATGTTCGGCATTTATGACGATACCTACATCGTCAGCCACCGCGAACTGGTGGAAGTGATCCACAACAACGGCGCTCTGGCAGGCATCCAGTTGTTCTATGGCGGGTTGATCGTGGGGGCCGGTGCATCCACGCCGCTGGAACCGGGCAAGGGTTGGATTCCCGGCACCGTATCGCACGGTCCATCGGGCAAGTATCCCATCGGCAACCAGAAACCCGGCGTGGTGACGACCGAGGAATATGATTCACTGGTCGAAGACTTTGCGCAGGCCGCCCGCCGCGCCAAGGAAGCGGGCTACGATTATGTTTCGTACCACTTCTGCCATGGTTCGCTGCCGCACGTAACGCTGTCGCTGCTGGAAAATCAGGGCCGCAACGATGCTTATGCCGACCGATTCCTGTTCTGCGAACGGATCATCCAGCGCGCGCAGGAATTGTGCGGCAAGGATTACCCGCAAATCCCGCGCATGGTCTGCGAAGAGAACTTCGAAGGCGGCTATGACGTCGAATACTTCATCGAACATTATGCCACGCGCCTTCATGCGCTGGGCGTGGACGCGATGGACTGCACGTTCGGTTCGATGCTTCCGGCCAAGAGCCGCAGCCAGGAAGTCACGTCGGGCGAAGTGATCGGCGGGGGCTTCTATGTGCCCAACCTTGTAGCGCTGCCCTATATCAAACGTATGCGCGACGGGCTGAAGGCGCGCGGCATTGATATGCCTTTGATGGGATCGTGCAACATCAACACACCCGACCAGATGCGCACGATGATTGGCGAAGGCGCGGCCGACTTCTTTGCATCGTGCCGCCAGTCGCTGGACGACCCGGACTTTCCGCGCAAGATTGCCGAAGGCCGCGAAGAGGAAATCCGCAAGTCCACCCGCACCGGAGCATCGCTGCTGGCCGGCAACATCTTCAACAAGGGCGTGGCAGGTTCGGCCCAGAATGCCGCCTTCAGCCGGGACCGCGATTACCGCATCATCCCCACCAACCGCCCCAAGCGCGTGTTTATTGCCGGTGGCGGTTCGGGAGGCATGGAATATGCCATCACCGCCGACCAGATCGGCCATGATGTCACCTTGTTCGAAAAGTCGGACAAGCTGGGCGGCGTGATGAACTGGGCGGGGAATTACCGCACGTTGCGCAACATGGAGCAGATTGCCTATCAGCCTGAATGGCATCGGCTGATGATTGGCAAATCAAACGTCACGGTCCATCTTGAAACCGAACTGACGGTGGAACGCATTCTGGCCCAGAAGCCCGATGTTGTGGTTGTGGCAACAGGTGCCGTGGCGGACCTGCCCGATGTGGCAGGGCTTGATGCGGCACTGGAAAGCGGCTTTGCCCGGACGATCGACCGCGCGCTTGGCGAAGGGCCTGATACCCTGCCCGAAGGCCCCGTGGTGGTCTGGGGCGCAGCTGAAGGCGTGGAACTGGCGCTTGATCTGGCCCGCGCCGGACGCAGTGTGCGCTTGCTGGAACCCAAGGCCACTTTTGCCCCGACGTCCTATATCGGATCGCGAACCCGTTATGTGATGATGTGGGCAGGTGAAGTTGGCCTGAAGCCGGAAGTGGGCGTTGCTTTGGAAAATGTCGGCAATGGCACGGTCACTGTGACCCATGAAGATGGCAGCAAGGAAGAAATCGCCTGTGCAACACTGGTGGTTTCACCGGGGCGCGTGGCCCATGATCCGATTTCGACCCAGCTCGCCAAGGCCGGGATCCAGGTGCAAGTGATCGGAGACGCGCGCAAGCCGCGCTCCTACGGCAATTCGATCCACGAAGCTGCCTATCTTGCACGCAATATCTAAAGGGGATGTTTGATGCTTGATTGGCTAACTGATGATCAGCGCGCGCTTCGCGACATGGCTGAAGCCTTTGCGCGCAAGGAAATCGAACCGATTGCCAACCAGATCGATCTGGATGAGCACACACCGGATTCGTTGGTGCGCAAGGCTGCGGAACTGGGGCTGTACGGGCTTTATACTTCGCAGGATTATGGTGGTTCGGGCGCTGACCTGGTCTCGGTCTGTCTGGTAAGCGAGGAACTGGCCAAGGCCAGCCCTGCCTTTGCCGGCATGTTGACGGTGCAAATGGTCCTGTGCCCCAAGGCGGTCGAAATCCTTGGCACAGAAGAGCAGAAGCAGCGCATCCTGCCTGCCAGCGCATCGGGCGAACGGCTGATGGCCTATTCGCAGAGCGAGCCTGCGGGCGCGGCCAATATCGGCAGCCACCTGACCAAGATCATCCCCGATGCTGGTGCCAACGACGGCTACCGGCTTGATGGTTCGAAGCTTTATTGCACGCAAGGCACGGCAATGACCTGGCTGGTCATGGGCAAGACCCGCGCGCGCGACGGTGCAGAAGGTTATGGCTGCGTGATTGTCGAGCGTGATGATCCCGGGTTTGAAATTGCGCCGCATGAAAACAAGCTGGGCTGGCGTGGCACCAACACCGGTTCGATTGCTTTCAATAACGTCCGCATTGATGAGGACGATATTCTGGGTGATTTGCTGAAGGGCGGCTTTTCCCATCGCGCGGCCAATCACGCCAACCTGCTGGCGCATGTTGCCACGTCGATCGGCTGTGCGCAGGGTCTGTTCGACAAGACGATCGAATACGTCAAGGATCGCACGCTTTACGGCAAGGCCATGTCCGAACTGCAGCCGCTGGGCTATTGGCTGGCCGAATGTCATTCCAAGATCACCGCTTGCCGTGCACTGTTGTATGATACCGTACGCCAGTTCGAAGCGGGCACGGTTTCGCCCGAAGCGGGCAATATCTGCAAGGCCTTTATCGGGGAAACCTGCTTCGATGTCTGCGTCAAGCTGGTGCAGATGTGGGGCGGCAGCGGCATCATGAATTCAACCGGCGTCAACCGCTATATGCGCGATGCGCGCGCCAAGTGCGTTGCCGAAGGTGCCACCGAAATGCATTATGCCATCATTGCAAACCAGCTATTGCATGGACAACCAACGCTGGTGCCTTCGAACATCGTGAAGGCAGCCAGCGCATAAGCAACACTGGGTCCGGGGAGATGAACTATGGTGCGCATCATCAAATGGGCAGGGTTCATCATCCTCGGTCTGGTTGCCATCGTTTGCCTGCTGGCACTGTGGCTGGTGGGGCCGGGCAATATCGGCCGGATGGCGTTTGGTTGGGGCATCACTTATGATGCCGAAGCACCAAAGCTGCCCAAATTTTCGCAACCTGCCATCCTGATATTCTCCAAGACCAACGGCTTTCGCGATAGCGCGCAGATTGCTGCAGCCAATGCTGCTGTGGAACAGATTGCCCGTGAAAAGGGCTTGGCCAGCTTTACCACACAGAACGCAGCCGTTTTCAATGATAGCCAGTTGGCGCAGTTCAACGCGGTGGTCTGGAACAGTGTCAGCGGTGATGTGCTGACGCCGGAACAACGCAGCGCGTTCCAGAAGTGGCTGGCAGCAGGGCACGGCTTTGTCGGCCTGCATGGATCAGGCGGCGATCCGTCGTACAAGTGGCGCTGGTATGTCGATGAACTGATCGGAGCACAATTCATTGGCCACACGCTCTCGCCGCAGATTCAACCGGCGCGGCTCAACGTGGAAAACCGGACACATCCGGCGACGCGCCATCTGGATGCCCAATGGCAGCGCGAAGATGAATGGTACAGCTTCGCCGGCAATCCGCGTGCCAAGGGCTACACCGTTCTCGTCAGCATTGACGAGGCGTCCTACAGCCCGCGCGAACGTATTCCGCTGATGCTGGACCGCGATCTGAGCATGGGCGGCGATCATCCGATGGTCTGGACGCATTGCGTGGGCCAGGGCCGCGCGTTCTATTCTGCGCTGGGGCACCGCGCCAAGGATTATTCCGAACCGCGCCACGTGGCGATGATTGCAGGGGCCATCGCCTGGGCGGCGGGGATGGAAGGCACTGGCTGCGAAAAAGCCGCAGCGCAATAACGCCAACCCTGCCGCCGTTCGATCATCCGACCATCAAAGGCCAAGCACCCGCGCGGCGTTGTCGTGCAGGAACTTGGGCCAGACGTCGTCCTTGAACGGCACGTCGTCCATTTCGGTGAAAATGCGATCAAGGGTCAGGCCCATCGGGAAATAGCCTGCATAGATGATCTTTTCCGACCCGCGCGTATTGGCAAAGCGGATGATCTCTTCGGGCCAGTATTTGGGGGCAAAGGCGCTGGTCGAATAATAGAGGTTCGGCCATTTCAGCAGCAGTTTTACCGCAAGGTCGACCCATGGTTCAGCGCCGTGACGCATGACGAACTTCAGTTCGGGAAAGTCGTAGCAGACTTCGTCGATCAGTTCGATCTTCTGCGCAGCCAGCGGAATGCGTGGTCCCGGAACGCCGGTTGTGCAGAAAACCGGAATGTTCAATTCGCAGCATTTTGCGTAAATCGGATACCAGTGTTTGTCGTTGATCGGGCAGGGCGGGTTCTGCCCGGCCGGAAACATCGACACGCCCTTGAGGCCGTAATCGTCAAAGCCCTTTTGAATATCGCGCACAGCATCCATGCCGCGATGCGGGTTCGTCGGCATGATGGCGGCAAACCTGTCGGGATAACGGCGCAGCGCTTCGGCGGTGCGATCATCATTGGTATGGATCACCCCGACACGGATGTTGAATTCGTCCATCTTCGCAATGGTTTCCTCGATCGAGGTATCGCGATCCTGGCCTTCTGCCAGCTCTCCGGGCAGATCCTTGAACATGTACTCCGCAGGGTGCCGGTCCCACTTCACCTTCTCGCTGGCGACAAGGGGCGCATGCTGCCGGTCGCGAAAGCCGATCAGTGTATCGATGACCGCAATATCGCGGGGACGGGGCATGGCATTTTCCTTCTGACGGGCGGTAAGATTCGATTAATGCAACACGGTGTGTGTATTGTAAAGCCGGGCAATCTCGGGCAAGTAGGATTCGGGCGATGGGTGGGATTGCTTGCGTGCTGCATTGACCAGTGCGGCACGCGGTTCCAGAATTTCCAGAGGGTGAAGTGTGAAGCAGGCTGTGCCATCATCGGGGGCGGACTACAACGGCACGGTGATATTGCGCCGCTGGCGTGAACGGTTGCGCGCGCCGGTGATCGGCGCGCCAATGTTTCTGGCATCCGGCGTCGATCTGGTGATTGCGCAGTGCACCAGCGGAATCATCGGCACGTTTCCGGCGTTGAATGCCAGGCCATCGGCCCAGTTTGACGAATGGTTGTGCCAGATTGAAGAAGCGCTGGCCGCGTGGGACCGCGACCATCCCGATGCCCTGTCAGCGCCCTTTGGCGTCAACCTTATTGTCCACAAAAGCAATCCGCGCCTTGATGAAGACCTGGCGCTTTGCGTGCAGCATAAGGTTCCGCTGGTGATCAGTTCGATGGGCGCGCGCGAGGATGTGAACCGTGCGGTCCAATCCTATGGCGGCGTGACATTGCACGATGTGACCAATCAGGATCACGCACGAAAGGCGCTCGAAAGAGGCGCAACAGGATTGATTGCCGTGGCGGCAGGCGCAGGCGGTCATGCCGGAACGCTATCGCCCTTTGCGTTGATCGAGGAATTGCGCGCGTGGTTTGACGGGCCGATTGCGCTGGCAGGGGCGATTGCAACGGGGCGGGCAATTGCCGCCGCGCGCACGATGGGCGCAGATTTTGCCTATATCGGTTCCGCCTTCCTTGCGACCCATGAGGCATATTGCAGCGACGCACAGAAAGCCGCAGTCGTGAACGCGTCTGCACAGGATATTGTCTATACACCGGCCTTCAGCGGAACGCCGGCCAATTACTTGCGCAGTTCGATTGCGGCGGCGGGACTTGATCCCGACGCTTTGCCAACCAGCCGCCGCGAGCTGAATGTCGGTGCACAGGACGGGGCCACCCGGACGTGGTCCGACATCTGGGGATGTGGCCAGGGGGTTGGTCCGATTACGGAAGTCGAACCGGCGGCGACCATGATCGACCGGCTGGTTCATGGCTATCACGATGCGATTTCGAAAAGAGGTGACGCGTGAATTTTGATTATACCGACGATCAGAAGTCGTTGAAGGAAGAGGCCCGCAGGTTTCTTGCTGCAGCGTCACCATTGACCGTCGCGCGTGGTGTTCTCGAAGCGCCGGATGCAGGGTATGACACCGGCCTGTGGGCGCGCATCGCCGAACAGGGCTGGTGCGGGGCAACCATTCCCGAAGCCTATGGCGGGCTTGGCCTTGGCTATGTCGAACTGTGCGCGCTGGCCGAAGAACTGGGCCGCGCCGTGGCGCCTGTGCCTTTTGCATCCAGCATCTATTTCTTTGCCGAAGGTGTCCTGCTGGCCGGCAACGAAGAACAGAAGAGCACCTTGTTGCCGCTGGTTTCGGCGGGCGAACTGATCGGGACGCTGGCCGTTTCCGAAGGTCCGGGCGCGCTGACCGGGGCGCGGATTGCGGCCAAGGTGACTGCGGGCAAGTTGAGCGGCACCAAGCTTCCGGTTGCCGATGGCATGGCCGCAGGTCTGGCGATTGTGCTGGCGCAAAGCGAAAGCGGGCTGGGGCTTTTCCTTGCCGACCTTTCGGATGCCAGCGTAACCCGTGCGCCGGTTTCGACGATTGATCCCACGCGCGGTTCGGCCCGTATCGTGTTTGACGCCACTCCTGTCACGCCGCTGGGCGAGGCGGGCAAGGGGTTTGAAACACTGGCGCGCATTCAGGATCGCGGCGCCATCCTCCTGGCTTTCGAACAGTTGGGCGGCGCTGACCGCTGCCTTGAAATGGCGCGCGATTATGCGCTGGAACGCTATGCCTTCGGGCGGCCGATTGGCAGCTATCAGGCGATCAAGCACAAGCTGGCCGACGTGTTCGTGAAGAACGAAGTGGCGCGCGCCAATGCCTATTACGGCGCATGGGCACTTTCCACCGATGCGGATGAATTGCCGGTGGCAGCGGCTGCGGCGCGCGTGGCCGGTTGCGCAGCCTATTGGCTGGCGGCCAAGGAAATGATCCAGACGCATGGCGGCATTGGCGTGACGTGGGAGGCCGATTGCCACTTCTTCTATCGCCGCGCCCGCCATCTGGGATTGGTGATCGGTGCCCCGCGCGACTGGAAGCGCAGGCTGGCCGATGGACTTGAAGCGCGCGTCAACGCGGAGAACGCAGCATGAACTTCGACGATAACCCGCAGGAAGCCGCCTATCGTGCAACCGTGCGCGCCTGGATCGAGGCGAACGGTCCGGACATGAACGTGCTGGCGCCCGAAGAGCGGCGCAACTGGCACGATAAGCACAAGGCCATCGCCAGCGTCTGGCAAAAGACCAAGGCCGACGCCGGATATGCTTGCATTTCGTGGCCCAAGGAACGTGGCGGCGCAGGTGGCACCACCATTGAAGAGGCGATCTTCAATCAGGAAGAGGCGCGCGCAGGGCTTCAGTTCACCTATTTCATGACCGGCCTGCACATGCTGCTGCCGGCGTTGATGGAACACAGCAAGGACGAAGCATCGCTTGCCCGCGTCGCGCCGGCCGTGCGCGGTGAAGAAATCTGGTGCCAACTGTTCTCGGAACCCTCCAGCGGTTCGGATTCGGCAGCGACCCGGACGATGGCGGTCAAGGACGGCGATCACTGGGTGCTGAATGGCCAGAAGGTATGGAACAGCGGCGCGCAGGCATCGGATTTCGGCATGGTTATCGCCCGGACCGATCCTGATGTACCCAAGCACAAGGGCCTGTCTGCATTCTGGCTGGACATGAAGACGCCCGGACTTGAAGTGCGTCCGATCAAGATGATGTCGGGTGACAGCGAATTGAACGAGGTCTTCCTCGAAGACGTGCGCATCCCTGATAACCAGCGCATCGGCGCGCCGGGCGATGGCTGGAAGGTGGTCATTTCCACCTTGATGAACGAACGCGCGGCACTGGGTTCGGGCACAGGTCTTTCCTGGCGCGAGATCATGGAGGTTGCGCGCAACAGCCCGGCCTTTGACGGCACCACGCTGGAAGATCCGGCATTCCGCGAATGGCTGGCGGATTACTATGTCGGTTCCGAAGCGATCCGTCTGCTCAGCTTCCGCACCTTGACCGCCATGTCGCGCGGTCATGCTCCGGGGCCGGAAGGTTCTGCAGGCAAACTGCTGTGGGCCACGCAGACACAGGAATTGACCAATCAGGCGCTGGATATTCAGGACCATTTCGGGCTGATCGACGATCCGGAAACCGCACTGTTGAACGGTGGTTTCCAGCACCGCTTCCTGTGGGCGCCTGCGCTGCGTCTGGGCGGCGGCACGGACGAGATCATGAAGAACATCATCGCCGAGCGTGTGCTGGGCCTGCCCGGAGACGCGCGCGTCGACAAGGCTGTGCCTTTCCGTGAAATTCCGACGGGGCGTTAAGCACCGCACCGTTGCAAATGCGGGGGCCTAGCTCCCGGACCGAGGAGAAAATACGATGGCATTCAATGCACAGGCCAATCGCGGCTATGCCGGTCTGCCACTGCCTTTCGGCTGGTTTGCGGTCGCGCTCAGCGATGAACTGGCGATTGGCGAGATCAAGACCCTGCAGTATTTTTCGCAGGAGTTCGTCGTGTGGCGTGGTGAGGATGGCGAGGCGCGGGCGGTTGATCCCTATTGCCCGCATCTGGGCGCGCATCTGGGCGTCAATTCATCGGTGCAGGGCAATGACCTGCAATGCGCTTATCACCACTGGGAACTGAACGGTGAAGGGGCGGTTACCAAGATCCCCTATACCAAGGTGATCCCGCCGGTTCTCAAGCGCAATTGCCTGCCGGTCTGGCCGTTGTTCGAAGCCGATGGCGTGATTTATGTGTGGTATCACCCGCGCCGTGAAGCGCCGATGTGGGAAGTTGCCCGCCTGCCCGATTGCCCCGATGGCGATTGGGTCGAGGTCGAGCGGCACGATTGGATCGTGAACATCCACTGTCAGGAAATCACCGAAAACGGTCAGGACTATGCCCACTTCAACGCCGTGCATGGCGTTCAGGGGCCGTCCGAAGGTGAATTTGCGCTGGATGGCTGGGGCCGCCGCAACAAGGTGACGGCGCAGATGGTAACGCCGCGCGGACCGATGACCGGGATCATCGATGTGAACGCGATGGGACCGGGGCAATCGATCGTCGAATATATCGACGTGTCGCATGTGGTGCAGTCACAGCAGGTGACGCCGATTGATTCGGAACATACCCACATCCGCTGGCAGATGTATCACCCCCCCGGCATCAGCGATGGCAAGCTGCGCGTAACCAAGGCGCGCATCCGCGATCTGGTAAAGCAGATCCATCAGGATATTCCGATCTGGAACAACAAGAAGAACAAGACCGATCCGATCCTTGTTCAGGGTGACGGACCGATCCTGGCCTATCGCCGCGCCTATCAGAAGTTCTACGACAAGGCGCAGGAATGACCGGGGTTCACGCTGGTCTTGCGCAACCGCGTCAAACACGGTCGGCGTGCGATCTTGAAGGCGTCTTTCGCCCTGTGGTCATTGACTTTGGGGCAACGATTAATGGCCGCGCAACGTCAGACGGCCAAAGCTGGTGCAAAGGAGCGGAAATTGACACAAGGGCAGAATGACGGAAGCTACACGGTTCCGGCGCGTAACATCCCCGTTCCGGAGCATGTCAGCCCGGTTGCGCGCATGTACCTTGTGCCAAGGCCGGGATCGCCTGCGTACCCGCCATTGGACGACAAGGCCGGGTGGCTGGCCTATGTCAATGCAACAGATCAGGCGGTGCTGCCACTGTTGCGCCAGATTTCAGCGGGCGCAACGGCGCAGGCCACGACGCGTGCAGCAGGCACGGCCAAGGTGTTCGAGGTTGTGCCGCAAGGCCTTTCCGCCGATGACCGCACTGTCGTTCTGGAAATGCATGGCGGCGCATTGATCCTGTGCGGAGGAGAGCTTTGCGAGTTGATGGCGATGGGATCGGCGGCGCGGTTGCAGCGCAGGATCTGGTCGGTTGATTACCGGATGCCGCCAGAACATCCCTATCCTGCGGCGCTGGACGATTGCATGGCTGCTTATCGGGCGCTTCTGGAAGTGCGCCAGCCGCATGAAATCATCGTCAGCGGCGGTTCGGCCGGTGGCAACCTTGCGGCGGCATTGATACTGCGCGCCAAGGATGAAGGTTTGCCGATGCCGGCAGGTCTGATCCTGGGGACACCGGAAATCGACCTGACGGAGTCCGGGGACACGTTCCACACATTGGACGGTGTCGATCCGGGGTTGGCCAGCCTGATGGCGGTGAACCTGCTTTATGCCAATGGCGCAGACCTCAAGCATCCCTATCTTTCGCCGCTGTTTGGCGATCTGTCGGCCTTCCCGCCAGTGATCCTGACATCGGGCACCCGCGATCTCTATCTGTCCAACACGGTGCGCATGCACCGGGCGCTGCGGGCTGCAGGAGTGCAGGCTGAACTGCACCTAACCGAGGCTGGGCCGCACACAGGGTTTCCCGGCGGGCCGGAAGGTGCCGCAATCGACACGGAAATACGCAGTTTCATCGCCCGATGCACCAGCGCCGCGTGAAGGCGCAATCGCCAGAATTTTCGATATTGCAGGAGTAGAGTGAATGGCCGCTGGCATTGGTATGGACGCTGCGCTGGAGATTGCAGATCGGGTCGAACGCTTCGTTCGCGATATCGTGATCCCCTATGAGTCCGATCGGCGCCGCGACGACCACGATGCGCCGACGGACGAACTGGTGCAGGAATTGCGCGGGCTTGCGCGTGAAGCAGGCGTGCTGACGCCGCATATCCTGCCCGATGGCCGCCATCTGAACCAGCGAGAAACGGCGGTGGTGCTCACCCGCTCGGGCCTTTCGCCGTTGGGCATGCTGGCCTGCAACACGCAGGCGCCCGATGAAGGCAACATGTATCTGCTCGGCAAAGTCGGCAGTCCGGAACTGAAAGAGCGTTTCCTCAAGCAATTGGTATCGGGTGAATCGCGGTCGGCGTTCTTCATGACCGAACCTGCCGCCGATGGCGGAGCAGGGTCCGATCCGATGATGATGCAGACCACCTGCCAGCGCGATGGCAATCACTGGGTTATCAATGGCCGCAAGGCGTTCATCACCGGGGCCAAGGGTGCCAAAGTGGGCATCGTCATGGCCAAGGACGAACAGGGCGGCGCGTGCATGTTCCTGGTGGACCTGCCCGATCCCGCCATCCGCATCGAACGCGTGCCCAACACCATAGACAGTTCAATGCCCGGTGGCCATTCGACCATCGCCATCGAGAACTTGCGCGTGCCCGCTGATCAGATGCTGGGTGAGCCGGGCGAGGGCTTCAAATATGCGCAAGTGCGCCTGTCCCCTGCGCGTCTGTCGCACTGCATGCGCTGGCTTGGTGGTTGCATCCGCGCGCAGGAAATCGCCACGGAATATGCGTGCAAGCGCATGGCGTTTGGCAAGCACCTGATCGAACACGAAGGCGTTGGCTTCATGCTGGCCGAAAACATGATCGACCTCAAACAGGCCGAACTGATGATCGACTGGTGCGCCGGCGTGCTTGATACCGGATCGCTGGGAACGGTCGAAAGCTCGATGGCCAAAGTCGCCGTGTCCGAGGCGCTGATGCGCGTGGCGGACAAGTGCGTGCAAGTGATGGGCGGATCGGGCGTGACGAGCGATACGATTGTGGAGCAGATGTTCCGCGAGGTGCGCGCGTTCCGCATCTATGACGGCCCGACCGAAGTGCATAAATGGAGCCTTGCCAAGAAGATCCGCCGCGACTGGCGGACCGCGCAGGCATGAGCGGCGCAGTGCAGGACGCCAACGCCGGCACCACGCCGGTCCGTGAAGGCTACAGCTTTGATGAAGCCGCGCTGTCTGCGTGGTTGGCTGACCATGTCGATGGCTTTGCCGGTCCGATGCAGGTTGAACAGTTCAAGGGCGGACAATCAAATCCGACTTACAAGCTGGTCACGCCAGCGCGCAGCTATGTGCTGCGGCGCAAGCCGCCGGGGCCGGTGCTGAAGGGGGCACACGCGGTCGAGCGCGAGGCGCAAGTGCTGACTGCGCTCGGCTCGGTCGGCTTTCCGGTCGCGCACGTCTTTGGCCTGTGCACCGATGAAAGCGTGATCGGCAGCTGGTTCTATGTGATGGAAATGGTCGAAGGCCGCATCTTCTGGGATGCGACATTCCCCGAAGTTTCCAAGGCAGAACGCCCCGCTTATTTCGATGCGATGAACGCCACGATTGCGCAACTGCACGGCATTGATGTGCAAGCGGTCGGGCTTGGCGATTATGGCAAGCCGGGCAATTACTTTGCGCGGCAGGTCGGCCGGTGGTCGCGCCAATATCTTGAAGACGAATTGGCGGGCCGCGATCCGAACATGGATGCGCTGCTAGAATGGCTGCCCACTGCCATTCCCGAAGGCGACGAAACGAGCGTGGTTCACGGCGATTTCCGCTGCGACAACATGATCTTTCACCCGACAGAGGCGCGGGTGATCGCGGTGCTGGACTGGGAGCTTTCAACGCTGGGCCATCCGCTGGCGGATTTTGCCTATCACGCGATGATGTATCACATGCCGCCCAGCATCGTGGCAGGCCTTGAAGGAGCCGATCTGGCGGCGCTCAACATCCCGACCGAAGCGGAATACGTTGCCGCCTATTGCCGCCTCACAGGCCGCGACAGCATCGCGTCGTGGGACTTTTACATGGCTTTCAACTTCTTCCGGCTCGCCGCGATCTTTCACGGAATCAAAGGCCGCTATTTGCGAGGCACAGCGGCGTCAGCAAGCGCCAAGGACCGCGCCGAGGCGTTTCCGGTATTGGCGCGGCTTGCGCGTGAAGCGATGGACCGTTGCCGGTAACAACAGCATTGGCCGGGTAACACGGAAGGCCCCTGTTCGTCCGGCCAATGTCAGCTTGTCACTTGCCCTTGTAATAGCTCTCGCGCGTATTGCTCCAGTAGACCTGACCAGCGCCAACCAAGGCTAGGATTGCACCCCACAGTGCCCATTGCTTGTCATTGGCCATGAAGCTGTCGAGGAAAGCGATGTTGAATCCTTGCAGGATCCAGATGCCACCCATTATCACCATCAGCAGGCCGAGAAGGCTGCTGATCGCGCGCATGATGCCGTTGAAAAAATCTTTCATGGTGTTCTTTCCAATCCTGGGAATCAGGCTGCTGCCGGTTTGAAGGTGAGGGCATCGCCATTCATGCAATAGCGCAGGCCAGTCGGCTTTGGTCCATCATCAAAAACATGGCCAAGATGACCCCCGCACGTGCTGCACAGGATTTCCGTTCGCGGGCGCGCGATGGTGAAATCCGGGCGGCGGATCGTGGTATTCGGCAAGGGCTGCCAGAAACTGGGCCAGCCGGTCTTGCTGTCATACTTGGTGGATGAATCGAACAGTGGCGTATCACAACCGGCGCAGGCGAAAATGCCCTTGCGGTGTTCTTTCAGCAGTGGGCTGGTTCCGGGCCGTTCGGTGGCGCCTTTGCGCAGCACTTCGTAGCTTTCAGGATTGAGCTTTGCGCGCCATTGCGCGTCGGTCATCTGCACGCTGAAAGTGGTCCCGGCGGTTGCCTCTTCTGCCGCGCCCCGGTTCATCATCCGGCTGGCGGCAAAGGCAGCAACCAGCGCACCAACGCTGGCCATTCCCAGAAATTCCCGTTTGTTCATAACGCTGTCCTCATGAGGCTGAATGGTCGTGCGCGATCAGCGCGAGTTCTGGCGGCAATGCCGGAAATTGAGGCGGGCGGCGTTCCTGCCAGCTTGCCATGCCTTCCTTGAAATCGGGGGCAAGGAAGGCTTCGTCAAGCAGCTTTACCGAATGTTCGAAGCTGTCGTGGAAGCGGCGCGTCAGGTCTTCGAAGCTTTGCTGCTTGATCGCGCGCATCGCGAAGGGCGAGCAGTTTTCGACGAGCATGGCGGCATAGGCGCGGGCTTCTGCCATGAGGTCTGAGGCGGGCACCACCTTGTTGACAAGGCCCATGCGTTCGGCTTCTGCAGCGCGCACCAGACGCGCCGAGAGCAGCAGATCGGTGGCGTGGCCTGTCCCGACAAGGCGCGGCAAAAGCCAGCTCATGCCCATTTCGGCCACCAGCCCCCGGCGCGCATAGGCGGTTGAAAACTTTGCGTCTGCGGATGCAATTCGGATGTCGCTGACCAGCGCCTGCTGCAACCCGATGCCAAAACACGCGCCATTTATGGCCGCGATGATCGGTTTGCCGATGGACAGTGGAAACCAGTAGGGCTGGTCTGCTGCCGATTTTATATCGCCAGTCTGGGCCACAGCCTGAAGTTTGGCGCCATCGCCGCCAACGCAGAATGCCTTGCCCGCGCCGGTGACGATGATCGCGCGCACTTCAGGCGAACGCGATGCTTGTTCAAGCAGGTTGAAATAGCCGCGCACCATCGGACCGTTCCAGGCATTGCCATGGTCGGGCCGGTTGAGCGTGATCGTCATGATCCCGTCCGAAACCTCGGCCAGAACGGCGCTTTCGCTATCGGCCATTGTGGTCAGGCCTTGCGGAAGACAGGGAGGCTGAACGGACCGGCAGCGTCTTCGGCATCGACGAAGGTGACTTCAACCGGCATCTCGAAGGTGATGTCATCATAGCTGAAATCGGCCGGGTTGCTGAGGAAGATCGGGCCTTCTTCCAGCTCTACCATGATCGTGTCATAGGGAACGGGCATCACGCCGCGATAATAGTCCTGCACAAAGCTGCACCAGCTGACGACCTTGCCTTTGCCGCACATGGTGTTGAACGCCAGATCGGTGCTGCCGCAATGTTCGCAGGCCGATATGACAGGCCAGCTGTGATTGCCGCAGGCGGTGCAACGCTGAATGCGCAGTTCGCCCTGGGCGCAACCGGCCCAGAATTCATCATGGCCGGGGCCAAGGGTGCGGTTGGGTCGCTTCTGCGTCATTATTGCTCTCCCCGCATGAAGATAACCGGGTGGACCTGATCGGTCTGCGCCAGCGAGAACATCGAAACCTGCACGTCCTTGACCTGCCGGGGGCCGGCTTCATGGCGAAGCTGGCGCACGATTTCGGCAACGTGGTTCCAGCCATGCATGTAGGAACCGGACAAGATGCCACCTGCCATGTTGACCGGAAGCGATCCGTTCACGTCCATTTCGCCGCTTTTGCAGAATTCCAGCCCTGCGCCGGGTTCGACAAAGCCGTGGCCTTCGATGTGATTGATCAGGTGGATGGTCGAGGCGTCATAGCCTTCGAAATGCTGGACATCCTCGAGCGCGATGCCCGCCATGGCCAGCGCTTGCCGGCCCGATTCCTGAAACTGCGGGCGCAGCCGTTCCCGCACCAGCGTGTGCATCTTGTTGGCGGTGACGGCGCTGTGGCCCCATCCGCCAATATCGACCGGAACATGGGCCAGCCCTTTGGCCAGGTCTGACCGGCGCAGGATAAGGCATACCGCGCCATCGTTGACCAGGCACAGATCGAACAGGTGCAGGGGCCGCACGACATAGCGCGAGGCCAGATACTTTTCGACCGTCAGCGGCGCTTGCATGATCGCGTTGGGATTGCGCATCGCATTGGTGCGCATCTGGATGGCGACGGACGCCAGATCAGCCTCAGTCGCGCCATAAGCCTGCTGGTAATACTGCCAGATCAGTGCCCAGTGCGCGGCCTGCGAGCTCCAGCCCCAGGGGTGGTGGTAATAGTATGAACTGGGCGCGCCGTTATCGAATGTCTGGCCGCCAAACTTGCGCCCGATCGAGCGGGTGGCTGCCGAGAAAATCAGCACGACTGTATCGCATTTGCCATCGGCAATGGCCTTGGCCGCGACGGGCAATGGCCCTGCGCATATGCCGCCGCTGCGATCAACGATATGTTTGGGCTTGAGCCCCAGCATGGTGGCGGTTTCTTCTGCGGTTGGCCCGCCGTAGAGATAATTGACGCCCAACCCGTCGATGTCGTCACGCGTCAGACCGGAATCTGCGAGCGCGCGTTCAAAAGCGATGACGGCAAGGCTTTCGGACGTGTGCCCTTCATACCCTGGCGCTTTGGCACGGGCAGCCTGATAGTCGTCGTGAAAGTCGCTCTCGCCCAGGCCGATGATGGCAGCCTTGCGGCTGAGATCGGGGGTGGGTTCGGGAACCTTGAACAGTTCCATGTAGGACATCGGCTTGCTCTCCGTAACTCGATCAGGCGATTGCGTGCTGGCCGCCGTGGGGCATGGCATTTCCTGCCAGCGCGATGAGCGAATGCCGGGCCGCAATATGCGCCGTCTGGCAGCGCACTGCGCCACCAGATCCGATGCCTTTGCGCGAAACGAAGGTCTCCAATCCGTGCATGACATCGCTCATGCAAACGGGGACTATAGCAAATGGCGGGGGTACGGAAGGGCATTTTGCACACAGCGAAGCGCATTAATATAGAAGGCTGCCTCGCAACCCTATGCTGCGTTCAATGGTGTGTGCCAACCGATGTTATTTGCTTGCTGCCAGATAGGTGTGGCAACGGCAAATATCGGTTGGATTGTCCCAGACATGCTTTCTCGGTATACCGCGTGGCATGGATTTCCGCCTGCTTCGCTACTTCATCGCCACGGTTGAAGAAGGATCGCTGCAAGGTGCGGCGCGGCGGATGAACATTGCCCAGCCCGCCTTGTCGCGCCGCATCCGTGATCTGGAATTGACGCTGGGATGCACTCTGTTGATCCGTGGTTCACGCGGGGTTACGACGACGCCTGCGGGAAAATGCTTCCATGATGAAGCCGTCGCTCTGGTCAAAGCATTGGACCGCGCGATCCATAATACGCGGCGCATCGAACTGGAGCAGGACCGGCCCGTGCGTTTGGGGCTGGTCATGAATGCACGCAAATATGCTTTCGTTCATGATGCTATCGAGGCGTTTCAGGTGGGGCCGGGGCATCTTGATCTGGCATACATGCGCGCGCCATCGGTTGATCTGGTCGAGGCGCTGCGCGATGACCGGTTGGACATAACCCTTGCTTATGAACGTCGCATCCGATCCCCCAAACTGGCCGAGCGGCTGATTCACAAGGAGCGCTATATCGTTGCGGTGCATCCCGCGCATCCGCTGGCCGTCCATACGCCGATCCGGTTGACCGAACTTGCCGATCAGCCGCTGATCTGGCTGGCCCGCCATTCCGCCCATGATGAACAGGATGTGTTGATGCAGCAGTGCCGCCTGCATGGACTGGAGCCGATCATCCGCCAGCTTTCGGCCACGCATGAAGAACAGCTCGATCTTGCATCGGTCAGCACAGGCCTGTGCCTGACTCCGGCATCGACCATCCTTTCGACAAGTCCGGGGCAATTCGTTTTTCGCCCGCTGACCGACTTTGTCATGGAACTGGACCTGACGCTGGGCTGGCTGCGCGAAGCCGCAAACCCGTCGGTCAGCGCCTTGATGGCGACGCTGCATACCGCGATTGACCAGCACCAGGCCGCCATCGTTTTAGGCACGGAAAGCTGGACCACGCTGTGCGGCCATGAGGTTGTCCGGGTGTCGGACGAGGGCTGATCCTTCGCGCCGCTGCCGCGCTGAAAAGCGCAATGCATCACAGGCGATGCAAAATTTGACATTGCTCAAGTCGCGTTATGCCCGGCTGCGATAGCAATGGGCCTTCTCCGGAATGACCCATTCAAGGATCGCGCCATGGCTGATACTGCAAGCAACCCGTTCCCGATCACGAACCCCGCCCTGATTCCGGCTGAACGGTATTACAGCGACGCGTTCTTCAAGGCAGAGCAGGAAAAGCTGTGGCCCCATGTGTGGCAAATGGCCTGTCGTCTGGAAGAGATTCCCAATCAGGGCGATTACACCGTCTACGAGATTTTCGACCGTTCGGTGATCCTGCTCAATACAGCCGATGGCGTGAAAGCGTTTCTCAATGCCTGCCGTCATCGCGGGGTTAAGCTGGCGCGGGGCAAGGGCAATTGCAAGAACCGTGGCTTCCGCTGCCCGTTTCACGGTTGGCGCTGGGACGAACAGGGCAAAAACAGCTTCGTGTTCGGGCGCGAAATCTTTGATGAAGCCATCATCACGCCGGACCAGATCGATCTTGCGCCGGTCCGTGTCGAGTTCTGGGCAGGCTGTGCGTTCATCAATTTTGATGACACTGCACCCGGCCTGCGCGAAAGCCTTGGCCCTGTGGCCGAACGCATGGACACCCGGCGTGCAGAAACACTGAAGATCGAATGGTGGTTTGGCACGGTACTGCCCACCAACTGGAAATTGGCGATGGAAGCCTTCCATGAAGGCTATCACGTGATGCAGACGCATCCGCAATTGTTCCAGGTATCGCCTTATGCCACCACACAATTCGGGCCGGACTTTGATGGCAAGCCTGTCAACGAAGGTCTGACCGGCAAGGAAATGGTGCAGCACATCCTGGCCTTCCTGCACAATCTGAACGAGGGCATGGGTGGATCGATGATCCACAAATCCGAACTGGCGGTGATCGACCGTCTGGCCGGGATGGACGTGCCCGAAGATCCGATGGCAGCCGCAGCCGCATTCTACACCCAGGCCTGCAAGGATGTGGAAGCCGACGCGCGGGCGCGCGGGGTGGAAACATTCGATATTGCCAAGGCGTTTCTGGGCCCGGACATGCACTATGTCGAATTCATGTTCCCGAACTATTTCCTGCTTCCGGTCATGGGAGCCATGGCATCGTACCGGATACGTCCGCTGACGCCGGAAACATGCCTGTTCGAAATCTGGAACATGGCCCCGCGCGCCGATGGCGAACCATTCGAAACGCCCAAAGGCCCCACGATGCTGCCCTTTGATTCACAGGATTTCCCGGAAATTCCGCGTCAGGATTATTCCAACCTGCCATTGCAGCAAGTGGGACTGCACAATCTTGACTTCATGCGGATCGGCAGCAGTCTGGGCAAGGGCGGCGAAGGCATGATCAGCAATTATCAGCGACTGATTGACGGCTATATTGCCGGCCTGCCTGCCGATACCCTCGCCAAATCATCACAGATCGTGAATTGCGGTTTCGATGCCCCGATCATGGATATCGGCATCTGATCAGGCAACAGGACGCTACTTGCGCGGGCCGGCTTTGACCGGGCGGCCCTTTGCGTTGGGGGGCCAGCCAAACCTGCCACCCTGCCTTGCAATTTAATGACACAGCCATGATGCATTAGGCATGGACATACGGTCTCTTCGAAGGCACTAGAGCGTGCAAGGGATTCTTGTGCGCGTGTGCCCAGGGATCAAAGACAATCGCCGCGCTGTCATGCACTGGTTGTTGTCTGGTGGTGATGTCAAGAAGTTGAGGGACAGGTCTGATGGTGCAAGGTAATCTGGGCATCGAGCCGGAAGTGCTCAAGTCCATCTATGGTCAAATGGTGCGCATCCGCGCCGTGGACAAAGCCATTCAGGCAGGTCTTTCGGCCGGCAAGTTCACTTTCACATATTGGCCGATGACCGGTCAGGAAAACATCCCCGCCACGATCTCGCAGCTTACCACCGCGCGCGATTACATGGTCACCACCTATCGCGGCATTCACGATCAGGTTGCCAAGGGCGTTGATCTGTACGGCATGTTTGCCGAAGCGCTGGGCCGTGAAGGCGGCTTGAACAAGGGCAAGGGCGGCAGCCCGCACATCTCTGATCCCTCGTCGGGTTCGATGGTCACGACCGCCATCGTCGGTGCTGGTCCGGTTATTGCCAACGGCCTTGCCATTTCGGCCAAGGAACGCGGCGAAGACCGTGTGACGATCGTCAACTTTGGCGATGGTGCAACCTCGATCGGTCCCGTGCATGAAGCCATGAACCTGGCTGGCGTGTGGAAGCTGCCGATCATTTTCCTGTGCCAGAACAACCAGTGGGGTGAATACACCCCGATTGAAACCTATACCGCCAGCCCCAACTTCTTTGGCCGTGCGCAAGCGCTTGGCTTCCGCGGCGTGCAACTCGACGGTAATGATCCTGCGGCCTTCTACAATGGCATGAAGGAAGTGATCGAATCCGTCCGCGCCGGCAATGGTCCGGTGTTTGTCGAAGCCTTGACCTATCGCATGGGCCCCCACGCCGGGGTTGGCGACAATTACAACGCCGCCAAGGACATTCTGGCTGCTGCCAAGGAGCGGGCGCCCGTTGAAAAGACGCGCAGCCTGCTGCTTGATGCCGGCATCTGCACCGAAGACGAACTGTCGGCAGTCGAAGCTGCTGCCAAGGCCGAAGTCGAAGACGCCATTGCCCGCGCCATGACCAGCCCGGTCACGCCTGCCAGCGAAACGCTGGTCGACGTGTTCGCCGATGCAACTTGCGTGCCCACACGCGGCATCTATCCGGTGCGCGAAGCCGAAGGCGAATTTCCCGGCCCCACCGCAACGATGACCATGGCTACCGCCATCACCGATGCACAGGACGTGGCCATGGCCGCCAATCCTGAAGTGTTCCTGCTGGGCGAAGACGTCGGCGATCCTCAGGGCGGCGCATTCGGCACGAACAAGGGCCTGCAGACCAAGTTCGGCAAGAACCGCGTCCGCAACACCCCGATTTCGGAATCGGCCATCATCGGTGCGGCCATCGGTTCATCAATCGCTGGCATGAACCCCATTGCAGAAATCATGTTTGCCGATTTCATGGGTGTCTGCCTCGATCAGATCGCCAACCACGCCGCAAAGCAGCGCTACATGTCGGGTTCGGCAACCCATGCACCACTGACCATCCGTATGCAGGTGGGCGGTGCCATTGGCGGTTTCGGTGCGCAGCATTCGCAGAACCTCGAAGCTTGGCTGACGCACGTCCCCGGCATCAAGGTGCTGTTCCCGTCCAACCCGGTAGACGCCAAGGGCATGCTGCTTTCGGCAATCAATGACCCCGATCCGGTGGTCGTGCTGGAATCGATCATGCTGCTGTTCACGCAGAAGGCAGAAGTACCAACCGGCGATTACCGCATCCCGCTGGGCGTCGCCAAGGTGAAGCGCGAAGGCACTGATGTCACGCTCATCAGCTATGGCTTTGAACTGCACAATTGCCTTGCCGCTGCAGAAGAGCTGGCCAAGGAAGGCATCAGCGCCGAAGTGATCGATTTGCGTTCACTGGTGCCGATTGATTATCACCGTGTTCTGGAATCGGTGAAAAAGACCGGGCGGGCGGTTGTTGTCCATGCCGCAGTTGAATTCTGCGGTTTGGGTGCCGAAATCTGCTCGACCATCAATGAAGAACTCTGGGGCCAGCTCAAGGCACCGGCCATCCGCCTTGGTGCGGACTATGCGCCGATTGCCTATTCTCGCGAAATCGAGATGAGCCAGGTTCCCGGTGCAGCCGCAATCGTATCGCGCGTGCGCGCATCCCTGAAGTCCTGAAGTCCGGAGGAACAAACGTGTCGACCATTCTCACCATTCCACGCCTTGAAATGTCGATGACCGAAGGCACACTGACCAGCTGGGAAGTTGCAGACGGCGCCGAGGTGAAGGAAGGGGATGTCATTTACATCCTCGAAACTGACAAGACGGCCCGCGAAATCGAAGCGCCTGCTTCGGGCAAGCTGATCCAGAAGGCGACGCCTGATCAGACGTATGAAGTGGGCACTGAAATCGGCGAGATCGTCTGATCTTATTGCCTGTTTCTGCTTGAATGCACGAATTTGTGACCTGCCCTCCCACACCGGGAGCGGCAGGTCATGTCGTTTTGGGAAGCGCTGAGGAGGGACGTTCATGCCGATCAACCGGAGTTTCACACTGGTTCGCCGTCCATCGGGAATGCCTGAGGATGCAGATTTTGCGCTGGTGACAGATGAAACGCCCGGTCTGTCCGAAGGGCAGTTCCTCGTGCGCAATCATTATGCTTCGCTTGATCCGGCGATGCGCGGATGGATGGATGACAAGCCATCCTACATGCCGCCCATCCGCCTTGGCGATGTGATCCGCGCATCGACGATTGGCGTCGTTGTCCAGTCGCGCCATGCAGATTTCCCCGAAGGGGCATGGGTGGCAACGCTTGGCGGGATTGCGGAATATTCGGTGCAGCAAACAGGCCGGTTGATTGATCCTGCGGCGTTGCCGCTTGTCACCAATTATCTCTCGGTGGGCACCGGCGTTGGACCGACCGCTTATCTGGGATTGCTGGACATCGGGAAACCGCGCGCGGGCGAAACCGTGCTGGTCAGCGGTGCGGCAGGCGGCGTGGGGTCGTTGGTCGGCCAGATTGCCAAGATTCAAGGGTGCCGCGCAATTGGCATTGCGGGCGGACCTGAAAAGTGCGCCCGGTTGATTGATGACTATGGGTATGATGCCGCAATCGATTATCGCGGCAAGAGCGAGCAGGAACTTGTCAGTGCCATCCGTGCCGCTGCGCCAGATGGCGTGGATGTGCAGTTCGAAAACGTCGGAGGCGCCATTCTGGATGCCGGACTGATGAACCTCAATGCCAAGGGCCGCGTCGTGCTGTGCGGATTGATCAGCCAATACAACAGCGATCCTGCGCCTTCCCGCAATCTGTGGCAATTGATCGTCCACGGCGCCCGGATCGAAGGCTTCATCCTGACCCAGCATATTGCCCGCATTCCGCAAGCCGCCGCGCAATTGACGCAGTGGGTGAACGAGGGGCGTTTGCGCATTGATGAACATATTGAAGAGGGCATCGAGAATGCGTTGCCTGCATTCCTGCGTCTGTTTGCGGGGACCAATCACGGAAAAATGATCCTCAAGCTAAGTTGATTGCATAAGGGGAATTGCATTCTGCCATGACTGTCCGCATGATCATCGTAACCGGGATGAACATTCGGATAATCTAGGAGAAGACCGATGCCGCATTGCAGACCTGAAGACTTGCCGAACGGGGTTGAACGCTGGCCTGCCATTGGCACCGAAGGCTTCCGCAGCGTCCAGTGGGGCGATATGGAAGTGGGTTATACCACCGTCCATTCACCACTCGATTGTTCCGAACAATACAAGTTTGGCGGCCTGCCGGGGGGCGTCTGCCCATGCCCGCATTACGGCTATATCTTCGAAGGGAGGCTGCGCGCCAAATATCCCGGATCAGACTGGCCCGATGAAGTGATCGAAGCAGGTGAGGCTTACTTCATCCCGTCTGGCCACGTGCTGATCTATGAAGAACCAAGCAAGGTGCTTGAGCTGAATCCTGCCCACGCGCTGCAAATGTGCATGGACGCCATGCAGAAAGCGCTGGAAAAAATGAACCCGCCTGCGGACACGCCGGCGGAATGACTATCGGAAAAGGGCGGGCCGAAACCCGCCCTTTTCCATATCTTCAAGCAAACAGGCCTTCAGGCGTTTCGATCTGGCTCTGGAAGTTCTGAAGCCAGCGTGCTCCGGCCGCGCCATCGATTACGCGGTGATCACAGGTCAGCGTTGCATTCATCATCGTGGCGATGACGACTGCGCCATCACGCACCACGGCACGTTCCTTGCCTGCACCGATCGAGATGATCGCACCGTGCGGCGGGTTGATGATCGACCCGAAGCGGGTGATGCCGAACATGCCAAGGTTGGACACGGCAAAAGTGCCGCCGGTGTATTCTTCGGGGTTCAGCTTGCGCACTTGAGCGCGGGCTACCATGTCCTTCATCGTGGCCGAAATATCGGCAAGGCTACGGCCTTCCGCGGCGCGCACGATGGGTGTTATCAGGCCGGATTGAGCGGCCACGGCCACGGCAACATCGGCGTTGTGATGCTGGATCACGCCTTCGGCCATGAAACTGGTGTTTACTTCAGGCACCGCCATCAGGCTGAGCGCTGCGGCCTTGATGATCAGATCGTTGACCGAAATCTTGACCTCTGCCGATGCGTTATAGGCGGCGCGGGCAGCCAGCAGTGCGTCGAGCTGAATTTCGGTTTCCAGCGGGAAACTTGGCACATCGCGTGAAGCATCGGTCAGGCGCTGGGCGATGAACTTGTGCACGCGGCTGAGCGGCTTTACGTCATAGCTGCCACGAGGAATGCCCATCATTTCGAGCTTGTCGGCAATATCGGGCTTTGGCGCATCGGTCATTTATGCATTTCCTTGCTTGAATTGCGGGGCAGCGCTGCCTTTAGGCGTGTGCGAGTACGTGTTTGGCGGTGACATAGCCCCACACGAAAGACGGGCCGACGCTGGCTCCAGCGCCGGGATAAGAGCGGCCCATGGATGACGCTGTGGACACACCTGTGGCATAAAGGCCTTCGATCACTGTGCCATCGTCCCGCAGCACGCGGGCATCGGCATCGGTCACGACGCCGCCATATGTGCCGACATCACCGGGCAGAACCTGCATCGCGAAGAACGGCCCTTTTTCGATGGCGCCCAGCGACGCGTTCGGGGCGAAATGATCGCCCAGCCAGCGGTCATAGGCACGGTCGCCACGGTTGAAATCATCGTCATGGCCTTGTACGACAAAGCCGTTGAACCGGTCCACTGTTTCGCGCAGGGCCACAGGGTCAATGGCGATTTGCCCGGCCAATTCCTCGATGCTGTCAGCCTTGCGCAGGAAGCCGGTTTCGAACCACGATTTGGGTTTTGTGGACCCTGCCATTGTGCCCGCCAGCATTGACTGATCCATGAACTGCTGGTCCATGATCGCCCAACTGGGCACCGCAGGCGTGATCTGGTGGCGGTTCAGCATGCCCTTGCAATAGGCCATGTAGGAGCCGCCTTCGTTCATGTAACGCACGCCCGATTGATCGACGAGGATACAATGCGGGGCGGCAGTCACGCCCTGGACAACCGGCTTGATCGGTTCTTCTTCCATGCCCGGCGGTATGGCGATCTGGTTGCCGACCATTTCTTCCATCTGGCCAAGGGCTGCGCCGTGGCGCTGCATTTCGCGGATCATTTCACCGGTGTCACCTTCGGTCGCAAGGCTCCAGTTGGTGGAAGTGCCGGGGATGTACTGATCGCGCATCGCCTGATTCTTGGCAAAACCGCCCGCGTTGACGAGCACGCCGAGCCGCGTGCCTATGCGCCAAGGCTTGCCGTCTTTGGTCGTCATCACGCCGACAACCTTGCCGCCATCAACGATCAATTCGGTTACGGGGGATTCGGTGCGAAATTCGACGCCTGCCTTTAGCGTGGCCTGAAACATCCGCCCCTGAAGTGCCGCGCCCGCGGTGACATAGTGCTTGCCGGTCAGTTTGGCGAAGATCGTGCGCAGGCCAAAGCGCACGGCGATGCGTTTGGCTTCCCACGACTTCTTGATGAAACGCAGCTTGAGCATCTCATCCAGCGTGCTCATCATCGGGATGAAATTGGGCCGCAGCTTCGCTTTCCAAGGCCCAAGTTCGTTGACGTTGAACAGTTCGGCAACGACTGTGCGGCCCTTTTCCGAGCTGCCTGGCAGCTCATCGTGATAGTCCGGCCAATAGGAGACGCGGTTCAGTTTGATGCCTTGCGCCACCAGAAAATCGACCATCTCCTTGCCCTGAGTGACGTAAATCTGGCGGCGTTCAGCTGACGTCCCCGGTGCATCGTTGGTGTTTCCCGATAGCGCGTTGAGGTAAGTGATGGCCTGTTTGGTGCTGTCTGGTACACCGTCGCGCTTCATGAAGCGGTTGTCGGGAATCCACATTACGCCGCCGGACCGTGCGGTGGTGCCGCCGATCAAATCGGTCTTTTCAAGGATCGCCACGGATTTCCCGGCGGTGCGCAAAGCGAGCGCGCAGCACATCGAACCGCCGCCGCTTCCGACGACGACAAAGTCAAAGGTCTCATCAAAAGCGGCCATAATCATCTCCCCTGCGTCAGGCCTTGGCGCTTTCCGGCTTTTCACGAACCAGCGTGCGTTTCAACTGGCGGCTGGTGAACAGCCATTTGCCGTCCCGCTTTTCATACGTCTCGTGATAAAAGCCAAAGCCGTGGATCAGCAGTTCTCCGGATTCTGAATCGAAGATCAGATCTTCCATGCCCCAGATGCCCTTGGCCTTGGTGGCGGATTCAAAGGTAATGTCCGGGGTGTGTGAATGGTGCACCGTCGTACGGCCCGTGCCGAGCAGCGCCTTGACGTTCTCGATCATAACGTCCGCTGATTCCCAGCGTTCGAAACCTTGGTTGTGCGAGACGTGATCGTCGGCATGCAGTGCGCGATAAAGGTCCCAGTCCTTGGTGTCGCACGCGCGGTCACGGCGCGATTTCAGAAGCTGGATTTCGTTGACGGCCATCAGGTATTCGATGTCGGTCATGCCGGTCATTTTATCTCTCCTTCTGGGGCTGGCTCAGGCGTCGATCTTCGGGGGGAAGATCGCGCCCGGTGATCGCCTGGTATGGTAGTATTTTAACGAGCGGCTTGTGAACAGCCAGCGGCCGTCGCGGCTTTCGTACGTCTCAAAATAATGCCCGAACGCCTGGAACCAGTGGTCCTCGCCGCCCTGCTGCCAGAATGACATGCCTTCCATCGCCCAGATGCCGTGCGCCTTGACTGCGGAAACGAAGGTGATTTCAGGTGAATGCGACTGGTGCAGGGTGACAAGGTTCTCCATGCTTTTCGGCACGTAGATCATCATTTCGGCGGCACTGGTCCAGCGACCATAATCGCCGTTTTCCGACACATGATCGGGGGCATGCAGCGATTCGTAAAGGGCCCAGTCCTTGGTGTCTGCTGCGCGATCCCGTCGTGCCTTTAGCAGTGCGATTTCATCAATCGCCCGCAGCTTTTCGAGATCTGACATATTCACCATGGGACCGGCAACCTTTTCGATCACGCCGCCGCAGGGCCTTCCTTGAGACGGCCCAGCAATTGCGAACCCGCAGGATCGCCGTTCAGCATGTAGTTCTGACGGTAGGTGATCTTCCAGCTGCCATCAGCCTGACGCGCCAGATCGATGCGTGACGCGCTGAGGCGGCCGATGAAGAAGCCGTTTTCGCCATGCATGTTGACCATAGTATGGCAGGTGGCAACTGCGCGGTCCCCATCCAGCACGATATAGGGCGAGGTGGCGATATGCGCGCAACCGGCGCCGACATACTTCAGATGGCCCGGATCGCGTGTAATCGCCTCGATCGTTTCGCGGCCTTCCATCTTGCCGATGTCGCCAACGGCATAAACGCCGTCATCGACATAGCATTCACCCACGGCCTGGGCGTTCAGCCCGTCGACGGCGTAGCCGTAACCGGCCACGACCTGGCGGATGGCTTCACGGTCTTCCAGTTCCAGAAGACGCTGTTCGATTGTCTTTGCCATGATATCTCTCACTTAGCCGATCATGATGCTGCCGGCGTCGCAATTGATCGACTGTCCGGTGATGGTGCGGCTATCGTCGCTGGCGAGGAACAGGGCGAGATTGCCGATGTCTTCTGGCTGCGAGATCGTGCGGAGAGGCACGTCGCCAAGGGTCTTTTCCTTCCACTCTTCGAAGGTGATGCCCTGTTCAGCGGCCATGCGGATGCCCCAGTTGCGCCACAGGTCGGTTTCGATTCCGCCGGGAACCAGACAGTTGCAGCGCACGCCATATGGGCCTGCTTCGGTGGCGATCACCTTGGTCAGTGCGCGCAGGCCTGCCTTGGCCGAAACGTAGTGCGACTTGCGCGGCATGCCGGTCCAGCCAGCAGTCGACGAGAAGTTGATGATCGAGCCAGTCTTGCGTTCCAGCATCGAACGCTTGAGCACTTCGCGCGACAGCAGCATCGGCGCGGTGATGCAGATGGCGAAAACGTCATTCCAGTTTTCCAGCGTCTGTTCCCACACATGCAGGTCCTTGCCGGGGATGACGGCGTTGTTGAGCAGGATGTCAACCTGACCCCATTCGGCCAGCGCGCGATCAACGATGGCGGCATTGTCGGCTTCGCTGGTCACGTCGGCGCGCATGCCGATGGCACCATTGCCTGCTGCTGCGGCAGCTTCCTTCACGGCGTCTTCGCTGCGGGCAACCATCAGCACCTTGGCGCCTGCATCGGCAAACTGCTTGCCCATGACAACCCCGGTGCCCTTGCTGGCGCCAGTAATGATGGCAACTTTGCCTGCCAGACGGCCTGTAGTGTGTGACATCCGAATCTCTCCTTTTCGCCTTAAGCTAACACCCGTTAGCTCTAAGCGATTTTTGGGGCAAGTCCTGCCGCGCCGAACCGTCTTCTGCGTCGTGCGGGCGGAACAGAATGGCAAGTGCTTCGAGTACGAAGTCCTTCACGCCTGCGGCATTGTTGCCATCGCGCAGGGGAGAAAGGTGTGCGATGGCAATGCGCCCATGGACCATCGACAGTGCCAGAACAGTGGCCGATGCGGAATTGGGGGTCGGCAGGGATACGCCGCTTGTGCCGACTGCTTCGATAGCATCGCGGACGAGGCGATAGGCAGGGCGCAAGGGCCCTTCCAGATCGTGTTCGACGCCTGAAGACAGAGCAAACAGCAATTGATACCGCGAAGGGCGCTCCATTGCGTATTGCACATAAGCGCTCAACTGCGCTTTCAGCCTGACCATAGGATCGTCAGAGCCGGTTGCGGCGTCGGCCATACGGTCACCCATCTGTGCCCAACATACCGAAACGATTTCTGTCATCATCGCGCGGGCATCAGGGAAGTGCCGGTAAACCGACGGTGCCGCGACACCTGCTTCCTTTGCGACCATGCGCAAGCTTAATTGGGCACCGGGCTGCCGATCGAGGATGCGCATGGCAGCCTCGACCAGTTCCTGCTTCAGCCGTGCGCCTTCGCCACGCTGGTTGCGTTGCCGCCGATTGTCGCCACCTTCGTCGGTCACGCCTGCTCCCATTGGATCGATGACAAGCGTCACCAGGCTAACAGACGTTATCTGAAGGGCAGCAAGGCAGCAACTGTTGCACCGTTTCCGCTCCTGATCAACGCATCCGATATTTGATCGGCAGGTGCTTTACGCCGCCGACGAAGCTGCCTTCGACGAAGCGGGGCGTCCCTGCCAATTCGACATGTTCGACACGGTCAAGGAATTCACGGAAGAAGGACTGCAGTTCGAAACGCGCAAGGAACTGCCCAAGGCAGACGTGCGGGCCAGTGCCAAAGGCGAGGTGGCGGTTGGGCTTGCGGTCGATCCGGAAGGTATAGGGATCTTCGTAGATTTCTTCGTCGAAGCTGCCCGACGGGAAGCTGAGCAGCAAGTGGTCGCCCGCTTTGATCTGTTTTCCGGCAACCGTGCAATCACTGACAGCGGTGCGGCAGAAGTGCTTTACCGGAGTGGTCCAGCGCAGGATTTCTTCCACTGCCAGTGGCATCAACGCAGGGTCTGCCCGCAGCTTGGCCAGCTGGTCGGGGTTCTGCAGGAATGCCAGCATGCCGGTTGTCAGCGCGTAGCTGGTGGTATCGTGGCCTGCGGTCGCGGTAATGTTGAAATAGCCGAACACGTCGCGATCAGCCAGAAGTTCGCCATCGATGCGAGCATTGGAGATCACACTGGCGAGGGTGTTGTTCGGGGTTTCGCGCAGATCGTCGATGATCTTTTTGAAGTAGTCATACATGACCAACATGGCCTTGCGCGCACCGCCTTCAGCCTGAAATTCAGGGTCCTGGCTCGACAAGGTTTGCTGCGTAAGGCGCAGCATCATCGGCTCGTCTTCTTGCGGTACGCCCAGCATCGTCATTACTACGCGCAGCGGGAAAGCCATCGCCACATCAACGAAATCAATCTCGCCGTCTGCTTCGTCCATCCGATTGATGAACTCCTTGGCCAGATTCTCGATATCCCCAATCACGCCTTCGAGGCCCTTGGGCGTGAAGTAGGATTGAGTGATCGTGCGGTAGGCTTTATGTTCGTTGCCATCCATCATGATCAGATTGCGCATGTAGGACGCTGTTTCCTGACCGTTGGCCAATGCGCGCGCCTGCTTCTCGTAGGATAGCGGCAGCAATGCCTGACGCGGCGCATTGATGAACTGCGCGGCGTTGCGTTCCACCTCCAGAATATCGGCGTGGCGGCTGACGAGCCAGAACGGCGCGTAGTCGTCTGCCGCGATATAGGGCAGGGGATCGGTCTTGCGAATGCGGGCAAGCAAGCCATGCAATGCTGCAGGGTCAGTGAATGTCCGGGGATCAGTTATAGCCTCAACCGGAAGGGTGCTTTCAGCCACGTAAGTGCTCCTCTTGGGATGTGCTGCTTGCTCTCGCCATTTGTCTCGGCAATAAGGTCTGCATAAAGAAATGCAACAAGGGCCTTTCAATGATTATCGATTCTTCCGTTGCTGCCGTTGTCACAGGTGGAGCATCTGGCTTGGGACTGGCAAGCGTCAAGGCGCTGAGGGCCGCAGGCGCGAAAGTCGCCATCTTCGATTTGAACCCCGAAGCGGGCGAATTGGCCGCTCAAGAGACGGGATCGCTTTACTGCGAAGCCAATGTGCTGTCAGACGAAAGCCTTGATGCAGCCTTTGCCAAGGCGCGTGCGGCGCACGGCCAGGAACGCATCCTGATCTCGTGCGCAGGCGGCGGCAATGCCAAGTCAACGATCCGCAAGGACCGCGAAACCGGTGCCATCAGCGTGTTCCCAACCGCAGAATTCGCGCACTTCGTCACATTGAATGCGGTTGGCACATTCGCCACGATCACGCGCTTTGCTGCAGGTGCCGCCACGCTCGATCCGGTTGATGGAGAGCGCGGGGCAATTGTCTGCACAGGTTCGGTGGCGGCGCAGGATGGCCAGATGGGTCAGGCGGCCTATGCTGCGGGCAAAGCTGCCATCGTCGGGATGACGCTCCCGATTGCGCGTGATCTTGGCCGCTTCGGCATCCGCGTCAACACGATCCTTCCCGGCATCTTCAGCACGCCGATGATGAACCGCGCACCGCAGGAAATGAAGGACCGGTTGAGCGCGATGACCGCGTTTCCTAACCGTTTTGGCAATCCTGAAGAGTATGCCGCGATGGCGCTCGAACTGTGCCGCAATACATATGTCAATGCGCAGGCGATCCGGGTGGATGCGGGAATTCGTTTCTCGGCAAAGTAACCGGCAAAAGCCGCTGTAAATTTGAGGAGTTGGATTGATGAAGGCAGCGGTTTTCCGTCAGATGGGCCAGCGCATGGAGATCGAGGACGTCAGCGTGTCCAAGCCGATCGGGCGCGAGGTTCTGGTCAAGCTTGCGGCGGTCGGCGTTTGCCATTCCGACCTGCACATCCTGACCGGTGATCTGCCGCATCCTCTGCCGGCCATTCTGGGCCATGAAGCTGCCGGAATCGTCGAACAGGTCGGCCCCGAAGTGCACAACGTGAAGCCTGGCGATCATGTGGTCGTTTGCCTGACATTCCATTGCGGCCATTGCGAACAGTGCGGCGGCGGCAACAGCCATCGTTGCACCACATCCGAGGCCATGCGCGGTGCGGATGAACCCCCGCGCCTGTTCCGCGATCAGGAACGCTTTGCCCCGTTCATGAACATGGGTGCCTTTGCCGAACAGATTCTTGTCCACGAGAGCGGCTGCGTGCCGATGCGCCGCGACATGCCGTTTGACCGGGCCTGCCTGATCGGTTGCGGTGTGACCACCGGCCTTGGTGCAGCAATCCGTACCGCTGCGATCCGTCCGGGCGAAACCGTGGCGGTAATCGGCTGCGGCGGTGTCGGCCTTTCTGCCATCAATGGCGCGGCTATGGCTGGCGCGGGGCAGATCATTGCGGTTGATCGGATCGCATCCAAGCTGGAACTGGCGCGGACTTATGGCGCAACTGATGTGGTTGATGGCACCCAAGGCAACGTGGTCGAACACGTCATGGCGATGACTGGCGGGCGCGGCGTGGATCACGTGCTGGAATGCATCGGCTTGAAGCAGACGATCGAGGAAGGCTTCACCATGCTGACCAAGGGCGGCACCGAAACGATTGTTGGCGCGGCGCGCTTTGATCTGAAGGTTGAACTGCCTGCATTGGCGTTCCTGCGCGAAAAGAAGGTGCAAGGATCGATGATGGGCGGCGTGCGCAACACCATCGACATTCCGCGCTACATTGATCTTTACATGGATGGCCGACTCAAGCTGGATGAAATGATTTCGCGCCGCCGTCCGTTGTCGGAAATCAACGAAGCGTTCGACGATATGCACACCGGCACGCTGGCGCGGTCGGTCATCACTTTTTGATTCAAGAGAATTCGGAGCCTTGCATGACTGAAAGCACCGCCGCAGAACCCGTCCGGTTCGAACTGGTCACGCCGCATATTGCGCTGGTGACGCTGGACCGTCCGGAAAAGCGCAATGCGATCAATCCTGAAACGGCCAATGCGCTGGAAGCCATTGTCCGCAAGATCGAGGTTGATCCCGCCATCCGCGTTGCCATCCTTGCCTCAAGCCAGCCCCGCGTATTTTGCGCAGGGGCTGATCTGGGCGCAGTGGCCGCGGGCAAGGGCGCTGGTCTGGAAACCCCCGGTGGCGGGTTTGCAGGCTTTGTCTATGTCCAGCGGCTCAAGCCGTGGATTGCGGCTGTAGAAGGGGTTGCCGTTGCGGGCGGCTTTGAACTGTGCCTTGCCTGCGACTTGATCGTCGCATCACACGATGCGCGGTTTGGCCTGCCTGAAACCAAACGCGGTTTGATGGCAGCAGCAGGCGGCATTCACCGCATTGCATCCATCCTGCCGCGTCCGGTTGCTGCAGAACTGATTGCTACGGGCGAACCGATGGATGCTGCGCGGGCGTTTTCCTATGGACTGCTCAACCGCCTGGTCGCGCCGGGGGAAGCGCTGGCCACTGCGCTGGCCCTTGCCGAATCCATTGCCGTCAACGCGCCGCTGGCTGTGCAATATTCGCTGGCAGCCATGCGTGCCAGCATCGGCCAGTCAGATGGTACGGGACGGGCCTTCGTTGCCGAGCGTCTGGCCGCGCTGCGTGGCACCGAAGATTTCAAGGAAGGCCCGCGTGCGTTTGTCGAAAAGCGCGAACCGGTATGGACGGGGCGATAACAAGCGTTCGGGAGATGAGTGTGATGACTGAATTTGCAGCATTGTGCACGATGACGCTTGATCTTGCGCCATCATTGTCGGTGGGTACAGGACCTGCCGGGGATCGCAGCATTGGCGGCGTCCGCACTGCCGTGGTTAGCGGAGAGCGCCTGAATGCTAGGCTGGCGGGCCCTGCTGCGGCTGACTGGCTGGTGCGCACGGGGGCCATTGGGGTGATTGACGCAAGGCTTGTCCTGCGCACGCATGACGATGCGCTGATCTATGTGTCTTATGGCGGACGGCTTGATCTGTCGAACCCGGCGGCTGGCCTTTATGCCTATATTGCGCCCGTGTTTGAAACCGGTGATCCGCGTTATGCGTGGCTCAATGCTGTTCAGGCCGCAGGCAAAGGCAAACTGACACTTTCTGCCGATGGCGCCACGCTGGTTTACGATCTTTACGAAGTCCGCTGACTGAAGGGCACCTGCGATGCTGAGCAAGGCGGATGACTATCCGATCCACCAGACCCCGGACCCGATTGCCTTTTCGGGAACGGACCGCAATTTCTATGACCGTTATTTTTTCAATGGCTACACCTCTGATGGCAAGGTGTTCTTTGCCGCTGCGCTTGGGGTCTATCCGCATCTGAACATCATGGATGCAGGCTTTGCCGTGCGGATCGGTGACCGGCAGTACAACCTGCACGCCTCGCGTCATTTGCATATGGAGCGGATGGACACGCAAGTCGGGCCGATCCGCGTCGAAGTGGTCGAACCGCTCAAGACCTTGCGCATTGTGGTGGATGACAATGAACACGGTATCGCGGCCGACATCACCATCACCGGTCGTCACGCCCCCATAGAAGAGCCGCGCACCACGCGCCGCAATGGTCCGCGCATCGTGCAGGACATTACCCGCATGACGCAGCTTGGCCGGTGGTCTGGCTGGATCCGTGCAGGCGGCCACACGGTAACACTGGATGAAGCGACAACGCCGGGCACGCGAGACCGCAGCTGGGGTGTGCGCCATGTGGGGATGCGCGATCCGCAAGTGCCCGTGGTGGCTCAGGAATTTCAGGTGTGGTGGGTGTGGCTGCCCGCGCATCTGGAAGACCGCGTGATCCATTTCTTCGTCAATGAAGACGGCGATGGAAAGGTTTGGAACTTGGGCTTTGCGATGGTTGGTGATGGCGGTGTGGTGGAGCATTTGCACAATGCCACGATGGAGCTCGACTTCGCGCCCGGCACCCGCTTTCCGGCAAAGGCGGTGATTGCTGCGCAAGATGCCGCTGGCGGGACGTATCGCATCGAAGCTACGCCCCACGCGCGGTTCTTCCTGTCCGGCATCGGCTACATGAATCCGGATTGGTCGCACGGATTGAACAAGGGGCCGCTGGCGGTTGGTTATGATGAAATCGAGAGCAATGCGCAGGCACCGCACGGGTCGCGTTTCGAACACCCGCAAGCCTTTGCCGATATTGCGATGACCACGCCCGATGGCACGGTGATCAAGGGCCACGGCTGTTTTGAATCCATCGTGATCGGACGCCATGCCCCGTCAGGATTTACCAGCATGTTCGATGTGCCATGAGCAGCCTTGAAACACAGATTGCGGCCTATCTGGCCCATGCCATGCCCGATGCGCACAACATTGTGGTGGATGATCTGGGCCGGATCTATGGCGGGTCCAGCCAGGAAACCTTCCGCTTTCACGCCACCTGGATGCAAGGCGAGGCCCAGGTTGACCGCCGCCTGATCCTGCGCCGCGATGCCACCGCTGGGCTGGTCGTGGCTGAGCGGGATCTTGAATACAACGTCTACCGTGCTTTGGCGGGGCAGGGCCTGCCCATTCCCGGCGTCTATTTCCTTGAACTGGACCCGCGCTGGCTTGAACGGCCCTTCTTCATCATGGACATGTGCCCCGGCAAACCCGGAAGCCCGTTCGTGCCGACCGATCCCTATGATGGTCACAGCGAGGCTATCGGTGAGCAATACTGGTCAATCCTTGGCCGGCTTGCCGCGATTGATCACCGCGCTGTCGGGCTGGAAACGCTGCGCAACGGTTTGGCGACTGGCGGTTGGTGGGCGCTTGAGCTGGACCGCTGGGAAAGCCTGCTGGATGAAAACGAAGCCTTGGCCGAACCGGCGGTGCGCGGGGCCATGCGCTGGTTGCGGCGCAATCCGCCGCCTGAACCGGCCAAGCCCGCGATTGTCCACGGGGACTACCGTTCGGGCAATTTCCTGTTCACCAATGATGGCACGATCAGCGCCATTCTTGATTGGGAAATGTGCCACATCGGCGATCCGCTGGAAGACGTGACCTGGGGACTTGATCCGTTCTGGCCGATCACGCGCCACTATCCGCTGGAGCCGGGGCTTGCGTTGTGGGAGCAGGCCAGCGGTCAGCGGGCCCACCCTGCCGCGCTGGATTGGTGGCGCCTGTTCAGCGCGGTCAAGGCCTGCGTGATCTGGACCACGGCGGCATCGGGCTTTGCATCGGGCAAGAACCGGGAGATGACGATGGCGCTGTCGGGCATCCGGGGTGGGCACTTCCACCGCGATCTGATCCTGAAAATTATGCGTGAACGCGGAGCCATGGGATGAGCGTGCAAAGCCTGACAATCGACAATGCCCTGCACGGGGTAGAGGAGTTGCTGCGGCACCGCATCAGCCCCGAAATCGGCGATCCCTTTGCCGCACAGATGGCGCGTTTGTCGTGCCTGCTGCTGCGCATCTGTGCCAATGGCGTGGACGGTGCCGCCGAACTGCGGGTGAACGAAAACGCGGCGATCCGGGCCATTCTGGCGCAAGCGGCAGGCCTTGTCCCGCCATCGCAGGGTGCCGAATGGCATGCCGCTGCACAATCGGCCGATCCGGGCCTCAAGCTTAGCGTGCTTGACGCCGAAAACAACCGTCTGCGCCAGATGCTGGCCGCGGCTCATGCTGCGGTCGAGGACATTGCAACGCCTGCCGCCCGTGCGTTGGACCAGCGCATCTGGCAATTTCTTGAAGCAGCCGAGGCCAATCGGGCGCCTGGCGAATAAGGCACCCCGCTGGCGATCAGGCCTGCGGCCAGTAGCGCGCCTTCAGTTCCTTTTTGTAGAGCTTGCCGGTTTCGGCCCGTGGCAATTCGCGTTCGAAATCTACGGTGCGCGGGCACTTCACGTCGGCAAGGCGCTGCTTGCACCACTGGATGAGGTCCGCCGCCAGAGCAGGGCCTGCCTCGTTCCAGTCCTTGGGCTGGATCACGGCTTTCACTTCCTCGCCGAAATCGGGATTGGGCACGCCGAAGACGGCAACATCGGCGACGGCGGGGTGCGTGATCAGCAGGTTTTCCACTTCCTGTGGATAGACGTTCACACCACCAGAAATGATCATGAAGTCTTTGCGATCAGACAGATAGAGGTAGCCGTCTGCATCAAGGTGGCCGACATCGCCCATTGTCGACCAGTCCGGGTGCTGCGGATTGCGCGCCGATGCGGTCTTGGCGGCATCGTTGTGGTACGTGACGGGCTTGGTGCCGCTGAAGAACACGGTTCCGGTTTCCCCCACCGGCAGTTCATTGCCATTATCATCGCAAATATGGATGGTGCCGATGACCGCGCGTCCGACCGAGCCGACATGGGCGAGCCATTCCGCGCTGTTGAGTGTGACATGGCCGATGCCTTCGGAGCCGGAATAGAATTCCTCGATGATCGGGCCAAGCCAGTCGATCATCGCCTGCTTGATCGGGATGGGGCAAGGGGCAGCGGCATGCAGCACGGTCTTGAGCGAAGACAGATCGTACTTGTTGCGCACGGCATCGGGCAGGGCAAGCAGCCGGATGAACATGGTGGGTACAACCATGACTGCAGTGATCCGGTAGCGTTCAATTGCCTTGAGAAATTCCTCAGGATCAAATTTGGTCATCACCACGGCGGTGCCGCCAACCGCCTGAATGCCCGCGGTTATGCCCATCGGCGCTGCATGATACAGCGGTGCAGGCGAGAGATAGATGCAGTCCTCGCCCAGATCATAGAACCGGTCGAACAGCATCGCGCCGGGGTTGGGCTGGATCGGGCTTCCGCTGGCAGAGGCGAACTTGAGGCCTTTGGGTTTGCCGGTGGTGCCCGATGAATAGACCATCCGCCCGCCGATTTCCTCGTCGGCGATCGGGGTGGCGGGCTGTGCGGCGCACAATGCGTTCCATTCGGGCAGATCATCGACCGTCCCGATGGTCACGATTTGCGAGACATTCGGCATCGCCGCCTTGTTGGCCACGCAATCGCGCGCGGTGCTGGCCATCTTGTCGGAAATCAGCACCACTTTTGCGCTGCTGTCGCCCACGATATAGGCGATTTCGTCGGTCTTGAGGCGGGCGGAAAGCAGCACCAGGATCAATCCGGATCGCTGTGCTGCCCAATAGATGTCGAAAAACTCTGTGCGGTTGTCACAAGCAATCGCCACGGCATCGCCGGTCTGGAGGCCAAGCGCCCGCAACGCGTGCGCGCCGCGATTGGCGCGCGCTTCCAGTTCGCCATAGGTAATCGTCTCCCCGTCTGCTGCCATGATGAGAGCGGGCTTTTCGGCATGGGCCTGGGCATGAAGACGGGGGTGCACGTAGGGTTGGTCTTTCGTTTGGAAGGTCAGGCGAACGTCAATTCGCGGGCATTGTCTTTCATGATCCGTTGCTGATCTGCAGCAGAAAAGGAAGCAAGATTTTTGAAAAAGTCGCGCGGTTCGCCCACGCCCTCGGCATGGGGCCAGTCCGATCCGAACAGGATGCGTTCGACCGGCAGGTGCTTTGCCAGATCGGCAACATCATCTTCGACAAAGGGTGCGACCCAGCAATTGCGGTGGAACTGGTCAACCGGGTTCATCGCAAACATGCCAGGGTTCTGTGCGTGTGAAACTTGCAGGCTGTGGAGCAGCGATCCGACCCACATGCCGCCGTTTTCTATGAAGGCAACACGCAGGCGCGGGAAACGGACAAACAACCCATGCGCGATCAGCACGGCGGCAAAATCGCTGATGAGGCGGTGCTTTTGCAACATGTGGATCAGTTGCGCATCAAAGCCGAAGCTTCCGGCATGGCCCACGCTGATGGTCTTGGTCTTGCCTTCAAGGTCAAGCCCCCACAATCGGCCAATGGCGGCATCGACCGCTTCGTATCCGTCTTCAAAGCCGATATGCGCGGTGACAGTGACACCCGCCTCTTCGACGCGCGCCCAGAACGGGTCAAACACCGGATCAGCCGGAGAGCGCGGCCCGTCTTGCGTAAAAACCGGACCATTGCGCAAGGCAATCACCCGCGCCCCGCGCGACAGCACCCATTCCAGTTCGGCCAGGGCATGGTCCAGCGATGACAGCGAGAGCAGCGGCACTCCAAAGATCCGGTCCTGATAGGCAAAGCCCCAGTCTTCGTCGATCCAGCGGTTGAACGCGCTGATGATGTGGAGCGATGCTTCAATGTCGTCACGCATGGGCCCTTCGATGCAGACACCGTGCGAAGGGAACATCCAGCACGCTTCGAGGCCTTGGGCGTCCATCACTTTCAGACGGGCATCGCGGTTGAACCATTCGGGATGGGCTGCAGGCGCTTCTGACCAGAGCTGGCTGTTGTGCGGATCGTGCGATGCCTTGCCTGCGAAATAATCGAGCAGGCTGCCAGGCACAGGCCGACCGTGCGCATCGCCGGGGCCGGGAAGGATCGGGTGCGGCTTTTCTCCGAAGTAATAGCGGAGTTTCCCGTCCTTTTCCACGACGCGAAGGCCACGGTCCATGAATTTGGGATCGCGGTGACGGGTGAAGGCATCACTGGCTTCCCAGTAATGATTGTCCGCATCGAAAATTGCGCCAATGCGGTCCATGGTCTGTGCAATCATGTCGCAATCCTCCCGGTCAAGCGGTGCCGTGGCGCAAGAGTTTACCCGGCGTCTCGTTGGTGCATTCGCCTTGTCGGAACGTGATCACGCCATTCACGATGATGTAGTCGTAACCCACGGCCTTCTGGACCAGCCGCCATTCACCCGCCGGATAATCCCACAGACGTTCGGCGGGCAGACTGTCGAGCGCATCGAGATCATAGACCAGAATGTCTGCGGGCATCCCTTCAGCAATATAGCCGCGCCCCTTTAGGCCCGCTGCTTGTGCGGGCAGAGCGGAAAGCCGCCAGTGAGCTTCTTCAAGCGACATGATCTTGTGTTCACGCACCCAATAGCCAAGCAATTCGGTCGGGTAACGGCCTGTCGTCACGAATTTGGTGTGCGCGCCGCCATCGCTGACACCGGGAAGCGCAACCGATGATGTCGCGATTTCCTTCATCGATTCAGGCGGCGTCATGATCATCGCCGTTTCAAACCCGCTCTTGAGTTCGCCCAAAAGCGCAATGTCCATCAACACGTCGAGCGAATGCTTGCCTTCGCGTTGTGCGATTTCGCCAATGGTATAGCCTTCATACTTGTCCTGCAGAGTAAGTCCGTCGGGCACGTCGAGCGGAATCCAGCCGACCTTTATGTCATCGACGACATAGCCTGAGCCGAACAGACCGCCACGCTGTTCGTGGATGGCCTTGAGCACCTTGCGGCGTTCAGGATCGGCGAACTTGGCCATCTTTTCGTCCATCGTCCCCATGCAGGTGTCTTTCCACGCGGGGATGGCGTCGGCGAGGTTGTAGTCCTCGAACGTGAATTGCGATGCGAAATTGGTCGTGAGCGCTTGGGCAAAGACGCGCAGACCCTCTTTTTCGTTCAATTCCTGCAATCGATCAATCGCGGTTTTCGGCGAGATCTTCATGCCGCCATGCTGGTTGAGCGCGCCTTCGGCCAGGAGCGCGTTCCAGATGACGGGCCTGCCGCTTTCGCGGGCCATCACTTCGGCGGTGCCAAGGTCCCCGGTCACCTGCGCGACGCCGCGCCCAAGGCTGCCCATCGCGCGGCAAAACGCCGACAGGTCGCGCTGGCTCATCAGGTCGGTCACCATTGGCGTGCCATCATGGTCAAGCTGGACGTTGCCTTCGCTTCCCAGAATCTGCGCGCTGATGCCGCAGCCGCCCACTTCCATACCCTCGACCAGAAGATCGCACATCTGCGCCAGTTCCGCATCGGTGGCTGGCCGCTGCTTGGCCTCGTCCGTGCCCACGACATAGCCATAGAGTGGCGCGAGCGGGACGAACGACATGACATTGACGCCTTTGGGCGTGCGCTCGACGCTTTCGAGATATTCCCGGAAACTCACCCAGTCCCACGGCATGCCCTGCCGCATCGTTTCCAGCGGCACCGCCTCGTTGCGGACAAGGCTGAGCATGGTGCGTTCGCGGTCTTCGGGTTTACACGGTGCAAAGCCGAAGCCGCAATTGCCGATAACGACGCTCGTCACGCCGTGCCAGCCCGACATGGTGCACCACGGGTCCCAGAAAATCTGGCTATCATAATGGGTGTGAAGGTCGACAAAGCCTGGTGCGACGATCTTTCCCGCAGCGTCGATCACTTGGCTCGCGCGGTCAGCGGCGATGTGGCCTGAAATCTGTGCGACTTTGCCATCCTTGATACCGATGTCGGCGCGGTACCGAGGCGTTTGCAGGCCATCAATGATGGTTCCTGCCTTGATGACGAGATCAAGTTCGCATCGGCTTGCCATCGACACTTCTCCTGATTTGGCCCCCTTTTGGCTGGCGGCTCAATCAGAAATGTAACGCAGGATGTGCATTAATCAAAGTGTTCAAATGCAGTGTTCATGCGGATTTTTATGCCTTTTCAAGCGGTGCCGTATTCGGGCTAAGCGATGACAGCAGAAGTGCCGACACTGCCGCAACACCAACGCCAATCCAGAATGCGAAGGCGTAGGATCCGGTCTGGTCGTGAACGACGCTTGCGGCAAGTGGCCCCATTGCTCCACCCAAGGCGCTAAGGCTGGTCATTGCCCCGTAGACCGTGCCGAAAATCGATGCGTGGAATAAGTCGCGGGACAGGCACGCGATGAAGGCCATCATCGCGCCGGCACTGACGCCAAGCAAAGCGGTTGCGCAAATTGCGGCGGCAAGGCTTTGGCTGTCGAGCGCCAAAAGCACGCAAGCCAGCGCGACCAATGTCATGATGCCGACAGAGACGCTGGTCTTGCCCATGCGATCAAACACATAGCCGATCATGATTTTGCCGGGAATGGCCGCTATACCCGCCAACCCCGCGATGGAAGCGGCGTGAGTCAGCGAAAACCCCTTGTCTGCCAGCGCCGGAGCCAGATGGATCATATAGGCAGACAACACGGTTTGTGATGCGACCACTGCGACCGCCAGCTTGATGAAATTTGCCGAAAAATAGGTTCGCCGCAGGTTGGCCGGAGGTGGACTGGCCTGAGTTTTGGCCTTTGAAACAGCGCCGTTGCGCAGACGACGATCGAAGAAGAACAGACACGCAAGCAGGAAGGCCGGCACAATCCAGAACACAGCAAGCAGCACGAAGGCTGTTCGCCAGCCTGACAGATCAATGAGATAGCGGGCAGACGCGGGACCCAAGGCAGAGGCGATGCCGCTTCCGCACAGGACGACGGCAATCGCCATGTTCCGCTGTTTGTCGAAGGCGGCGGCGATGACGGCCAGCCAGACGGCTGGTCCGATCAGCGTCGCCCCCAGAGCGTGGAGGCACCACAATGCGATCCACAAGCCAAGGCTTTGTGTTGCGAGTGAAAACGCTGCAAGCGAGACCCCGGTCAGCACAAAACCGGGCAAGATCAACCAGCGGGCATTGCGACGATCTACCAGCCGGCCAATGACAGGCATCATCAGGAAGCTGATGACCAGCGCAATTGACAGTCCGATGGAAGCCTCAGTCCGTGACCATCCGAAACTCTGTTCCAATGGCCCCAGAAACTGACCCAGCGCATAGAGCGCGACCATTGATGCTGGCAGCCCGATCAGACTGCACAGCAGGAGTGGCCCGTTTTCGCGCCACTCGCTGCGTTGCACTTGCTGGGCTTCCATCAGCTCGGTTCAATCGGCCGACTTTAGAATCCGATGTCCTGGATGGGTGTTTCAAAGCCGCAATTGACGATGTTCTGCGCCTTGGTCAGCGTTTCCAGATCAAGCCCGGCAAGGTAGCCGTCAAGCAGGCGCTGGTAATTGCTGATCATGCCTTCGGTGTCCTTGGACAGGCGCATGTGCTTGAACTGCCCGGAATGGAGGCCAAGCTGCTGGAGCGGCAGGTTGTAGTAATCCTGCCGCGGAATTTCAGGGAAATTGGGCGAGTCATACGGCAGGATCGTCGGCTGCTTGGGCGTGTCATACTCTTCGCCTTCGGGACGCAAAGCCAGCGACCAGATTTCGAACAGGCATGTTTCAGCGGTGAGCGGACGGATGCGATAGGATGACATCGCGCCGATCATCGGCAGCAGGAAGAAGTGCGGGAACATGAATTCGACGGCGTGGAATTCCACTTCCTGTGCCACTTTGGCAATGTCGAACATCGGCACGCCGCGCGCAATCGCATCCTTGTGCACTTCTTCGTACATCTTGCCGTAGAACGCCATGGTTGCGCCCATCGGATCATCGGGCACGTCCATGTCGCGCATCTTTTCCATCACCGCGATTTCACTGTCATGCACCATTCCGCCCATGCCAGAGCTGAGCCGCGCCATGAAATCGATGTGCATGTTCAGCGTCTGCTTGCCATCAAGGCCGCGGTTGGGGGCAAGGCCATCGGCATCATTGCCATAGGAATTGCCCAGTGCGGACAGGCGATGAAGCTGCGGGTGCGTCTTCATTGTGTGGTAGCCTTCCTGGAAGGCTTCCATGGCGAGTTTCCAGTTGGTGGGCAGTACGGTGCCAAACCACCAGTCCATTTTCAACTTGTCCGCATGGCGCGCGTTCATGCGTTCAGCCACAGGGCCAAGCGATTCCAGCAGCGACGGGGCGTTGTCGTCAAAGTTGATGAAGGCGCAACCGGCCCAGAATTCCACGCGGCATGGCGCCAGATTGATTTCGGCCTTGTCGAGCAATTCGGGGCTGAAAACCTGCTTGCCAAAGACGAAGGTGTTTTCCCCTTCGATATTCCAGCGCCAGCCGTGGAAAGGGCAGATGAAGCCTTGCGACTTGCAGTTGCCCGGACCCGTTGCCAGCCGTACGCCGCGATGGCGGCAGGCGTTATGGAAGGCCTTGACGCCGTTTTTGGTGTTCACAACGATCACCGATTTGTCGAGGATCGTATATTCGATATAGTCGCCGATCTCGGGAATTTCTTCAAGACGGCAGGCCATTTGCCATACGTGAGGCCACAGCTTTTCCTTCTCCAGTTCGAAGAAGGCCTGATCGTAATAACGCTGTGAGGGAATCAGCTCAGGATTGGTGACTTTGAAGGGTACGGCTTCAAACGCTGCCGTTGCATTGTCCGTCATAATTCGCCTCGCCACGTAAGTCCGCAGGTTTTCCGGGGCACAGTGCAAGGGTGTGACCCCCGCGACTCTCCCGCACAATTGCGGCGGCATTTTTGCCAGATTTGAACTGTAGCCATAGCTACCCTTAGTACGACCACACTGCAAGCCACCTCTTGCATTCATGCGACTACGCATGCGTAGGTCATAAAATATTGTAATATATAGATTATTAGTCGGATTATGCTTGAATAATCCCGACTCTTAAAAAACAACTCCAGCGTTGCATTCCAATATTTTTCGGCTTAATCCCTGTCCGAACGCGCCAAAAAAGGCGCGATGGGAGGGTGTTGAAAATGATCCGTACATTGATTCTGTGTGGTACCGCCTTGGTTGGCAGTATGACCTTTGCCGCCACGGCCTTCGCTGACACCGCATCGGGCGATGCGCAACCTGCTGTGTCTGATGGTGAAATCATTGTAACGGCGCAGCGGCGCAATGAAAGCTTGACCGATGTGCCAATGTCGATCGTGGCCATTGATGCACAAGCGCTGGCGCAATCAGGCATTGCCAATACGTCTGACCTTGCGCGGGTTGTCCCCGGCGTGGCGATGACCTTTTTCGGTTCGTTTCTGCAGCCATCTGTTCGCGGCATTACGTCGACCGGAGCCAACCTTGGCGAAAATTCCAACGTGGCCATGTATGTGGACGGCATCTATCAGCCACAGCAAATTGCCACGCTGATTGATTTGCCAGATGTGCAGCAGATTGAAGTGCTGAAGGGTCCCCAAGGCGCTCTTTACGGCCAGAACGCGACAGGCGGCGCGATTCTGGTAAACAGCATGGCCCCCAGCTTCACCCCCACCGGAAAGTTGAGCGCCAGTTACGGCAACTACAACGAAGTGCAGTTGCGCGGCTATGTCTCTGGCCCCCTCAGCAACACCGTGGCGGTCAGCGTATCGGGTTCATATCAGGACCATGACGGTTATCGGCGTCACGTGGTAACGGGACAGCGAGATTTTGGCCTGAATGCCAAAGTTGTGCGCGGGAAATTGTTGTTCAAGCCCAGCGACAGCGCCAGCATTACAGCGAGCGCTTATTATGCGAAACGCAAAGATTCTGCGATGTATGCAGGCTTTGCGATCAACGGCAACACGATAGGCCATGCTCCCGATCTAACCGGCCTGTTCGGTCCGGCCGCAGGTCCGTTCTTTCCGGTGCCTGATTCGCCAGATGCAACTCGTCCCGGTGAGTTTTCGGCGTCGCCCGATGTGTTCACCCAAATTGAATCGAAAGGCGGCAGTCTGCGCGGTGAATTTGACATTGGTGCAGGCACGATCACGTCGACATCCGGTCTGTTCAAAAACACTATTGTCTATCGGGCAGATGTGGATGGTTCAGCGGTCAATATCGGCGAGGCGCGTGCCGAACCTTTGACGGGCAAGTATTTTGTTCATGACACCAATTTTGCATCGCGAGAATTTGGTCCGGTTACTTTCCTAGTCGGTGCGTTCTTTATGGATGGAAATGAGACGTTCGAACAGAACATCTTTGAAATATTCTCGCCCAACCTTCCACCAGCTGCCAAAATCTCGCTTGGCGGGACCAACGCTTATGCCCGCGTCGAAAAGCAGATCGTGGCTGGTTACGGCGAACTGACCGTCAAGGCGACCGAGCAGTTCACCCTGACTGCTGGTGGCCGTTATACGCGGGAACGCCAGAAGACGTTTTCCGACTTGTTGAACAACGTGCCGCAGCCTGCCATTGTCGGTTATCCCGGAAATCCTGTTACGTTCAGCAAGTTCACCCCGCGCATCACGGCGCGTTACGAAGTGACGCCAGACGTGAGCGTCTTTGCCAGCTGGGGCAAAGGCTTCAAAAGCGGCGTGGTGAATACGACCGATTTCACGCTCGACCCGGTAAAGCCTGAAACGATTACGTCTTACGAAGTCGGCGTGAAAGGCAGGATTGCCAATGACGTGCGATTCAATCTGGCGGCGTTCCATTACGACTACACCAATCTGCAAGCTGTCGTGTTTGTGCCGGGCCGCGCCTATATCACTCAAAATGCGGCTTCTGCGCGGGTCAATGGCGTTGACTTTGACCTGAGCGTGAACGTAACCCCAGAACTGACGCTGTCAGGCGGCGGGGCATTTCTGGATGCAAAATACGTCAGCTTTGCCAATGCTCAGGCGTTTTTGCCAACTGGTCAGGGCAACCTTCAGATCACCACTGATCTGAGCGGCAGCCCCTTGTTGCGCGCGCCAAAGTTCAGTGGCAACGCCAGCGCCAATTATCAGCGTGAAACCGCTGCGGGCAAGGTTGGCGCATTTGCATCGGTCTATCACACCAGCAGCTTTGGCATGGAGCCGAGCAATCGCATTCGGCAAAAGGGATATACCACGCTGGATGCAGAACTTTCGTTCGCACCATCGGCAATCAATGGCCTGCGTCTGGTGCTTTGGGGCAAAAATCTGACGGATGAGGCCTATCTTGCGTCTTCGCTGACATCGACATTGGGCGATGTTGGCAGTTATGCTGCGCCCCAGACATATGGAGTTCGCGCCGAATTTGCGTTTTAAGGCAAAGCGGCAGGCATCGCAGAAGCATTCCCCGTGGTCCTGGCGTAAATGCCAAGACCACGGGCTTTAATCTTAACGGGGAATTCTCTTGCATAGCCTGAATGGTCGTACTTGCCTGATTACCGGCGCTTCATCGGGCCTTGGTGCCCATTTTGCCAAATTGTGCGCGGGCGCTGGTGCGCGCGTAGTGGTTGCCGCTCGGCGGATTGAGCGGGTGGAAGCGCTTGCGGCGGAAATCAACGCAAGCGGCGGTACGGCTTTTGCCGTGGCAATGGACGTGGCCGACAAGGCATCGGTCACGGCAGGCTTTGCCGCAGCGCAAGCAGCGCTGGGGCCGATTGATACTCTGATTGCCAATGCCGGTGTTTCGGCGCCGGGGCGTTCAACCGATATCACGCTTGATGCGGTGCATGGGGTTTTGAACACTAATATCCTGGGGGTGTTCCTGACCGCCACCGAAGCGGCGAAGTGCATGATCGCTGCTGGTAGCCGCGAAACCGGCAGGGGCAGGATCATCCTGATCGGGTCGATCACTGCCGAAATGACGGGGCAGGGTGAAACGATCTATAGCGCATCTAAAGCTGCGGTGGCGCACATGGGCCGCAATCTTGCGCGTGAATGGGTGCGTCAGGGCATCAATGTCAATGTCATTCAGCCCGGCTATATCCAGACCGAACTGGCAGGAAGCTGGTTCGACAGCGATGGCGGCAAAGCCCAGATCGCAACGTTCCCACGCCGCCGACTTCAGCCCATTGAATCGCTGGATGCACCCGTGCTGTACCTTGCATCCGACGCATCGGCGAGCACGACGGGCGCTACCTTCACCATCGACGACGGACAGTGCCTATAACTTTAATATTCGGGCCTGAAACGTTTCGCTAGGCCAGTTCGTCCGTCCTGTCGGAGGCAAGTTCCAGGCCCATGTCCTTGGCGGCAAGCGCGATCAGCTCTTCCATGCGCGCGCGCGCACCTGCCGGGTCACGATCTTTGATTGCCTGATATACGGCAAGATGTTCGGGCAGGGGGTCTCTTGGCACTTCATAGGCTGCCTGCTTGTAGAACGTCGTCCATTTGACCGCAGCCCCGATCGAACTGGCCAGCGATGTCAGCGCCAGGTTTCCGGCTGCGGCAAGCAGGGTGGTGTGAAAGCGGTGATCGCCCGCCTGCCCTTGGGCGGTGCCCAGCCCGAATTCCCGCATGTCATTCAGGGCGTCGGCCATGGCATCAAGGTGTTCCGGCTTGCGGCGTCGTGCGGCCAATTGCGCAGCTTCTGGCTCAAGCAAGTTGCGCAGTTCAAACAGATCAAGCGCGAAAGCCTTATTGGGCTTGCCCAGAAACATCCACGCCAGCATTTCTGGATCCAGCAGGTTCCATTTTTCGCGGGCGGTGATACGCGTCCCGGCCTTCGGCCTGCTCTCCAGAAGGCCTTTTGCTGTCAAAATGCGGATGGCCTCACGATAGGCGGACCGCGAAACGCCCATCGCAGCTGATTGCTCGATCTCGCCCGGAATATGTTCGCCGGGTTGCAGCGCACCAGATAGGATCGAGGTTCCCATTTTCTGGGCAACCATTTGGTGAATGCGTTGCCCTTGGCCCTCTGTGGTTTTTGACAATCCGTTTATCCTCACTTTGCCTTACGCATTCGTAGGTGTAGGCTATAATTTTGCTGACGGGAAGCTGTCCCCTTCCCGTTTAGCAATGGCGATGCCCGGCGGCGCGGGCGGAAAGGCGCATAGGCAACACTTTGTTGAAATCCTGACCCCGAGCGCATTTTTGGTATTGTAACACGTGAATTGCATTCTAATGTGCAGCCGGTAGTCCTAAAGGACAGGCACAATAACAAAAACAAGTGAGAGGGCCGATTCGGCAATAAAATAACTCACACAAAATAATAACTCACACAAATCGGCCAAAGGCCGAATTGCGGGTGATACGTCCGTTGCGTGGATTCTTTTTGAATTCTGCAGCAATTGTGCAGAGTATCATCTGACGGCAGACGTAATAAAAATCGATGGGAGTGGAAGCATGAAGCAACAGAACTTTACCAAGCGAACCCGCATGTTGGTTTGTACAGCAATGATGCCGGCCAGCCTTGCATCGGTTTCAGCGATGGCACAAGATACAGCTGCCGATGACGCGAATGGTGGTCTCGAAGAAATCATCGTTACTGCTCAGCGCCGTGCGCAAAGCATGCAGGATGTGCCAATCGCCGTTACGGCGTTGTCTCGCGAAACGCTGCTGGCCAACCGCGTTACAACGGTGAACGATCTTTCCGGCCTTGCTCCGGGCGTAACAGTTCGTCCTGCCGCCGGCGGTTCACAGATTCCGTCGTTCTCGCTGCGCGGCGTCGTCAGCTATGGCGTTGTTCCCGGTTCGGACAAGCAGGTCTCTGTCTATCTTGACGGCGTATACATCTCATCACCGCGCGGCTCGATTTTCGATCTTCCCGATGTTGAGCGTATCGAAATGCTGCGCGGCCCACAGGGCACGCTGTTTGGTCGCAATGCAACCGCAGGCGCGGTCAGCGTTACGTCCCGCGATCCATCGGGCGAAATGAAGGTTCGTTCGCGCGCCACTGTTGGCAACTACGATCAGTTCCGCTTCCAGATGAGCGTCGACACGCCCGAAATCGGCCCGTTCAGCGCTTACCTCAGCTACGTTCACAACTACAAGCGTGGTGACATCGCCAATGCTGCAGCCGGACAAGTGTGGGACCGTTCACGTTCGCCCGAAGGCCTTGGCGTGCGCGTTTCACCAAAATACCTCGGCACCAAAGACGGCGCATCGTATTTTGCTGCACTTAAATTCGCAGCCAGCGATACCTTCAAGATGGTCTACAAGTTTGACCATTACAACGAAGAAGGCACACCGGACGGCAACGGCCTGATCGGGTTCGATGCTGCAAGCCCTGGCATCGGTGCTTATCTTTCAGCTGCAATTGACCCCAAGTTCATTGCCTCTGATGGCAAGCGCCCCAAGGAAGTCAGCAATGGCTGGGTTGTCCCGGCAACGCAGCGCGCCACCGGCCACAGCCTGACCACGACGTGGGATGTTGCCGACAACGTCACGATCAAGAACATCACCGCATACCGCAAGACCTATATCTTTGCAGCATCGGCACTTGACGGCATCAGCGGCGTGACACTCAGCCCGCTTGCGGCTGCCACTTATGCGGCGGTGTTTGTTCGCGGAACCCCGGCAGTCAATGCTGCAACCGCTGCTGCGTTTACCGGCGCCCCTGCGGTGTTTGTTGCCACCAACCCTGTCTCGCAAGGTAGCCAGTGGAGCAGCGAAACCCAGATCAACTATGACTCTGATTTCATGACGCTGACCGCAGGTGGCATCTGGTTCAAGTCAAAGGATCGTGAAGGCAACCCCGGCCTGACGACCACGCCACAGTTCACCAACTATCCCGGTGGCGTGATTCCTTTGGGCCAGACCGCAGTGACCTTGTCACGGGCTAATTCGATTGCGGCTTATGCGCAGGGTGAATTCCACCTTTCGCCACAGCTTGATGTCGTGCTCGGCGCGCGTATCACGCGTGACAAGAAATCAGGCTCGCTCAATGTTGGCCGCGTTTCCGGCTCGATTGCCACGCTTGATGAACTGCTGGCGAGACTGCTTTCTATCCCCTACACCTACGAGCGGACAAAGCCGAACTTCCTGGCAGGCGTGAACTACAAGCCAAATGACGACATCCTCGTCTATGGCAAGTTCTCGACAGCGTTCGTTTCGGGTGGCGCCGTTGCCGGTGTTCCGTTTGAACCGGAAACTGCACGGTCGTTCGAAGCCGGTATCAAGGCGGATCTGTTCGACAACCGTCTGCGTACCAACCTTTCAGTCTACACCGTCACTTACAAGAACTTCCAGACGGCGCAGGGCGGCACCAACTTCGCAACATACCTGAACGGTGTTGGTGCGGCCGCGGGCATTCCCGGCCTGAATGACGGTTCGGCCACCCAGATCCAGCTGGCGCGGGTGATCGGTACGTTCATTCTGCCACAAGGTGGGCCGGTTAAGGCAAAGGGCTTTGAATTCGAACTAACTGCTGCACCGGTTCGGGGCCTGACGCTGGGTGGTAGCTTGGCTTACACCAAGACGTCCTACAATGACGTCAATCCCGTGCTACTCGCGTCAAACGGCCCTAATGCACAAGGCCAGCTTGAATTTCCGCCAGCATTGCGGCCTGACTGGACCGCCAGTTTGAGTGCGGCTTATGAAACGCAACCAATCTCGGGCGACATGCGCCTTTCGGCGCGCGTCGATGCCAACTGGACGGACGAGCAGATCATCCTTAGCGGCCGGAACTCGACCCAGGCCTTCAACCGCAATGTCCTGAAGACGCCCGCTTCGTGGATCGTCAATGGCCGCCTTGCGCTTAAGGACATCAACCTAGGTGGCGTGCAGACCGAACTTGCTGTGTGGTCGCGCAACATGTTCGATAACAAGAACTTCAACTATGCTTTGAACCTCGGCCCGATCACTGGCGCAGCTTATACCGCTGCCCGGACCATCGGTGTGGATCTGAACATCGAGTTCTGATCCTTCCGTTGAACCAAAGCCTGCAAATCGCGCCCGGACCTTACCGTCCGGGCGCTTTTTTGTGCGCTATCGGCAGACATGAAAAAGCCCGGACAGCGTGACTGTCCGGGCTTTTCATCATTGGCAAAACGGCTTCAGACCTTGAAGAACTTCTCGGCGCATCCACCCACAACCCAGCGCACATCATCGTCCGATACGCCAACCGTATCGCGCGCGATCACCGCCAGCGAATTGGGATAAGTCGTTTCGGAATGCGGAAAGTCGGATGACCACATCACATTGCGTCCTCCGGGCAGGCCGACATTCATGAAGCCCATCCGGTCATTGATGAACGATCCATAGATGTTCTCATCCATGTAATGGCTTGGCAGGTTCTTCAGCTTGCTGCCGATCCAGAAGCGCTGCTTTTCCCATGTGCGGTCCATATATTCGGCCATCCATGGCATCCAGCCCACGCCGCTTTCGATAATGCCCCAGCGAAGCTTGGGGAAACGATCGAACAGGCAGCCGAAAATGGCCATTGCCAGCGGTTCGGCCATGGCAACTTTGGTCATCACCAGATCCGACAGGAAATGATCCTTGTTGCCAAACCGCGCAACGCGCCCGCCCAGATGGAAGGTTACAGTGACGTCCAGTTCCTGCACTTCGGCCCAGAATCGGTCATATTCCGGGTGCCAGTATGCACGTTCGCTCATCGGATCACCGGTCAGCGCGGCGCCTTGCGCCATTTGTGCTTCCAGTTTTTCGGTAGATTGCGGGAAGGCGGGAATGTTGATCGAACGGTGCCCCAAAGCCACCGCTTCGCGCAGCAGCGTCAGCGATTCGTCAATGTCGCGCATCGGCAGATAGGCGACGCCAGCCAGACGGTTCGTGTCGTAATTGCAGAAGTCGGCCAGCCAGCGGTTATAAGCGCGATAGCTTTCGATATAGAGTTCCGAATTGCCGGTCCCCAATGGACCGCCGCCAAAGAGCACTTCCACATCGACGCCGTCTTCGTCCATCACCGCAAGCCGGCGGGAAGGGGTGACGCTGTCGTGCAGGTCGGCCAGCTTGCCCATGATCTTGAAATCCTGGCCGGCGCGGCCCGCCTGATTGGCCAGCATGATCAGCGGGCGTTTGCGGCCCTCGAACACGACGAAGTCGCATTCGTCGCCTTCTTCGATGGTTGGTGCCAGATCCGTCAGGTGTGCTGGCAGATATTCTGCCCAGAAGGTGTGCGGTGGATCAATATGGGCGTCAGCATCGACGATCCGGAATTTGCCGCGCGGGATTGGCGCGGGCAACGGCTTGGAAAGTTCAACAGTTGCCATGATATCCATCTCCTGTCTTGAAAACCGCATGTGCTGCGGCCTGGCGATTGCACGGAGATGCCATATGTTTGTGCGGTCAGACTTGATGCGGATCAAATAATGAAATACGATAATCGCATTATAATGGCCTCATCCGCAACAGAGTCTCGCCGCGTGGGGCAGCGGCATTTCAGCAAGCGATTCATATCAAGAAGGTCTTGAAATACCGATTTTTAATATTTGAATGAGTCTACTGTCGGGTTTAGATTTGACTCAGATCAAATCAAGGGAGATCGCAACGTGAATATCGCAACGAAGCTGCGCATCGTGGATGCCGACGCGCATGTGAACCCATCGCACGACATGTGGGCCGATTACCTGCCCGCCGATTTCCGCGATCAGGCGCCCCAACTCGAACATGGCGAAGATTGTGACTACATTGTCTTTGAAGGCCGTCGTCGCAAGCTGAACCTGATCAGCGCTCTTGCCGGTCGCGAAGGCAAGGATTTCAAGATGCATGGCCGTGCCTCGGATGCCCGCACCGGTGGCTGGATGCCCAAGTCGCGTCTGGAAGACATGGATCATGACGGCATTGATGCCGCGATCCTGTTTGGCGGTGGCCCGCTTGGCACCACCAACAACGAGCTGTTTATCGCCAGCTTCGATGCCTACAACCGCTGGCTGGCCGATTTCTGCGCTTATGCGCCACAGCGTTTTGCAGGTGTCGGTTATGTGCCGATGCAGGACGTTGATGTTGCCATCAAGATGATGCGCGATTTTGCCGCGCGCGGCCTGAAGGCTGTCAACATCCCTGCTTTCCCGATGAGCAAGGTGGTGGCAACTGCCGGCGCCAATGCGATGGACGCCCAGACCCGTGCGCTCACCGGCGACATGAACAGCGATCGGTCTTATGCCGATCCTGAGTTTGATCCATTCTGGAAGGCCTGCTGCGATCTCGGCATGCCCGTGACGATCCACCTTGGTGGACGTCCGGTGCGCTTTACCGAACCAAAGTTCTTCCTTTCGGACTTGCTGATGTCCAAGTTTGGCATGGGTGAACCGATTGCCATCATGATCTACGGCGGCGTGTTCCAGCGCTTCCCGGACCTCAAACTGGCGTCGATCGAAAGCGGCACCGGCTGGCTGGCATTTGCTGCCAACTACATGGACGAAACCTGGCACAAGCAGCGCCACTGGGTGAACAGCGTGCTTGAACATGCGCCAAGCTACTACATGGATCGCAATATCTATGCCTCGTTCATCCATGATCGCGTCGGCATTCTGACGCGCGACATGCCCGGCGCCGGCAACATCATGTGGTCTTCGGACTATCCGCATTCGGAAACGACCTTCCCGCATTCGATGCAGAAGATCGAGGAACTGTTCGAAGGCGTTCCTGAAGACGACAAGGCCATGATCATTGGTGGCCGCGCAAAGCAGCTGTTCAATCTGTAATCGACCATTGCCGGGCCGCATCACCACGATGCGGCCCGGCTTTGCGTGTAAAACATAAGACGGGAATGGGTAAGGATATGGCGCTGGATACATCGATGGCAACCAAAGTGGTTTTGCAAAGCTACCCTGAGGGTAATTTGCGGACATCGGATTTCGCTGTCGAACAATTCCCCGTGCCAAAAGTGCCTGATGGCAGCTTCCTTGTCCGCAACACATTTGTTTCTGTCGATCCGATGCTGCGCATCTTTATCGACAAGAAGCCGCTGGGCAGCAGCGCCATGCCGTCCTTGCCGCTGGGCACAGTTATTCCCGGCGCGGCGGTGGGCGAAATCATCGAATCAAAACATCCCGATTACAAGGCGGGCGACATCGTCGAGGGCCGCTTTGGCTGGCAAAGCCATGCGGTGTCTGCCGGGCAGGGTGTGGTCCGTGTACCGCAAAGTCTTGGCGGCCAGGAAAACGCGCTTGGTATCGGCGGGTTGCCTGGCTTCACTGCCTATATCGGCCTGAATGTTGCAGGCGGGGTAAAGCCTGGCCAGACGATCCTTGTCAGCGGTGCTGCAGGCGCGGTGGGTTCTGCCGTGGGCGCGCTGGTCAAAGCGCGCGGTGGCCGCGTTGTCGGCATCGCAGGCGGCGCTGAGAAGATGCGGTATCTGCGCGAAACTGTCGGTTACGATGCCGTAATTGACCGTAACGCACCCGATTTTGCAGGCCAGCTTGCCGCTGCGGCACCCGAAGGCGTGCATGTCTATTTCGACAATGTCGGCGGGCCGATGATGGCGCAAGTTGCACCGTTCATGGCCTATGGCGGGTTGATCCTGATTTCCGGCCTGATGGCGCAATATCAGGATGCCAGCGCCGGCTCACAGACCGACAGCCTGCCAGCGGTGCTGTTTGCGGTGATGGGCAAAGGCGTGCGCATACAGGGCTTCAGCCAATACGGGCAGGATGCCTTGCGCCCCGGCTTTGAACAGGAAATTTCAGAACTGCTGGCCCTCGGTGCGATCAAGCCCGAAGTGCACATTGTCGAAGGCATCGAAAACCTGCCGCAAGCGCAAGTGAACTTGTTCGAAAAAAGCACGACTGGCAAAGTCGTGGTCAAAGTGGCCTGATCGCCCAGCTTCCAAACCCTTTTACCATCACGAAATTTCAGGAGTAAGAACTTTGGCAACGCAGGCAACTTCGCAAGGATCATGGCTGCCAACACGCATGCTGATCGGCGGCACGCTGTGTGCAGGTGAGGGCGCGCCAGTGGTGGTGCGCAACCCTTCAACCGGCGAAGTGACCACCGAATTTGCAGGCGCATCGCTGGACCAGACCAAGGCCGCCATCGCGGCCGCACGGGCTGCGGCAGACAAGGGCGAATGGGCTGCAACACCCCAAAAGGTGCGCGTGGCCAAAGTGCGCGCTTTGCTTGAACTGTTCATGGCGCGGACCGATGATCTGCGCGATCTGATCGTGACCGAAACCGGCATGCCGATCAAATCGTTCGCCTTGCACGCACAGGTTGGCGCGCCAATGGCGCAAATGGACGTGATGCTGGACTTGTGCCTCAAGCTTCCGGAAATCGAAGAAAATCCGATCTCGCTTGAAGAACGCATCAACAACATGGGCGGCTTTGTCCAAAGCATCCGCCGTTATGTGCCAGTGGGCGTGGTCGCTGCCATTTCGGCCTACAACTTCCCGCTGCACATCAACCTTTGGAAGATCATGCCTGCGCTCGCCACGGGCAACTGCGTGATCCTGCGTCCCAGCCCGCTGACACCGCTGAGCGCGCTGGCGCTGGCCGAAATCGCTGCAGAAGCTGGCCTGCCCGAAGGCGTATTGAGCATTCTGGCCGAAGGCGGAGCGGAAGGCGCGCAATTGTTGACGACGGACCCGGCTGTCAACATGGTCAGCTTCACCGGATCGACCGAAGTTGGCAGCATTGTTGCAGGCCAGGCGGCACCTTCGATGAAGCGGTTGCAGTTGGAACTGGGCGGCAAGTCCGCGCAGATTTTCCTGCCGGACCGGGTTGAAGCTGCATACAGCGCCGCCATCGGCGTATGCATGGCGCACGCCGGACAGGGCTGCGTTCTGGGCACGCGCATTTTTGTGCCGCAGGAAGAAAAAGCCAAGGTTCTGGGCGCAATGGCCGCCAGCATGGCCTATGCCAAGATCGGCAATTCCACCGATCCTGAAACCACGATGGGCCCGGTCATCAGCGAAGCGCAAGTCTTGCGTTGCGAACGCTATGTGAAGCTGGCGGTTGAAGCAGGCGCCACGGTCGTATCAGGCGGCAAGCGCGCGGACCGTCCGGGATACTTCTTTGAGCCGACGATCCTTGATGTGCCAGACAACAAGAACCCTTCGGCGCAGGATGAAATCTTCGGGCCGGTGGTGTCGGTCATCGGTTACCGCGATGTGGATCATGCCATCGAAATGGCCAATGACAGCTCGCTTGGCCTTTCCGGCTATGTCTTTGGCAAGGACGCCAAGGCTGCGCTGGATGTGGCGCGGCGTTTGCGCACCGGCACAGTCAACGTCAACGCCTTCTTTGCCAGCGCCAACTCGTCATCGGGCGGCGTCAAGATGAGCGGCATTGGCCGTGAACGCGGCGTCGAAGGCATTCGCGCGTTCCAGGACGTTCAAGTGATGAACCTCGGTTCTGCCGTCTGACGGCGGCATAGCCATGTCCCTGACACGAGGCAGCGTGATCCTTGTGACCGGGGCCAGCGGTGCCATCGGGTTCGAGATCGCCGCGCAGGCCGCTGCTGCAGGAGCAGTGGTGGCCATGCACGGTTCGCGGCCTGAAACTGTTGCTGTGGCAATGGAGCGGTTGGTTCAGCGCGCCCCGGACGCCAGATTGATCGCCGCTCCTGCCGACTTCCGCGAAGAACAGGCCATTGCTGAAATGGTGGGCCATGTGGTTGCCACCGCGGGCAGGCTTGATGCTGTTGTCCACTGCGGCATTACCGGCGCATCGGGCGTGGCGGGGCCGCTGGCAACGGCTGATCCGGCCCAGATGGGGCGCCATGCCGCGCTTGTCCTGGGCAGCTTTGCGCAATTGTGCCATGCTGCCCTGCCACATTTGGCGCAGCAAGGCGGCACCATTGTCGGCTTTGCATCGGACGCAGGCAAGTTTTCCTCGCCCCGGCAGGCGGTGATTGGGGCGGCTTTTGGCGGCATAATGACCTTCGTGCGCAATCTTGCGCTTGAAGTGGCGCGGCAGGGGGTGAGGGTGCATTGCATATCGCCCAGCTTTGTGGCGGAAACACCGGTATTCGAAGCCCATGCCGCGCGCGCAGGCGCTGCACGGGACCGCGCTGGCCTTGGCCTGCCAACGCCCGCAGATATTGCGCCGATGGTCCTGTTCCTGTGTGGAACCGGGGCAGCCAAGATCACGGGACAAGTGATCAGCATAAACGGCGGATTGAACGCCTGAACCAATCAGGCGCACACCATTGAGGGACAGGAACACGCCATGGGTACCAAGACAGCCGATTACGTGATTGCGGGCGGAGGCAGCGCAGGCTGCGTTCTGGCCAGTCGTCTGTCCGAAAACCCGAACTGCTCGGTCATCCTGCTGGAAGCCGGTGGCCCGGGCGATGGCTTTCTGGTCAAGATGCCGTCGGGTTCCTACAAGCTGCTGGGCAAACCCACTGCCGACTGGATGTACATGACCGAACCCGACCCATCGCTGAACGGGCGGCGGGTGATGTGGACGGCCGGCAAGATGCTGGGCGGTGGTTCTTCCATCAACGGCATGATGTACATTCGCGGTTCGCGCGCCGATTACGATAGCTGGGAAAAGGATCTGGGCTGCACAGGCTGGGGCTGGAACAATGTCCAGACTTATTTCAAACGGTCCGAAGGCTTTGATGGCGCGCCCAGCCAATCACATTCCACAGAAGGCCCGCTGGGTGTCGCACTGCCGCGCAAGGTTCATCCGTTGTCCCATGCCTTTGTCGATGCTTGCGCTGATCTGGGTATGCGCAAGGTTGATGATTATTGCGCTGGCGATGTCGACGGGGCGTTCATCGCCTATGTCACACAGCGTAACGGCCAGCGCTCCAGCGCTGCGCTGGCGTTCCTGCAGCCAGCCATGAAGCGCCCCAACCTCACTGTCATCACCGGTGCATTGGTGGACAAGGTGCTGATCGAAAATGGCCAGGCCACCGGTGTGCAATATGTGAAGGACGGCATCGTTCATCAGGTGGCTGCGCGGCGCGAGGTTATCATCAGCGCCAGCACCATGGCATCGCCGGCCATCCTGCTGCGGTCGGGCATCGGCCCTGCCGAGGAACTGCGCAAAATGGGCATAGCCGTGCAGGTTGATTCCCCTGAAGTGGGCAAGAACCTGCAGGAACATGCCAGCGTCCAGACCAGCGTGTCGGTGGATATTCCCACGGTCAACATGACGATGGGCCCACTGCATCTGGCCAAGGGCGTGATTCAATATCTGCTGGCAGGCCGTGGCATCATGTCGATGACGCCGGTTGAAGGCATGGCTTTCCTGCGTTCCGAACCCGGCCTTGCCGAACCGGACATCAAGCTGCAGTTTGGCGCCTTTTCCTTTGATCCGGCCACGCGCAAACCCTATCACAAGCCCGGCATTGTGGTTTACACCAATGTCGCCAAACCGCGCAGCCGGGGTGAAATCCGCTTGCGCAGCGCTGATCCGGCGGATGCGCCCGTGATTGACCACCGCCTGCTGGGTGATCCCCAAGACATGGCGGCGCTTGTCCGGGGGTTGAAAGCGGTGGATGACATCCTTCATGCGCCAAGCTTTGCCAAACACATGACCGGCAGGATTGCGCCTGCGGAACGTCCGCGTGACGATGCCGAATGGGAAGCGCGCATCCGCAATACATCGGGCATCGGCTATCATCCGGTGGGCACATGCCGGATGGGCGGGGATGATCGCTCGGTTGTCGATCCGCGCTTGCGCGTGCGCGGCGTGAAGGGGCTGCGTGTGGCAGATGGGTCGATCATGCCGATCATGCCTTCTGCGAACACCAATGCACCTGCGATCATGGTCGGCGAAAAAGCCGCAGACCTGATCCGCGAAGACGCGGCCTGAACCATGGCACAGCACAGCGCACCGCAAACGGTTTTCACCCATTGCCTGATCTGCGAACAACTGTGCGGGTTGGAAGCACAGGTACAGGACGGGGTGATCCAATCGATCCGCCCGGACAAGCAAAACCCCTATACCTGGCGCGATTTCTGCGTGAAGGGCCAGCAATCCCATGAAGTGGCGGCAAGCCCCTATCGCGTGAAGGCGCCGATGAAGCGGGTGGGCGACCGCTATGTCGAGGCGACATATGCCGAAGCGGTGGACGATATTGCCACGCGTCTGCAAGCCATCATCGACGCCCATGGCAAGGACGCCGTTGCCGGGTATCTGGGCAATCCGATGGGTTTCAGCGCAGGCGCAGCGGCATGGCACTTCGGCTTGCTTGCGGCCATCGGTACGAACCAGCGCTATGGCGTGCAGTCGATTGACAGCAACGCAAAGCACGTGGCTTGCGATCATGTGTTCGGGCTGGAAACGCTGGCGCTGATCCCGGATATTGATTCCACCGATTATGCGCTGCTGATCGGCACCAATCCTGCGGTGAGCAAGTTCAACTGGGGCGGTAAAGTGCCCAATGGCTGGCGACGGCTGAAAGACCGCGCAAAGGCGGGTGCGGAGATTGTCGTCGTAGACCCGCGCCGGACCGAAACTGCCGCAGGGGCCACGCGCCATGTTGCTGCCATGCCTGAAACGGACTGGGCCTTTCTGCTTGGCGTCATCAAGGTGATCCTTGATGAAGGGCGTGAACGGCTTCCGCCCGAATTGGTGGTTGAAGGCTTGGGCGAGCTTCGCGCAATGGCGGCGTCGATCACGCTCGGCCAACTTGCCAAGATTTGCGATGTTCCTGCCGATGACATCACCAGCGTTGCGCGCGGATTTGCCGGTGCAAAGCGCGCGTTTGCTTTTGCCGGAACCGGCCCGGCTTTGGCACGGCACGGCGTACTGACGCATTGGCTGACGCTGGCGCTGAACGTGCTGACCGACCGGGTTGACCGCGAAGGCGGGCGTTTTGCGCCGAACTGGCCCTATAATCTGCCGATGGCCAATGCCGGCAAAGAGCCCAAGCGCCGCAGCCGCGTGCGCGGGATCGAAACCGTGGTGGGGCAATACAGCCTGGCCGAACTGGCAGATGAGATCACTACGCCGGGCGATGGGCAAATCCGCGCGCTGATCATCGGCGGGGGCAACCCCGTTTCGACAGGCGCTGGTGGCGCAAAACTGGCGAGTGCTCTGGGCAAGCTTGATCTGCTGGTCAGCGTCGATCTGTTCCAGCGGGAAAGCCACCGCGATGCGCACTGGCTGATCCCTGCCGTGCATTTCCTGGAACGTGATGAATGCCACGTCGCGCTGCACAGCTATAACGACAAGCCGTTCATTCAGGCGTCACGGGCGGTTGTGGCACCTCCGCCGGGGGTTCGCCCCGAATGGACGTTCTATCGTGATCTGGCTGACGCGATGGGCAAGCCGGTGTTTGGTGGGCACGTGGCATCGCCAGATGATATGGCAGCCGGCATGATCGCACAGTCAGGCAGCATAACGCTCGATGATGTGCGCGCAGCACCGCACGGCTTGCTTTACGGCGAACGGACGATGGGGCATTTCCTGTCCTATTTCAGCAAGGAAGGCCGCAAGGTACAGCTTTGCCCGGATCAACTGGCACATGAACTGGCAGCCGTGCTTGCCGGGGATCGCCTTGTCGGCAGGCCCCCTGCCGGCAGCTACCGGATCATTTCACGGCGGCGCAACGGCATGATGAATGCGTCTTTGGCCGAATCATCAGGCAGCATCGGGCGCGATGACACCGCCGAAACGATCGAGATCAACCGCGTCGATGCCGAAGATGCCGGCATTGCGCAGGGTGATGCGCTTCTCGTCACGTCGGACACGGGCAAGATCAGCGCGCGCGCCGTTCTTTCGGACGATGTGCGGCGCGGCATTGTGGTGCTGGCGCAAGGGTGGGGTTCGCCGCTGTTTGATCCTGCCACCTCGGCGCAAGTTTTCCGGCACGGCCATGATCGCAACAAGCTGGTCAGCGATGCAGACCTTGACCCGCTATCCGCCGTGCCCCGCCTGAATGGTACGCTGGTGACGCTGCAACCAGACCTGTCCATACCCCTCGCCACACCCCTTGCGGAAGAATGCTGATGCCTGAAGAAGATGATGAACTGCGGATCGCCCTGCGCCGCGAAACTTATGATGCAAACGATGCGCTAGTCGATTTGATCGTCCGGTTGACGCCGATTGATCCGGCGGCGGCAAATGCCATCAAGCGGGCGCGGTCATCCTTGTTCGAAGCATGGACGATCCTGTGCACGCCGCCAGACGATGCCGACGACGATCACGAACATTGATGCCGGCAAACTGCCCTGAATGCGTCAGGGCAGTTTTGCAGATTTTGCCGCTGCGATCATCGCCTTGGCGTCATCAGCGGTGATCCAGCGGTCCTTGAGCATCTTTTCGGTCCGCACCGTGAACTTCGCAGCATAATCGGCAGGCGTTGGATACAGGACGTTGAGTTTGTCTGCGGGAAACGCCCGCTTGGCTCCGGTCACGCCGCCCATGCCGCCAGCCGTCAGATATCCGGTATGCGACGCAACGGGCACGTCGATATAGGCAGAGCGCACGCCGCCCACGGCATTGCCATCGGCATCGCGGACGATCTCAAGCTTGTCGTCCAGTGCGATGCCGGGCGCGCGTGGCGGCCGTTTGCCTGTGCGGGCCCATTCCAGCAGATTGGCATAGGCGCCGCGTACAATCGGTTGCCAGGTAAAGTCGTTCGGCTTGGCGTCCTTGGGCAACAATGACGGGTTGGGCGCTGCTCCGCCCAAGGCCGCTCCGGCTTTGATCATATCGGGGATGGGCGCGAACATCATCGGATCAGGCCCGCGACCGGGAATGTCGGTGGCCATGTGCGATGAACCCGCCACCTCATAACTGACAATCCCGCCGCGCCGCGTGAAACGGTCTGGCTGGCGGGTATGGCGCGCCTGCCACATTTCGCCTTCTGAAGAGAGCGAGATGAACGGAACATCTGGCGCGGCCAGTTTCTGTTTCGGGTCTTCAAGCGCGATGTCTTGTGCACACTGGTTTATGCGGATCATCGCCGGGCCGACGATGGCCAGATAGCCGTCATAAACAGGCTTTCGATCTGGCGTGCGATAGCGGTTGTGAAATCCTGCCACCCAGGTGCGGATGTAAATGGACGATTGGGAAAACCCGGTCATGAACAGACGTGGGCGCGCAAAGCCGGGCAGGACAGCATCGCGCTGTTCGCTTTTAAGCAGGAGCCCCAGCTGGCCGATCATGTCCCAGACCAGCCCGTCTTCATATTCGGGCCAGCTGTTCCTGATCCCGGCCTTGGTCATGGCCTCGATCACCTCTTTGCCGCCAGCCATATAGGGCGGGATCATCGTGGGATTTGCACAACGGTTGGCCGCAGGCGCCGGATTGCTCCAATCAAGCGGGGCATAACGCGCGGCATCAAACTTCTTCAGGGCGTTGGCCGTAATCGCTTTTGACGTAATCCCGATCCACACATCGCCGCGTTGTGCCAATTGGGCAAAGTCGGTTGGCCCGCCAAGATCGACGTTCAAGCTGGCGTTGAGGATCGTGACTTCGACATTGCCGCCAAACCTTGCAGCATCGCGCGGGCGGCGCACCAGAATGCGCGTGACGTATTTTCCGGGGCCGGAAATGGCTTTCACCGACGTGCCATTGGCGTCCCAATCATACGTATGGCCCATGCCGGAAAGGAAGAATTCTTCTTCGACATAGCCCGCTTTTGCCACCGCTTCAGGAGCGCCGAGAAACGGGCGGGACTGGGCCGTGACGGGAATGGGGGCCGATACGCTGGGCAGAGTGGGTGCCTCGGCCTTTTGCGCCAATGCGGGATTGACCAGAGCGGGGGGCGAAAACGCAACCATGCCGATGGCTACAAATGCAAGCCTTGCCCGTACCGTCATTGCACCATCTCCCAGCGCTGATGTAAAAATGGCGGGAACGCCTGTTCCCGCCATGATATGTTTTTTATTTTGCAGGCTTGGCTTTCCAGCCTTCTTGTTCACCCGCTTCGTTGGCGATGGCCAGACGCCGTTCGGGCGTTTCGTGGCGCAACCTGCGTCCTGCAATGACCAGCAGGACAAGGGCAATCGGGGCCAGCAACAGAATGCTGAGAATACCCGTGCCGAGCGATCCGGTCATATTGCTGACCTTGCCGGTCCAGTACGGACCGATGCCCGATGCCACGACGATGGCGACCAGTGCGTTGCTGGCTGCTGCTGCACCGCGCATGCGCGGCAGGACAAGATCCTGGATCATCGCCGCAATGCCACCGCTCCACAGCGAAGCAAAGATGCTGAGCAGGAAATAGGCGACAAGGAAGATCGGCAGGCTTGGGGCCCACACGATCAGCGAAATGCAAGGGATCAGACCGATCAGGGCGATGGTCGTCATGTTGAGCGGAGCGGCCAGATCGCGTGCTTTCCAGCGATCTGTCAGCCAACCGCCAAGCACGACACCGATGATGGCGCCGCTGACATAGATAACGCCCATGCCAACGCCGATGGTCACAGCCGAAACATCGGTGAATGAACGCATCGCCAGCGGTGCTGCCCAAACGCTGATGCCGGCAATCACGCAGGCGACCAGCGCCGTTGCCAGAACACCAAGCATGAAGGTGGGATCGCCATACGTCAGGCGGTAAAGCGGCTTGTCGCCATAGCTCTGTACCTGGCCCCACGTGACGATTGAGTAAGCACCAAGCGAGCAGGCAATCCATTGCGCCTTGTCACCAGTGATGAGGATAAGGCCGGTAGCGATTGCGGTGATCAGCGCAATCAGCATCAGGTTGCGCTTCAGCGCTGCCATGCCGCCGATGCCGTAGATCGAAAACAGCGTGAATGGCGGGAAAGCGGTTGCCATTTCGCGCATGATAAGGCGCACCGTGCCATAGTGCTTTTGCTGCGACGTTTGCGGACGGGGTGGTTCATGCAGCGTCAGCACCAGCAGGGCCAGCAGCAATCCAGGGGTGCCGACCGCGATCAACGCAGCCTGCCAGCCAGCCAGATCGCACACGCCGCCAATCGGGATGGCGGTGCAGAAGCTTGGCCATTTCTGCACGAACAGGCCGCCCACGATCAGTGCAGTGGCTGTGCCAAGGAACGTGCCGGTCAGGTAAGTGCCCAGCGCCAATGCGCGGTTGCGCGCGGGGAAGGTATCGGCCAGCAGCGAGTGCGAACAAGGGTTTGCCACAGCTTCACCGACGCCAACGCCGATGCGGGCTGCGCTGAGCGAGACAAAGCCCACGGCCGCGCCGCCAAGTGCCGTCATGACCGACCACAGCGCCAAACCGATGGCCAGCATCTTCTTTCGGGAAACGAAATCCGAAATCCGGCCCATCGCAATGCCGACGACCGAGTAGAACACCGCAAATGCCGTTCCCAGCAGAAAGCCCAGATCGGCATCGGAAAGTTTGAGATCGGTCTTGATCGACTGTGCCAGAATCGAAACGATCGTCCGATCGAGCATGTTGAACAGGTTGGTAAGGACCAACACGAACAGGGCAAAATATGCGGAACGCGGTATTCGCGGTGCGGCGGCGGGCGCTGCCAAATTGCTAATGTCTGCCACAGGTGCAGCCTCTCCGAATTGATTTTGCCGCACTTTGCGCAGCGTTGCCTAAACTATTGCATCTCGTGAAGTGCATTGCAAACGCCTTTGCCACTTGCGCATGGCCGAAGCGATTGGTGTTGCTGATCTATTGCAGCATGGTGTCGATAAATGTCGTCATGGTCGCAAAAGTGTGTGCGCTGCCCGGCAGATCAGGGCCGCGCGTGACGGCAACATGGTCCATGCCGTCAACCTCGACCAGTGTTATCGGCACGCCCGCCAGTTGCAGTTTGGAGGCCATCGCCCGTGCATCATCCAGCAGGACCTCGCCACTGCCCACATTAATGTACGTTGGTGGATACCCCGCAACGTCTGCATGAAGCGGTGATGCGGCAGGATCATCGGCATTGCGGCCCTGCAGATAAAGCGCCGCCGCCGCCGCCGCCGATTCTGCCGAGAACAGCGGGTCAGACTGGCTGTTGACCTGATAGCTTGGGCTGGAAATGGTGAGATCAAGCCACGGCGACAGCAAGACCAGACCGGCCAATTTGTGCCCGCGTTCATGGCTTCGCGCGGCCAGACAGGCTGCCAGCCCGCCACCAGCAGAATCGCCCGAAACCACTAACGGTTGGTCCTGCCCTGCCAGTGCTGCCAGCACAGCCATGCCGTCGTCTACACCGCTGGGAAAGGGATGTTCTGGCGCAAGCCGATAGGCCGGGCAAATGACATCGACCCCGCACCGTTCTGCCAGCGCTGCGGCAAACGGCCCCACCTGTTCGGGGCATCCCATCCGAAAAGCCCCGCCGTGCAGGTGCATTACCGTTCCGCGCGACGTTCCAGGCGCAGCAAAGCGCAGGCAACGCACGCCTGCAATCCGGATTTCAACCGCAACGGGATCAGTGCGGAAATATCCCGCCGCTACAGCCGCGCTGATGGCGGCGCGGCGTTCCAGCAATTCGGGCGGGGGTGCCATCCCGGTGAGTGCGGACATCAGTTGCCGTCCGCGCCGTGCCCTTCGGCCAGCGGGAAGAAAGGATTGGTTGCCAATGATCCGCCATCAACGGCCAATGTCTGGCCCGTGACATAAGGCGACATGTCGGACAGGAAGAAGGCAATGGCCTTGGCAATGTCTTCAACCGTACCGCGCCGGTGCATCGGCACGTTTACCATCATCTTGCGCTCTTCTGCATCACCGCGATGGGGAATGCGCGGAGTCACGATGGGACCGGGGGCAACAATATTGGCGCGGATGTTGTAAGGCGACCATTCCGCCGCCATTGTCCGCACCAGGTTGATAAGCCCGGCCTTTGCCGCGCCGTATGCGCCGTGATGCGGGGCTGAGCGCATTCCGTCGACCGAGGCAACACAGACGATCGATCCGTCTACCTTGCGCACCATCATGCTGCGCGCCACTTCTCGTGCGGCCAGGAAGAAGTAGCGCAGATTGCGGTCCTGATCTTCGTCCCAGGTTGCCATGTCCATATCAACCAGCAGGCCCCATGCGGCCATGCCGATGATGCTGGCCATCCCATCCAGCGGCCCGAAATCGCGTTCGACCACCGCGATTCCAGCCACCAGCGCATCATCATCCAGCACGTCGAAGGAAAAGGGCACCGCCACGCCGCCTGCAGCCACGACCTCGTTCACTACGCTTTGTGCGCGTTCCAGTTCACGATCAACCACCGCTACATGCGCACCGTGCGAGGCGATCAGTTTGACCGTGGCCTCGCCCATCCCAAGGCCACCACCCAGCACCAGAATGCGCTTGCCTTCAAGGCCCAGCAATCCCGACATCTCGTTTTCTCCCAACCGGTTTTGGCTCTTTTGGCCGCTGCATCAGCGCGTTGAACTCATCCGCTTTTCAACCCAATTTGTAAGCAGAGGCAAAACTATTGCAATCGTGCAATTGCATTTTTACGTTTGCCCGGCTTTAGCGGACCAAATCGCAGGGGATGTTTGAAATGGCGCGTTCAGTGATTGTTACAGGCGGATTTGGCGTTCTGGGCCAAGCCGTGTCCGAAGCCTTTGTTGCAGCCGGAGACACGGTATGCCGCATCGATTTTGCGCAAACCGCACACACTCCGATCGCCGGAGTGCTCGACATTGGCGGCGTAGATCTTACCGATGCAGTGGCAACGCAGGCCGCGCTTGATGCCGTCAATGCTGCGCATGGCGGTATCGACGTGCTTGTGAATGTCGCTGGCGGATTTTCTTGGGAGACGCTGGAAGACGGGGCAATCGACACCTGGCTGCGCATGCAATCGATGAACCTTGTCAGCAACGCCACGATCACCAAACTCGCGCTGCCTTTGCTCACGCAATCGGAACAGGGCAGGATCGTCAACATCGGTGCAGGAGCAGCGATTTCTGCCGGCATGGGCATGGGCGCTTATGCCGCCAGCAAATCAGGCGTCCACCGGCTTACAGAAGCCCTTGCGGCAGAGCTTTCCGGCAAAACGGTCACCGTCAACGCCGTGCTGCCAAGCATCATCGACACGCCGACCAACCGGGCGGATATGCCCGATGCCGTTTTCTCCACTTGGGTACAGCCGGGAGCAATCGCCGAGGTGATCCTGTTTCTGGCGTCGCCTGCAGCACGCGCCATTTCGGGCGCGCTCATCCCCGTCACACGCGGCGGCTGATCGCCGATCAACCGCGCAGAAGCGGTGGGACGAGCCGCAGATCAGCCATCCGCGCAAGTGCCGACAAGATGGTGCGCAGGCTGTCCCGGCAGCCTGCAAAGCCTGCCTGCCGCAGCTTGATCGTGCTCAGCAACACCGGCACGCGCCCGGCCAGACGCGGGCTGATCAGCAGGTCGAGATAGTGGTGCGACTGGCCGAGAAAAGCCGACAGTGAAGGTTCGATCAGCCTGTGCCTTTCCGCAAGCGCGGTCCACGCCTGCTGGTTGGACTCTTCGGCAAAGAACGCCACGAAGTCGGTGGTTGCATCACCGTGAACGGGCAGGTGCATGGCCTCTGCAAGGCTGTTCCATGCATGGCGGAGCACAAATATGTCACCGTTGGTGATGTTGAAGGTCTGTTTGGTGCTGTTTGGGCACGTCATGGACCAGTGCATCGCTTCGGCAAGAAGCTGGCTGTCGACCAGCTCCAACAAGCCATCGCCTGCGCCTGGCAAACAGAACGGCAGGCCGCGTTCCTGACAAATCGCGGCATAGGCGGCGATGGGCAGCAGCGGGTTCATCGCAGCGCCCGGTGCGGTTCCGATCAGCACTTGCGGGCGCCAGATGGTGAAGGTGAAAGCGGCCTGCGCCGACGCATTCCTGAGCGCGTCTTCGTGGAGCCAATAGAAATTCGGGTGCGGATCGCGCGGGCCATCTTCACGCAGTGGCACCGTGATCGGGTGGACATGCGCGCCATAGGCCTTGGCCCCTTGCAGCAGAGTGACGTGCTGCAAACTGCCCGATGCTGCCAGAGGGTGCAGGATGTTTTCGAACATCGCACCATTGCGCGCCATCAGCGCCGCATCGTGCCAGCCTGTGACCAGACCCGGCGCTTCGGCCACGGCGGCATAGACCAGATGCGTGACAGGTGGCAGTGCGGCCAATGCCTTTGAACAAGCACCGCTGTCTGTCAGATCAACCGGAACATGCCGGAAATCGCAGCCTGCAGCCACGCGGGGAGGCCGCCGCGAAAGGGCGATGACCTCCCACTCAGGCAACTGTGCAAAATGCTCAACCGCGCTTGTGCCGATGACGCCGCTGGCTCCGGCAACCAGCAATGTCTGCTTGGCCACCGGAGCCATTCTCAGGCGTCGGCAGGCTTTTTCGGCGCACTGGCAAGGCTGGGCAGGTTGCTGGTGTCCATGCCATAGCCAAACTTGCGGAAGTTCTGGTTGTGGCACAGGTGATGCAACGAAAACGCCTGATCGATGGCGTTCATCTGCCCTTGAATATCCAGCGTCTTGTTGACCGCTTCCTTGGCAAGCTTCAGCGCAAAGGCGGGCTTGCCTGCAATCTTCTTGGCCATCGCCAGCGCAAATTCGTCAAGGTTTTCACGTTCGACGACATGGTTGACCATGCCCAGACGGTGCGCTTCATCGGCGCTCCACGTATCGGACGTGAACAGGAATTCCTTGGCTTTGCGCGCGCCCAGTTCCCACGGGTGGCCCAGCCATTCGACGCCGGAAACGCCAAACGTGACCACCGGATCGGAAAACAGCGCATCTTTTGAGGCCACGATAATATCGCACACCCATGCAAAGATCAGCGCGCCGGCAATGCATTTGCCCTGCACGGTGCAGATCGTCGGCTTGGACAGGTTGCGCCAGCGACGGGCGGATTCAAGGTAGGCTTCCTTTTCGGCGGCATACCAACCGTGGGTATATTCCTCGGTAAAGTCGCTCCAGCTGCTGACGCCGGGTGAGCCGGCCTGCACCGATTGCTGATACTTTTCGACCGTATCGGCAATGTCGTGCCCTGCCGAAAAATTGCGGCCATCAGCGCCAAGGATGATCACTTTCACCGATTCATCGCGTACCGCGCGGTTGAAGGCTTCGTTCACCTCGAAGATCATTTGCGGATTGATGGCGTTATGCTTGTCCGCGCGCGCCAGAACGATGCGGGCGACGCCTTCTGCAGGATTTTCGTAACGGATCGTGGTTTCGGTCATATCAATGTTTCCTGCTTGCGGATCAGGCGTCTGTCTGGACATTCAATGTGGGGCGCACGGCAGTTTGCCAGTCTGCCCGGCTTTCAGCAGCAATGGCCGCAGCCTTTTCCCAGAACGCTTCGCCCTTCGCCAGATTGACGAAGTTGAAGTGGGTGGCGTGGCGAAATTCGAGCAATTCGGCCCCATCCGGCCCCGGTTTGTAGGTGTATGGAACGCCGGTGGGGATGAAGAAGCTGTCACGCTCGCCCAGCGTTTCGGTGCCCAGCTTGATGCTGCCTGCGATGATATAATAGAGGCAGTCAACATCGTGGCTGTGCAGGGGCAGAGGGTAGTCTTTCTTGAACCACACATGTGTCAGGCTGAAGCCGGGAAGATTGACGAGAACCTTCACCTCATCGCCGTCCATGAAACCTGCCGCGACCAGTTTGTCCATCCCGGCACGTTGCACCGGGCTGAACGGTTCGACCGTCATGCAGCCTTCTTCCATAAGATCCTTGGCATCGGCTGCGCGGAAGATCTGGAACTTCGAGGTATCCTGCTGGTCTGCTGACATAGCGGTTATCCCTTCTTGGAGCCGATGCTGGCGATGTGTGACGTCATCAGCTTCTTGTAATCATCGCCCAGCATCAACGAACTGTTGACGAGGCGTTCGACAGACGCTGCCTGATGCGCGGGCAGATCGTTGCAAAGCTCGATAGCGACCTTCGATGCGCCCATCATTTCGCCATTTTGCTGCGTCAGGTGGCGGCAAAACGCCATGACATCATCTTCAAAGGTTTCGTCCGGAAATATCTTGTGAACCAGCCCCATGATCCGCGCCTCTTCGGCATCGACCGGCATGTTCGCGGTGATCAGCAGGCGTGCCCAATGCGGGCCTACCAGGCGGACAAGGCGGCTGACGCCATTGGTGGCGGGCAGAACGCCGAACTTTGCTTCGGGAAAGGCATAGCTGGCGCTTTTTGCCGCAAGCCGGAAATCGCAGGACATCGACATTTCAAGGCTGCCGCCTACGCAGCGGGCCTGATGCGCAACGACGAACGGCTTCTCGATCGCTTCCATCTCGTCCCAGATCTGGCGCATCCGCGTGGGCAGGCGGCGGTGCATTTCGCGAATGCCGGAGCCGGTGTTGGGAGCAACCGAATGTTCCCCGTCGCCCTTGAGGTCTGCTCCGGCCGAGAAGTAACGGCCTGTGGAACGGATCAGCATGACCTTCAACTCTGGCGTATCGCGGAAACGTTCGACCGCCTCGCCCAGCAGCGCCATCAATTGCATGCTCATGGCGTTGAGCTTTTCAGGCCGGTTGAAAGTGGCGATCAGGATCTGATCTTCCTGCGTGACCAGAAGGTGGGGTTGTTCGGTCATTGGAGGCTCCTTGGAATTTGTGCGCGCACGGCGCGAATTATTGGCTGGCCTTGGCTGGTGCATGGGCACCGCCTGAGGCAATCAGGTGGCCAGCGGCCTGGATCATGCCGTCCTTGTTCAGCGCGGCACAGGCGGGCATGTTGGCAGAGCCGGACGCCGCGCGGATATTGTCGATGATCGGTTCAGGATCATCGCCTTCCAGTTCATAAATCGTCATCAAGGTCCACTGCGGGGCATCGTCGAGCGCATAGACACGCTGGAAATCCATGCGGAACAATTGCCCGCCGACAACGCCCGGCATGCGGCAAACATCGGCGATGTGCTGGTCCCTGTACCATGCGACAAATTCCTCTTCGCGGCCGGGGTGCGCACGCGACAGGATGGTGTAATGAAAACGTGCCATCGCTTCGGGATTCCTCTCACTAATGCACATAGCCGCATGCATTTGTGCTGGCTAGGGCGAGATTGCACAATTATGCTGCGGCGTTGCAACGGGAAAAGGGCGTGAAATGGGTGACGAAACGCAAGCCGCAGCGGGCAAGCGCTGGGCGGTGCGGCCAGAAGGATCGAACTGGGGCGATTTCGGCCCTGACGATCAGATTGGCCGGCTGAACCTTATCACCCCTGCTCACCGCCGCGCCGCCGCACAAGAGGTGCGTGAAGGCATCGCTTTCTGTCTGTCCCTGCCGCTGGATTGTCCGCGCACGCAGCTTAACCCCCGCCGCTTTCCGCCAGAGCGCTCGTTCTCGATGCGCGGTGATGATCCGGTGATCAATTACCCCTATGGCCGCGCCATTCCCGGCATGAAAGAGGTGGTTTGCGATGACCGGGTGACGCTCAGCCTGCAATATTCCACCCAGTGGGATGCGTTGTGCCACATGGGGTATGAATTTGACGCCCAAGGACAGGGCGCGGATGAAGTGACCTATTACAACGGCTTTCGCGCGAACCAGCATGTCTGCGGACCGTTTGATTACTTGCACGGGCGCGAAGCCGTGCCGGGGCCGCACGGGGCCTTTGCCCTGGGGATTGAACGGATGGCCGAAACCGGCCTGCAGACGCGCGGCGTGATGGTCGATCTGTTCGCCCATGTCGGGCTGGAAGCGGTGCCTGTGGGGTACGACCGGCTGATGCAGATTCTTGATGCCGACAAGGTTACGGTGGAACCGGGCGATGTGCTGTGTCTGCGCACCGGCTTTGATCGTGCGCTGCTGGCGCAATATGCCGACGCAGGTGCTGCGTTTGATCCCCACCGTTGTTCCGGCCTTGACGGGTTTGATGAGCGGCTGTTGCAATGGGTGGCAGACAGCGGCGTAGCGGCGCTGGTATCCGATAACGAAGCGGTTGAATTCATGCCCGATTTCGTGCGTCAGGATGCGCATGGCGTGCGCGTGCCGCTGCACCACTTGTGCCTGTTTAAGCTGGGCATCCCGCTGGGTGAGATGTTCCTGTTGAGCGATCTTGCCGACTGGCTGCGTGACCACGGCCGCAACCGTTTCCTGTTTACTGCGCCGCCGCTGCGCCTGCCCGGTGCTGTGGGTTCACCGGTAACAGGCGTAGGGACGGTATAGGGGGACGGTCTGGCTTCAGGCCACCAGCGCGTAATCAGACAAGTCTGGTGCGCGCATCACTTCGACGAAGTGGTCATAGCTCCACGGCCACACTTGCGGCACCCCATTGGCATCAAGATACCAACTGCTGCAGCCCGATGCAAAGACCGTTCGCATCGCATCCTTGTTGCGCGCCGCTTCATAGGTTTCGAGCGCAGCCTCTGTCGGGGCGACGGCCTTGGCTTGGCCGGACCGGACAAGGTCGACCAACTGTTCGAAATAGGCCCACTGCTTTTCGGCAATATCGATCAGCGAAAAATTGCCGACAGGGCCGGTCGGGCCATTGAGCAGGCACAGATTGGGGAAGTGCGGGATGGTGACGGCATAATAGGCGCGCGGACCCTTTTTCCAGAATTCGTCAAGATCCATACCACCTTCGCCATAGAACTTCATGGGCCGCACAAACTTGCCGACGTCGAATCCGGTGGCAACAGCCAGCACGTCCAGTTCGTGGAACGTGCCATCCTTCATGCGGATGCCGGTGGCCTCGACGCGCTCGATCGCCTTGTTTTCAAGGAATACGGTGGGTTCCTGCACGGCGTTGTAATAGTGGGCTGAAAAAATCATGCGCTTGCAGGCCGCGCGGTAATTGGGCCGCAGCTTTTCCTTCAACTCCGGATCGCGAATGCTTTCTTCCAGATTCTTTTCCACGATTTCCTGAATTTCGGAAAGTTCGGGCGAATCCATGTCGATGATCGCGGCGGTGAAACGTGCCTTGCGCGCAGCGGCATCCGGGCCGTTGCGCACGGCTTCGATCTTTTCGGGATCATCGCGGAAGGCCTGCTTTTCAGCTTCGGTATATTGCAGGTCGGGGCAGGGCATGATCCATTGCGGTGAACGCTGGAAATGGACAAGGCGCGCCGCGCGCTTGGCAAGTGCCGACACGATCTGCACTCCGGTTGATCCATTGCCGATCACGCCGATGCGCTTTCCATCAAGCGGCACCGAATGATCCCAGCGCGCGCTGTGGAACCACGGGCGCTCGAAATCCTCCAGGCCAGGAATGGCGGGCACGCTGGGGTGATGCAGCACGCCGCTGGCGGCCACCAGAATGTCCGACGAATCGGTATCGCCCGCCTTGGTCGTCACGTGCCAGCGGCCATCGCGCCAGTCGCAGCGTTCGATTTCGGTGTTGAAGCGGATATAGGGCAGAAGGCCATAGCGCTGCGCAATGCCTTCGAAGTAGGCCTTGATCTCCGTCCCCGGCGCATAGAACGCGCTCCATTCCGGGTTGAGCGCGAAGGAATAGGAATAGCTGTGCGCAGGCGTGTCGCAGGCAAGGCCCGGATAAGTGTTTTCACGCCAGGTGCCGCCTGCCGAAGCGCCCTTTTCATAAATGACGAAGTCGGTCTCGCCGCGTTCGAGCAGCTTGATTCCGGCAAGCATGCCCGCCATTCCGGCGCCAATGATGATGGTGCGAAGGCTCTTTTCGGCCATGATACAGGTATCCTATCGTTTTATGTGCGAAAGCCGGTTTCCCACCGCCAAGGCCTCTCAAGCTGCAACGGGTTGCAAGGGCGCGGCATCGGGATAGCGGCCAAGGCACAGGAACAGCGCCGCCGAAAGCAGGCACAATGGAATTGCGGCCCACAATGCGGGGGTATAGCTGCCGGTCGCATCATAGACGGCATTCAATGCCACTGGCCCGTTGCCGCTGGCAAAGCCCAAGCAGCCGCCAATCGTGCCAAACAGGAAGCCGAAGTTCTCCCGCCCGAAATAGCGCGATGTAAGGTAAGCGACGATATCGAGTTCAGCGCCAAGCGAGAAGCCGAAGATCAACACCGCAATCGCGGCTGCAACAATCGATCCGGGCAACGCGATCAGCAGGAAAATCGC